>NZ_POUC01000508.1 GCF_002891435.1 Streptomyces cahuitamycinicus
GTGTCCGGGATCACAGCGGAGTTGGGATGGCCATGACCGGACCGGATGGTTGAAGGTTACGTCCTATGCGTATGCACATACCTTCCGGTATCCGAAAGTGAGCCCCCACGTGACTGTCGCCGCCTCCGCTTCCCGCGCCGCCGAAATCCTGTCCCGGCCCGTTTCGCTGGGCGGCCTGACCGTTCCCAACCGGATCGCGATGGCGCCGATGACCCGTATGTTCTCCCCGGGCGGCGTGCCCGGCGAGGACGTCGTGTCGTACTACGCGCGCCGCGCCGCCGCCGGAGTCGGCCTGATCGTCACCGAGGGCACCTACGTCGGCCACGAGTCGGCCGGGCAGAGCGACCGCGTGCCGCGCTTCCACGGCGAGGAGCAGCTCGCGGGCTGGGCGAAGGTCGCCGAGGCGGTGCACGCCGCGGGCGGCACCATCGTGCCGCAGCTCTGGCACATCGGCATGGTCCGCAACCAGGGCGAGCCGCCCGTCGCCGACGCCCCGGCCGTCGGCCCCTCCGGGCTGCGCATCGGCGCGGCCGAGCCCACCGGCAAGGCCATGACCCAGGCCGACATCGACGCCGTCATCGGCGCTTTCGCCGAGGCCGCTGCCGCCGCCGAGCGCATCGGCTTCGACGGCGTGGAGCTCCACGGCGCCCACGGCTACCTGCTCGACCAGTTCCTGTGGGAGGGCACCAACCGCCGCACCGACGCCTACGGCGGCGACCGGGTCGCCCGCGTCAAGCTCGCGGAGGAGATCGTCGCGGCCGTCCGCGGGACCGTCTCCGCCGACTTCCCCGTCATCTTCCGCTACTCCCAGTGGAAGCAGGACGCCTACGACGCCCGCCTCGCCGAGACCCCCGAGGAGCTGGAGGCCATCCTGTCCCCGCTGGCCGCCGCCGGCGTCGACGCCTTCCACGCCTCCACCCGCCGCTACTGGCTCCCCGAGTTCGAGGACTCCGACCTCAACCTGGCCGGCTGGACCAAGAAGCTCACCGGCAGGCCCACCATCACCGTCGGCTCGGTCGGCCTGGACGGCGGTGACTTCCTCAAGTCCTTCCAGGGCCACGGCGCCGAGGTCGGCGACCTCGACAACCTCCTCGACCGCTTCGAGCGCGACGAGTTCGACATGGTCGCCGTCGGCCGCGCCCTGCTCCAGGACCCCGAGTGGGCCCGGAAGGTGCTCGACGGCCGCTTCGAGGACGTGGCGCCGTACAACCCGGCGTCGCTGAAGTCCCTCAGCTGACACCCGTCACCACAGCGTCTGGATCTGCTTGCGTCAGTCAACGACACTGACTGAGCGCCTGTTCACCGGCATTCCGTGAGGAGATCCACATGACGACGACCGAGTCCCACCCGTCGGCGGGCGGCTCTGCGGAGGAGCCCGCACCGGTGGTCCGTACGACCGCCGGTGCGGTGCGCGGCCGGAGGGAGGAGGGACTCGCGGTCTTCCGCGGCATCCCGTTCGCCGCACCCCCGGTGGGCGAGGCCCGCTTCATGGCGCCCCGGCCCGCGCACCCCTGGGACGGCATACGCGACGCCTACGCCTTCGGCCCGCCGCCCCCGCAGGACCTCGGCAACCTGGGCGGCCCGGGCCTGCTCGACGTGCCCGAGGGCGACGAGTGGCTCACGGTCAACGTCTGGACGCCCGAGCCCGACCCGGGCGCCCGCCGGCCGGTCATGGTGTGGATCTACGGCGGCGCCTACAAGCTCGGCCACTCCGGCAGCCCCGGCTACGACGCCCGGCACATCGCCACCGAGGGCGACGTGGTGGTCGTGTCCCTCAACTACCGCCTGGGCATGGAGGGTTTCGCGTTCATCGAGGGCGCTCCCGCCAACCGCGGCCTGCTCGACCAGGTGGCCGCCCTGGAATGGGTGCGGGACAACATCGAGTCCTTCGGCGGCGACCCCGGCCAGGTCACGGTCTTCGGGGAGTCAGCGGGCGCGGGCTCGATCGCCTCGCTGCTCGGCATGGACCGTGCGGCAGGTCTGTTCCGGCGGGCGATCGCGCAGAGCGTGCCGGGGACGTTCTTCTCCGACGCACTGGCCCGGGACATCGGCACCGCCCTCGCCGCCGAGCTGGGCCTGCGCCCCACGGTCGCCGACCTCTCCACGATCGCTCCGCACCGACTGACCTCGGCGGGCGAGACACTGAGCGCCAAGATGCTCCAGCGCGTCGACCGCTGGGGCCAGGCGGCACCCACGGTCACGCCCTTCTCCCCGGTGGTCGACGGGGACGTCCTGCCGGTCATGCCGTGGCAGGCCCTGGCGACCGGTTCGGCGCAGGACGTCGAGTTGCTCCTTGGCCACAACCGCGACGAGTACCGCCTGTTCATCGCCATGGCGGGCCGGCTGGGCCAGATCACCGACGAGAGGGCGGCCTCCGCCCTGCGCCTGTTCGCCCCCGGACCCGACGGCGGACAGGCCTACCGCACGGCCTTCCCCGACGCCTCCCCGAGCGAGCTCTACGAACGCGTCCAGACGGACTGGCTGTTCAACATGCCCACCCTCCACCTGGCCCAGGCCCAGCGCGCGGGCGGCGGACGCGCCCACGTCTACGAACTGACCTGGCCGGCCCCGGGCAACGGCGGCGCGCTCGGTGCCTGCCACGGTCTGGACATCCCGCTGCTGTTCGGCACGTACGGGGCGGACCTGGGGCTTCTGCTGTTCGCGGGCGCGGAGCCGTCCGCCGAGGCGCTCTCGCTGTCGTCCCGCTTCCGCGCGTCCTGGTCGGCCTTCGCGAGGACGGGCGACCCGGGCTGGCCCGCCTACGACGACGAGCAGCGGCTGGTGCAGGTGCTGGACGCGGAGCCGGTGGTCACGGCGTACCCGGAGGAGCGGTCGCGGCGGCTGTGGGAGGGACACGAGTTCCTGCCCCTGCCGCTGCTGTAGCCCGGCCGGTCAGAGGTTGCCCATCGGCTCGATGTCCACCTTCACCGGCGTCCCCCAGACCCGGAGCACCTCGTAGTCGGTGAACTCGTGCACCAGCCGGTACGCCATGGCGGCCCGGGGTGCCTTGCGCTGGGCGTTGATGAAGAGTTCGGCCTCCCGCCGGTCCCGGCGCGGGGTGCCGCACAGCTGCCAGGCCTGACCGTTCCACAGCTCCGCAAGCCAGCGCTGCTGGGGCTGGGGGCGATCGCCGCTCACGCCGTAGCGGGACGGCGCGGGTTCGACGGGCCGGTGCTGGGGGGCGGGTCCGTTGAACTCCGCCCTGCGGGCGGCCCTGCGCCGGGTCTCGCAGAGCAGGCACAGGTCGGGGGCGGCCTCGTCGACGGGGCCGTTCGGGTGCTCGGGGCAGCGGGTGGTGGGCGCGGCGCCCGCGACACTCTCGTCCAGCAGGTCCAGCGCGCGCTTCAGATCGGCCTTGATCTCGTGCAGCTTGGCGTCCGGGGAGTCGCCGGTGAGGGCCTCCCCGTGCTCCCCGAGGAGTCGGAGGGCGCGGCCTAGGGCGGTGAGCTGGGCGTGGTTCATGAGTCCATTGTCGTCATTCGGCGTAGTCCTTGAGTTCTTCGGTGTCCAGGCTGAAGCCGAGAGGCTCCGGCAGATCGACCGGGGTGCCCCAGGAGTGAGCGGCCTTTTGCTGGTACCGGCCGTCTTGGGGCTCGCTGTACACGACGACCGTGCTGCTGTCGCGGTCGATGAGCAGGTAGACGGGGATGTCGACTGCCGCGTAGCCGACGGGCTTGTCGATACGGTCCCGCTGGTTGGTGTCGCGGTCGTGGGAGGTGATTTCAACGGCCATGAGGATGCCGTTGGACGCTGACCATTCACCGTGGCCTTTGAAGTGGCCCTTGAGCGCGACGGCTCCGTCCGTGCGGGCCCGCCCCTTCCGGTAGGCCTCGGTCCGGACGCCGGACTCGCCGTACACGCGGAGGTCAGGGCGATGTTGCATGCACTGTTCCTGCAGCCAGACGAAGATCTCCCGGTGGTTGCCGTCCGGCATGGCCTTGACCTCTAGTTTTCCGTTGACGTACTCAAGCCGCACGGTCTCCGGGGCGCGGCGTTCCAGCTCTTCGAAGTCCTCGACGCTGAGCGCGTCCTTTGTCCGGACGCGACCGTCGACGTACTCGAGTCGCACGCCCTTCGGGGCCACCTCGGCCAGATCCTCGAAGTCCTCGATGGGCATCAGCGGGCGGTCAGCGGTACCAGGGGTCATCGTGGTGCCTCCTCCCTTCCATCGTGCCCTCAAAGAGGGGCGTCGCACCGTAGGAGCCGTCATGTGTGTGCCTTCTCTTGTCGTCGTTGGGACATCGCGGCGCGGATCTCGGCCGCACGGTCGTGGATCGTGGGGGCGGACAGAGGTGCAGGGGGTTGCGCGGGCGCGCGTTCGCCCCGGCAGGCGCTGCAACGGCCCCCTGGCAGGGTTTCCGGACGTCCCGGGGCGCCGCAGTTCGCGCACTCCAGGACCCGTAGGGGTGGGCGTGGAGCGGGTGGTGGCGGGAGTTTGCTGGTCAGGCGGTTGCGGACGAGCGCGGCGGAGTGGTGGACGGGTGTCGGCAGGCCGGCTGTGAGCGCTCGCAGTACGTCGTCCTCCGATGCGCCCCGTGCGAACCAGTCCGTGACGAGTGGGGCGAGTGCCGCGCAGTCCGCCTCGGAGAGGGACAGGACGGACGCGGTGCGGCCGAGGGCGGCGAGGAGGATGTGGGCCCGGGAGCGGGTGGGGCGCGCTGCCTGCTGCGGTACGTCGCCGCGGGTGAAGGCGGCCCACCAGTCGTCATCCCGGGCGGTTCGGGACCACCACGATCGGGTGATCCAGCGGGAGCTGCCGTCGTCGGCCGTCACGCACTCCCGGCCGCGCCGCAGATGGCCTGCCTGCTGGATGCGGTTGAGGGCCGTGCCGAGGGCGCACTGTCCGTACGGGAGCTGTTTGGCCAGCGTCTTTACGGAGATGTCGGCGCCGTCGGGGAGCCGTTCGAGGTACGCGGCGATGGCGGCTTCGCGGGGTGCAAGGTGTGCGAAGTCGGGCTTCGCGCGGGGGAGTTGGTCGGGGGCCGTGCGTTTGCCGTAGCCGGGGTTCGCCATTGGATGCGCGGGCGGGGAGGCAGCACTAAACTTGGACTCAGCCATGGGATCGGTCTTTCAGTCGTTCGATCTCTGGTTAAGCCCCCGCAGGTGTTGGCGCACCGGGCGGGGGCTGTTGCTTGCCAGGAACGGTAGAGGTACGTGACTG
>NZ_POUC01000509.1 GCF_002891435.1 Streptomyces cahuitamycinicus
CCCTTCGCCCCGCCCTGCTACGCCGAGCGCGCGGTGCCCGACCTGACCTGGCGGATGGCCACCTGGACCCGCGCCACCGGCGGACGGCTGGTCATCTCCGGGCACTCGCAGGGCAGCGTCCTCGCCGCCGCCGCGGCCTGGCAACTCGCCCCGTCCGCCCGCAAACGGGTCGCACTGCTGACCTACGGCTCCCCGCTGGAGCGCCTCTACGGCCGCTGGTTCCCGGCGCACTTCGGCCCTACCGCGCTCAGCTCCCTGCACCGGGACGTCGACTGCTGGCGCAACCTCCACCGGCTCACCGACCCCATCGGCGGCCCGGTGCGCCTGCCCGGCGACCGCGGCCCGCAGGTCGACCACGCCCCCCTGATGGACCCTCTCGCCTACGGCCGTACCGACCTCCTGCCGCTGCCCGCGCCGATCCTCGGTCACTCCGACTACCAGGCCGATCCGGTCTTCGCCGAGGAACGCCGCAAGCTGCTGGCGCGACTGCGGCCGGGGGACCCGGCGGCCGGGGAGGTGCCTTCGCCGCGTCACCAGCCCGAGCCGCCCGCCGCGTAGGCGGATGCTCAGCACATCCGGCGAACAGCGGGATCCTCAGCGCATCCGGCGAACAGCGGATCCTCAGAGCATCCGCCGAACAGCGGGATCCTGAGAGCACCGGCCGCACCGCGGGAGTCTCAGAGCAGCTCGGGCAGATCCTCGGCGTAGAGGAGGGTCAGGTCGTCCGTGCTCGGCTCCGGAAACTGGGCGACCCGGCTCGCGTGCCGTTCGACCATGGCCTCGAACGTCTGCCGTGCGGTACGGCCGTTGCCGAAGGCCGGGCCCTTGGGCAGCACCGTGAAGTACTTCCGCAGGGCCTCCGGCGCGCCCGGCGCCAGCCGGTACTCGTGCTCCTCGGCCTGCTGCTCCACGATCCGCAGCAGATCCTCGGGGCCGTAGTCGCTGAACGTGATGGTCCGGGAGAAGCGGGACGCCACACCCGGGTTGACCGACAGGAAGCGCTCCATCTCGGCCGTGTAGCCCGCGACGATCACCACGACCGCGTCCCGGTGGTCCTCCATCAGCTTCACCAGCGTGTCGATGGCCTCCTTGCCGAAGTCGCGGCCCGCGTCCTCCGGGGACAGCGCGTACGCCTCGTCGATGAACAGCACGCCACCGCGCGCCTTCTCGAACGCCTCCTGCGTGCGGATCGCCGTCGAGCCGATGTGCTCGCCGACCAGGTCCACGCGGGACACCTCGACCAGGTGCCCTTTCTCCAGCACGCCGAGCGAGGCGAGGATCTCGCCGTAGAGCCGCGCGACCGTCGTTTTGCCGGTGCCGGGGGAGCCGGTGAAAACCAGGTGCCGCTTGACCGAGGCCGCCTTCAGACCGGCCCGCTGCCGGCGCCGGCCGACCTCGATCATGTCGGTGAGGGCGCGCACCTCGCGCTTGACGCTCTCCAGCCCCACCAGCGCGTCCAGTTCACCGAGAACGTCCTTGGAGGTGCGGGCCGGCTGCCCGGGCTCGGCGGCCGGCGTCGGCGGCTCCGGCTCGGTGCGCTGTCCCGGGACCGCGCCCAGCAGGCCGGGGGAATGGCTCACCGTCTGCACGGCCGTCGCCGGTGCCGCGGGCGCACGCGGCCCGGCACTCTCGTCGCTCGTGCAGTCCTCGACGAGGGGGCCCGCCCCGGACGCGGCGTCCGCGCCGCTGTCCGCGAACTCGTAGCCCCCGCGCGCACACCGCTCCGTGCGGCACTTGCGCAGCGTCGTACGGCTACCGTCGATCACATGGAAGCCGTAGCCGCCGCTGCCCGTCACCCGGCAGTTCTGGAAGCTGCCGCGACCTCCGGCCGAGACGTAGACGCCCGCCTCCGCCGGCGAGTCGATCGTGCAGCGCTCCACGGTCGGGTCGGCGCCCTTGGTGACGATCACGCCGGTCTGCGTGCCGTCCACCGTGCAGTTGCTGAGCGTGCCACCGCTGCCGTGGTCGCGGAACCAGGCGCCCGTCGCCGCGTCCCGGATCCGGCAGTCGTCGAGCTGCGCGGTCGCGCCGTCGCTCACCGACACCGCCGTGTTGCGCACCTGCGACAGGTCGCTGTCGACGACGTCGGCGCGCGAGCCGCGGTCGAGGACGAACAGCGCGTCCGGCACGTCGTGCACTCGGCAGGAGTCCAGGACGGCGGTGGCACCGTCGCTGACCCACACCGCCGGGTAGTCGCCCGTGCTGTCGAAGATCTCGCACTGGTTGGCGTCCACCCGCGTGCCCGGGTCCCACACCGACAGGCCGTTGCGCCCGAACTGCCGCACCGTGGTGCGGGTCAGCGTGAGAACGGAACGGGAGCGCAGGTCCACCGCGTTCTCCGGGATGTCGTGGATGCGGCAGTCGGCGAGGGTCAGCACCGCGTCCGTGTCGAGCGTGACCCCGTCGGCCGTCGTGCGGTGCACATCGCAGTCGGTGAGGTGTGCCGTGGCCCGGCCGGTGATCTGCACACCGCTGCCCCGCACTTCGTAGATCTCGCAGCCGACCGCCTCCAGCGCGGAGTTCTCCCCGGTCGCCGACAGGCCCGAGCCCGAGGTGTGGTGGATCCGGCAGCGCTCCAGTCGCGGGTGGGCGCCACCGCGCACCACCACGCCCGCCTGGCCGGCCGCGACGACCTCGCACTCCTCGAACACCCCGCCCGCGCCGTCGAGTACGGCGATGCCGATGCCCGCCGGGTTGTCGACCGCGCAGCGCCGGACCGTGGGCCGGGCGCTGCCGCGCACCTCGATGCCGGCCGCAGACCGCGTCACGACCCGTACGTCGCGCAGCTCCGGGGTGCCCTCCTCGACCAGCACGGCAGGGGCGGCCGCGTCCTGGCCCTCCACATGGAGGTCCTGCACCACCGCAGAGGCGCGCACGGTCAGCGGCACGCCGTCCACGGGCGCGATCCGCACGGAGCCGGGGGAGCCCTCGGGGCCGCGCAGGGTCACCGCGCGCTGCAGGACGAGGTTCTCCCGGTAGGTGCCGGGCGCGATGGTGAGGACGTCCCCGTCGGCCGCGGCCTCCAGGGCGGCGGCGAGCGATGCGTACTCACCTGTGCGGCGCCGCCACCGCGACGTGCCGGTGTGCGTCACCTGGACCGTGCCCTGTGCCATGGTGTAGCCGTGCCCCCACCTCGGTCGTACTGATGGCTCGTCCGCCCTCGGGGCGCGTCCCTGGGGCTCGCTCGCGCGCGGGTTGTGCCGAACGGTTCGGCCGGACCACCGTAGCGTGCGCGCGGGTGGTGGGTTGACCAGAGCCGGGAGCCGTCAGTTGCCGGCGCCCGTCCTGCCCCAGTCCGGGCCCGCCTTGTCCCATGCCTGGTCCCAACGGGCGTACCGGCGGCGGACCATGCGCCAGACGATCAGCCGTCTCCCGCCCTCGATGAGACCGCCCGTCGCCAGGGCGGCACCGAAGCCGGCGAGGACCGCGTGCGTCGAGGCCGTCGCGGAGTCGAGCGGGCGGGGCACCAGCCGGCCGTGCCGGTCGGTCCATATCCGGAACTCGTCGCCCTCCTGCGGGTCCTTGAGGCCCGCCAGGACGGGGCCCTGGTGCGCGGTGCCGTCCGGCGCCGTCCAGTCGGCGAGGACGCGGGTGCGCAGATCCCTGCCCGACGAGGTCTCCGGGTCGGCGTCCAGCGGGGAGGGGTCCAGCTTGCGGACCACGGTGGCCGTCACCAGCTGCCGCGCCTCGTGCTGCGCCCGGACGGAGCGCTGCAGGGCGTCCTCAGCCGTGCCCCCGACGAGCGAGCCGGCCAGCGGGGCGGCCAGCAGGATCAGCATCAGGGCGGCCAGGGCCACCCAGGCCTCGGCCAGGTCGGTCGCGCGGCACAGCGGATTGCGCCGCCAGCGCCAGAGTCCGCTGATCGCTCGCACCGCCCGCACCCCCTTCCCGCTCCGTGATACTCCTCCGGCGGAGCCGCCCACGCACGGACCCGTCGAAGAGAGAGCGACATCACTTCCCCCCCGGGGCCTCTCATGAATTTCTCATACAGGCCAACGCCCGGGCCCGCGGCGCGGTTCCCGCTTCGCCCGAAGAGCTATTCGAGGATCCTGACCGGGTCCCCCACCCGGATCGTGCCGCGGGACAGCGGTACCAGGTTCTGACCGAAGACCAGTTTGCCGCCGAGGCGGCGATGGCGCCCCAGGCTGAACAGGGGCTCGTGCCCCCGCTCGCCCGTGCCCTGGTCGGTGGTGGTCACCACGCAACGGCCGCAGGGCTTGGCCACACGGAAGGGCACCTCCCCGACGGCGATGCGCGACCAGTCGTCCTCGGCCCAGGCCGAGGTACCCGCCACGACCACGTTCGGCCGGAAGCGGCTCATGGGCAGCGGGCCCTCGCCGGCGTGCTCGCCGCGCGCGATCAGGGAGTTGAGGGCGTCGAGCGAAGCCGTCGTGGTGAGCAGCAGCGGAAAGCCGTCGGCGAAGGAGACGGTCTCACCGGGCCGCGCGTACTCCGGGGCGAGGGGCCGACGGGTGGCCGGGTCGTCCATGTACACCAGGCGCGCCTCGAAGCCGAGGCAGGAGCTGACCCACGCGTGCGCGGCCTCGTCCTCGGCCGGGATCGCCTCGACCTTGTCGCGGAAGATCTCCACCGGCACGGTCACGACGGGCCGGGGAACGGGCACCGCCAACGTCGGCCTGCCGGGCGCGGACAGACGGACACCGCCACCGGGCTGGAGCTCGGCGGCGAGGAGCGCGACGCGCGGCTGCCGGCGCTGCGTGACGACCTTTCCCCCGTCGTCGATCAGCACCCAGCGCCGGTCTCCGGCCAGCCCCCAGGGCTCGACGACGGCCTCCCGGGGCGCCAGGCCCCGGACCGCCTTGACCGGATGGACGTGAATCGAGTGCAGGTGAGCGTTCCCCATGGGGCCATCGTGCCAGCCGGCACCGACAGGACAGCCCGCGGAGGCCGGCTCAGTACCCGCGGTACTGCTGGTTGTTGTACGGGTCCTGATAGGGAGCCGGGGCCGGCCGGGGAGCCGCGGGGCGCATGGCCTCGTAGCCCGCTGGGGCCGCCGGACGCGGCTGCTGCGGCTGGGGGCCGGGGTAGCCGCGCGGAGCGGTGGCCTGCTGCGGGATGTACGCCGCGGGCGCCTGCTGCAGCGGCGAGGGCTGCTGCGCCTGCGGATAGCCGTAGGCGGGCTGGGAG
>NZ_POUC01000050.1 GCF_002891435.1 Streptomyces cahuitamycinicus
CTCCACGCCCGCTACGGCGGCTTCACCGCCCTAAACGGTGTGGACCTGGACCTCTCCCCCGGCCGGATCACCGCGGTCGTCGGGCCCAACGGGGCCGGGAAGAGCACCCTGTTCCACTGCCTGGCCGGGACGCTGCCGCCCGCGTGCGGGACCGTGCGTCTCGGCGGGCGGGACATCACCGCGCTGCCCGCCCATGCCCGCGCCCGGCTCGGTGTCGCACGGACCTTCCAGCAACTGGCCGTCTTCCCCTCGCTGACGGTGGCCGAGAACGTCCGTGTCGGCGCCGAGCACGGCCTGGTGACCGACCCGGGCGCCGTGGAGCACTCCCTCAGGCTGCTCGGGCTCGACGGGCCCCTGCGCGCACGGCCCGCCGCCGGGCTGCCCACGGGGACGCTGCGCCGCGTCGAACTGGCCCGGGTCCTCGCGGGAAGCCCCCGCGTCCTGCTCCTCGACGAGCCCGCCGCCGGTCTCGACACCGCCGAAGTGACCGCCCTGGCCCGGGTCCTGAAGGCCCTGGCCGCCGACGGCACGGCCCTCCTCGTCGTCGAGCACGACCTGGATCTGGTGGCCGGTCTCGCCGACGTCGTGCACGTGATGACCGCGGGCCGGATCGTCGCATCCGGCCCGCCCGGGCGCGTGCTGGACGCCCTGGACCCGGGGGCCGGACGATGACGACGGTCTCCCTGCGCCACGCCCGCGTGCGCTACGGCCCCCTGGAGGCCCTGCACGGCGTCACCCTCGCCGCCCCCGGCCCGGGCCTCACCGTGCTGCTCGGCCGCAACGGCTCCGGCCGCACCACCGCCCTGCGCGCTCTGGCCGGCACCGTGCCCCTGTCGGGCGGCGCGGTGGTGTGGGACGGCACGGACGTGACCCGCGTCCCGGCGTACGAACGGGCCCGGCGGGGGATGTGCCTGGTGCCGGAGCGGCAGGCCGTGTTCGGCTCGCTCACCGTGCGCGAGAATCTGGCACTCGCCGCGCGCGACCACACCACCGCCCTCGACGCCTACCCGCAGCTGCGGCCCCTGCTGGAGCGGCGCGCCGGCACCCTCTCGGGCGGGGAGCAGCGCATGCTCGCCCTCTCGCGGGCCCTGCTCGCACGCGCGCGCGTGGTGCTCGTCGACGAGCCCGCCCAGGGCATGTCGCCCCCGGTCGCGGCCCGGACGTACGAGCTGCTGGGCGCACTGGACGCGTGTGTGGTGGTCGCCGAGCAGCGACTGCCGCCCGCTCTGCGGGACCGGTCCGCGATCGTCTACGAACTGCGCCGCGGAACCGTCGTGTTCGCCGGGGAGGCGGGCGAACTCCAGGGGTGATGACGGACACCGAGGCCCCGTCCGGTCGGCCGACCGGACGGGGCCCGTGCCCCGGCGAGGGGGATCGGCGGCTCAGAACGTGAGGCGCAGGCCGGGCACGATCACGTCGGGGTCCTCGCCGATGGCGTCCTTGTTGGTGGCGTAGAGGCGCTGCCAGGTGGTCCCGTGCCGGGCCGCGACACCGCTCAGGGTGTCGCCCCGGCGGACGGTGTAGTCACCGCGGGAGGAGCCGCGGTCCGCGTGTTCCGTGGCACGCGCCGGCGCCTTCGGCGGTTTCGCCGGGGCCGGCGCGGTGGACGTGACCGGGTCGGCGGCGGGTGCGCCGCCGCTCGCCCCGGCGCGTGCCGAGCAGGTCGGCCAGGCGCCCCATCCCTGGGCGCGCTGGACCTTGGTGGCGACGGCGATCTGCTGGGACCTGCTCGCCCGGTCGGCGGTGGGCGCGTAGGCGGTGCCGCCGTAGGCGTTCCAGGTGGAGGCGGCGAACTGGAGTCCGCCGTAGTAGCCGTTGCCGGTGTTGATGTGCCAGTTGCCGCCGCTCTCGCACTGGGCGATGCGGTCCCACACTCCGCTGTCGGCCGCCGCGGCGTTCCCGGTCGCGGCGAGCAGTCCGAGGGGCGCGAGCAGTGCCGCCCCGGCGAGGACCGCCGTCGTACGAGCCTGGCTCTTCCGGGCGTCGGGGCGAGAGGAATCGGCACATTCGGACATGTAGGTCCCTTTCGAAACACCCGGGGTCCCCCAAGGCGGAGCGCCACTCCCGCGCCATGGGGCGCGAGGGTCGCGCTCGCCCCGTCCACCGGAGCGGTGCCGTGCCCGGTTCCTGGGAACCCGGCGGCCGGTGGACGTACCCGAGCGGTGCTCGTTGCACACGGCGGAGGAATCTAAGGAGGCCGGCGGCCGGCATCAACCGGTCACCCGTCCGGGCAGGCCAGTTCGCCGATACCTCGGGTAACGGCTATTTTCGGACACCCACTTCATTCGTGGATTTCCGGATTTGTTCACCACCTCACCTGACGATCTGTGACCCACTTCACCCCGTCAACGCCCTTTGCGCATCGGCGAGTTGACGGTGAGTGCGCGATTCCGCGTGAAGCGTGACCCTGCGCGCCGGTTGGTTCGATTCCGTTCGCCCTGGGGCGTGACTCCCGCCACAGATCACCCGTTGTCTTCTTCATGAGCCGGGACCTACCCGGACCACAGGCCGGGAGCCACCCGGCTCAGCCACGCACCGCATCCCCGAGGGAGCCACCCGTGCCGCGCATGCTCGACGTCAGCGACGAGGTACGCGCCGAGATCGGCGACGAAGAAGCCGACCGCCTGCTCGCCGGAGAGACCGCCCCGGGCAGTTACGACTGCACGTCCTGCCGCACTCCGGGCGACTCCGAGCAGGAGCGCACCAGCACCGTCCTGTTCATCGGTGACGAGACCGCCGTCCTCGCCTTCGCCCACGCCGGCTGTCTGCCCTCGCAGGTCGTGCAGGTCACCGAGGAGCAGCTGCGGGGTGCCGTGAAGTCCATCGCCGGCGACACCGTCGACCTGGAGCCCGACAGGGTGGTGCCCGACAAGGCGGTGCCCGAGCAGGCGGTGCTCGGCGTGACCAGCGGGCTCGTTCTGATCGGCGGGGAGCTCCACCCGGCTCTGGTGGTGGAGCCGACCGGGCCCATCGCCCGGCCCGGCAGGAGCGGCACCGGCGACGACTTCCTGCCGCTGCTCATCGAGCAGGGCTTCATGCCACTGACGGAACTGTCCGCCGTACCCCCGGTGCTGCACGGCTGGTCGGTGCTGCTCGCCGTGGGCCAGCTGCACGCGGTGCTCCAGCCGGGCAGCAACGGCGGCCAGCCGGTGGCTTGGTGGCAGGCGCACCAGCCGCTCCAGGTGACCGAGGGCTGGCGCGCGGCGGCCAACAAGCACCAGCAGGTGCTGATGTTCGCCGCGCCCGTCGGCTCGATCGGCCGCCAGCCGCGCGAGGACCTGCTGCGGGACGCGCTGGACAAGGCGGCGGCGAACGGAAAACTGGTCGGCTCGGCGCTGCCGCTGGCCGGCACCTGAGCCGCCCGTCACCTGAGCCGCCTGTCACCCCAGCACGCCGCAGACCTGCGAAAGCCGTACCCGGACCGCATCCCCTGACCCGCGGGGTCGTTTGGACATACGTGCACGCATACGACGTTCCCCGCCGCCAGTCCTTCTCGCCGATCCCGTCCGCGCGATCGGCTCAGGACTCCCAGGGCGGCCCATCGGCCACGCCGATCTACGACGCGCTCTACGCCGAGTACGTCAAGTCCTTCCGCGCACTGCCCGGCGACCGCAGCGGCGAGGAGAAGCTGGGCTTCACCGCCTTCGGGAACATCCCGCACAGTCCGGGCTCGTACGCAGGGGCGTACGGCAGCTCCTACAGCGCCTACAGCGCGGGCGCCCAGAGCGCCCGCCATGCCGCCGGGCAGCAGCCGCAGTGGCAGCGCGTCGGGACCATCGGCTCACACAGCACGGGGATGCACCACGTACCGGCCGCGCTGCCGCCCGGGCGGCGCGGCGGCGTCTGAGCGGGCATTCGGACACTGGAAAGGGCGGCCCCGTTCGGGGCCGCCCTTTCCAGTGCTTCGTGCTACTTCTTCCTGCCGCGCTTCTCGCGCACCCGCACGGAGATGTGGATCGGCGTCCCGTCGAAGCTGAACTCCTCGCGCAGCCGGCGCTCGATGAAGCGCCGGTAGCCCGCCTCGATGAAACCGGAGGCGAACAGCACGAACCGCGGCGGCTTGGTGCCCGCCTGCGTGCCGAACAGGATGCGCGGCTGCTTGCCGCCCCGGACGGGGTGCGGGTGGGCGGCGACCAGCTCACCGAGGAAGGCGTTCAGCCGGCCCGTCGGGACCCGGGTCTCCCAGCCCGCCAGGGCCGTCTCGATCGCCGGGACCAGCTTCTCCATGTGCCGCCCGGTGCGTGCCGAGACGTTCACCCGCGGCGCCCACGCCACCTGGCCGAGTTCGGTCTCGATCTCCCGCTCCAGGTAGTAGCGGCGCTCCTCGTCGAGGGTGTCCCACTTGTTGAACGCGAGGACGATCGCACGGCCCGCCTCGACGGCCATGGTGACGATCCGCTGGTCCTGCACCGAGATGGACTCGGAGCCGTCGATCAGGATGACCGCGACCTCCGCCTTCTCGACGGCTGCCGCGGTGCGCAGCGAGGCGTAGTAGTCGGCGCCCTGCTGGAGGTGGACGCGCTTGCGGATGCCCGCCGTGTCGACGAACTTCCAGGTGACTCCGCCGAGTTCGATCAGCTCGTCGACCGGGTCGCGGGTGGTGCCCGCCAGCTCGTTGACGACGACGCGCTCCTCGCCCGCCACCTTGTTCAACAGGGAGGACTTGCCGACGTTCGGGCGCCCGATCAGGGCGATCCGGCGCGGGCCGCCGATGCCGCCGCCGAAGGTCTCGCGCGGGGCCTCGGGGAGCACCTCCAGGACCTGGTCGAGCATGTCGCCGGTGCCGCGGCCGTGCAGCGCCGAGACCGGGTGCGGCTCTCCCAGGCCCAGCGACCACAGGTAGGCCGCGTCGGCCTCGCCGCTCTGGCCGTCGACCTTGTTGGCGCACAGCACGACCGGCTTGCCGGCCTTGCGCAGCAACCGGACGACGGCCTCGTCCGTGTCGGTGGCGCCGACCTTGGCGTCGACGACGAAGACGACCGCGTCGGCGGCCTCGATGGCGTACTCGGCCTGGGCGGCCACGGAAGCGTCGATACCGAGGACGTCCTGCTCCCAGCCGCCGGTGTCGACGACCTTGAAACGGCGGCCCGCCCACTCGGCCTCATAGGTGACGCGGTCGCGGGTGACGCCGGGCTTGTCCTCGACGACGGCCTCGCGGCGCCCGATGATGCGGTTCACCAGGGTCGACTTGCCGACATTGGGACGGCCGACGACGGCGAGCACGGGCAGCGGACCGTGGCCCGCCGCCTCGATGGCGCCCTCGACGTCCTCGAGGGCGAAGCCCTCCTCCGCGGCGAGCTCCATGAACTCCGCGAACTCGGCGTCGCCGAGCGCCCCGTGGTCGTGCTCGAGCGCGCCCTCGGACGCGTCCGAGCCGTCGGGCTGGATGTGGTCGTTCATGAAGTCCGTACCTCGTCGTTCATCGTGGTGGTCGGTGGAGTACCCGCTGTTCCGGGCTGGTCCACTACTCAGTCTCGCCTAGCGCCCGGTGAGGCGCCTGGCGTTTTCCAGGTGGGCCGCGAGCTGCTTCTGGATGCGCCCGGTCGCCTCGTCCAGGGCCTTGCGCGTCCGGCGACCGCTGCCGTCGCCCGCCTCGAAGGGCTCGCCGAAGACGACGTCGACGCGGGAGCGCAGCGGAGGCAGCATCTTTATCAACCGTCCGGGCCGGTCGGAACTTCCCAGCACCGCGACCGGGACGATCGGGGCGCCGCTGCGCACCGCGAAGTACGCGAGCCCGGCGCGCAGCGAGGCGAAGTCGCCCTCGCCCCGGGTGCCCTCGGGGAAGATGCCGAGCACGCCGCCGCCCGCCAGGAGGCCCAGCGCGTGGGTGATCGCCGTGCGGTCGGTGGTGTCACGGTCGACCTTCACCTGCCCGATGCCGAGCAGGAAGGGGTCCAGCGGCCCGATGAACGCTTCCTTCTTGATCAGGAAGTGTGTCGGCCGGGGCGCAACGCCCATGACCATCGGGCCGTCGATGTTGTGGGAGTGGTTGACCGCGAGGATCACCGGCCCGCTCGCGGGCACCCGCCAGGCGCCGAGCACCCGCGGCCTCCACAGCCCGTACATCAGGCCGACGCCGATGCGCCGCCCGACCTCGGCACCCCGCGCCGAAGGCAGCTCGGTCACTTTCCGGCCCGCTTCTCCTCGACGAGGGTGACGACGCACTCGATGACCTGGGCCAGCGTGAGCTCGGTGGTGTCCACCTCGACGGCGTCGTCCGCCTTGGCGAGCGGGGAGGTCTTGCGGCTGGAGTCGGCTGCGTCCCGCTTGATCAGGGCTTCACGGGTGGAGTGGACGTCCGAGCCCTTCAGCTCGCCGCTGCGGCGGGCGGCGCGCGCCTCCGGGGAGGCGGTGAGGAAGACCTTGAGGTCGGCGTCGGGCAGCACGGTCGTGCCGATGTCCCGGCCCTCGACGACGATGCCCTGCTCCGCGGAGGCGGCGATCGAGCGCTGCAGCTCGGTGATCCGGGCGCGCACCTCGGGCACCGCGCTGACCGCGCTGACCTTGGAGGAGACCTCCTGGGTGCGGATCGGACCGGCCACGTTCACGCCGTCGACCGTGATGGCGGGGCCCTCCGGGTCGGTACCGGAGACGATCTCGGGCTTGCCCGCGGCGGCGGCGATGGCGGAGGGGTCGTCGATGTCGATGCCGTTGCTCACCATCCACCAGGTGATAGCCCGGTACTGGGCGCCGGTGTCCAGGTAGCTCAGCCCGAGCTGGGCCGCCACGGCCTTCGAGGTGCTCGACTTGCCGGTGCCGGCGGGGCCGTCGATGGCGACAATCACTGGCGTGGCGCTTTCCACAGTGGGGACCTTCCTGGACCGGGCTCGGCGGGGGTGAGGGCGCGAGTGCCCCGCACAAGGTTACTGGGTTCGCGTCACTCGTCCGGCCGCGCGTCCGGGACGGCTGCGCACCCATGCCGACGGCGCTCAGCCGGGGGCCCTCAGCCGGAGCCCCGGTCTACGGCCGAAGGCACGCCCGGCCCCATCCGGCCCGCCGGCGCTCGAGGACAAGGCCGGTCAGGTTGGAGCGGGGGCCCGGGGGCGGCAGCCCACGGGATCGGCCCCCGGCCCGCACCCCGCTACTGCCGGAGAGCCCAGCCCCGTTCCCGCAGCGCGGCGCTCAGTACCGGGGCCGCCTTGGGCTCCACCATCAGCTGCACCAGACCGGCCTGCTGCCCCGTCGCGTGCTCGATCCGCACGTCCTCGATGTTGACGCCGGCCAGACCCGCGTCGGCGAAGATCCGGGCCAACTGTCCCGGCTGGTCGTCGATGAGCACGGCCACGACCTCGTAGGCCCGTGGCGCGGATCCGTGCTTGCCGGGGACGCGGACCTGCCCGGCGTTGCCGCGCCGCAGCACGTCCTCGATCCCGCCGGCGCCCTCGCGGCGCTTGTGGTCGTCGGAGGACTGCAGGGCGCGCAGGGCCCGCACGGTCTCCTCCAGGTCGGCGGCGACGTCCGTGAGCAGGTCGGCGACCGGCGCGGGGTTCGCGGACAGGATGTCGATCCACATCCGCGGATCGGAGGCGGCGATGCGCGTCACGTCCCGGATGCCCTGCCCGCACAGCCGTACGGCGGACTCCTCGGCGTGCTCCAGGCGCGCGGCGACCAGGCTGGAGACCAGGTGGGGCATGTGGGAGACGAGGGCGACGGCCCGGTCGTGGGCGTCGGCGTCCATGACGACCGGCACGGCCCGGCAGTGCGAGACCAGCTCCAGGGCGAGGTTCAGCACCTCGGTGTCGGTGTCCCGGTTCGGGGTCAGCACCCAGGGGCGGCCCTCGAAGAGGTCGGCCGTCGCGGCCAGCGGGCCGGACTTCTCACGCCCCGACATGGGGTGCGAGCCGATGTACGCCGACAGGTCGAGACCGCGCGCCTCCAGTTCTCGGCGCGGCCCGCCCTTGACGCTGGCGACGTCGAGGTAGCCGCGTCCCGCACCGCGGCGGATGGCGTCGGTGAGCACGTCGGCCACGTGCGCGGGCGGGGCGGCGACGATCACGAGGTCCACGGGCCCGTCCGGCGCCTCGTCCGTGCCGGCGCCGAGTGCGGCCGCCGTACGGGCCTGCTCCGGGTCCGGGTCGGCGAGGTGCACGGTGACGCCGCGCTGGGACAGGGCCAGCGCGGCGGACGTGCCGATGAGGCCGGTGCCGATGACGAGTGCGGTCCTCACTGGGCGATGTCCTTGCGCAGGGCGGCCGCGGCGCCGAGGTAGACGTGGGCGATATCGGCCCGGGGCCGGTCGGACTCGATGTGCGCGAGCACCCGGACGACACGCGGCATGGCGCCTTCGATGTCCAGTTCCTGGGCGCAGATCAGCGGCACGTCGACGATGCCCAGCTTGCGGGCAGCCGCCGCCGGAAAGTCGCTGTGCAGATCGGGGGTGGCCGTGAACCAGATGCTGATCAGGTCGTCGGCGGCGAGATCGTTGCGCTCAAGGACCTCCGTGAGCAGGGCTCCGACCTGCTCGTCCATGTGCCCGGCCTCGTCCCGTTCGAGTTGGACGGCGCCCCGGACCGCTCGTACCGCCACGGCGATGCTCCTTGCTGACGTGCGTGTCGCTCTACGTCCGACCAGCCTAGTCAGCCCGCGCGGCCCCGGTGCGCGGCGCTCGCTCGCTGAGACGCCAGGATCGACGCCTTTGGGTAGGTTCAGTGCCAAGATGAGGCACATTCCGATTTACCCCCTTTGGCATCTCCGGAGTGACGACATGACCCACGAGACCACGCGCCGCACGGTTCTCCTCGCGACGGGTGCGACGGGCGCGGCGGCGCTCGTCGCGGCCTGCGGCGGCGGGGGCGACGACAACGGTTCCGCGTCGACGAGCTCTCCCGCCGGCCAGGACGCGACGAGCGCACCCGCCGGCCAGGTCCTGGCCAACATCGACGAGATCCCGGTCGGCGGCGGCAAGATCTTCAAGGACGAGGAAGTCGTGGTGACCCAGCCGGAGCAGGGGCAGTTCAAGGCCTTCTCGGCGATCTGCACCCACCAGCGCTGCACGGTGGGGGCCGTCTCCGACGGCACGATCAACTGTCCCTGCCACGGCAGCAGGTTCCAGATCGCCGACGGCGCGGTGGCTCAGGGTCCGGCGACCCGGCCGCTGCCCGCCGAGCAGATCACGGTGGAGGGAAACGCGATTCGCCTGACGTGAGGCCTCGCGGGCGGCTCCGCGGTGTCACGCGTCCCACAGCGCCCCGAGGGTGAGCAGGTCGCTCCGGTACTCCACGCGGTCGGCCCACTCGGCGGGCCAGGCCTCCGCACCCAGGTACGCGCCGGCGAAGGCGCCCGCCAGACAGGCGATCGAGTCGGAGTCGCCGGCGGTGCAGGCGGCACGGCGCAGGGCCGTCAGCGGCTCGTCGACGAAGAGCAGGAAGCACAGCAGCCCGGTCGTCAGGGCCTCCTCGGCGATCCAGCCCTCGCCGGTGGCCAGACACGGGTCGGTCTCCGGCGAGACGGTGCGCACGGCGTGCCGAAGCCGCTCGAGGGCTTCCAGGCACTCGTCCCAGCCGCGTGCGATGAACCGCTCGGGACTGGGGTCCCCGGCCCGCCGCCACAGGTCGCCGAGCCAGCGCTCGTGGTAGCGGCTGCGGTTCTCCAGGGCGTACGAGCGGAGCAGGCCGATCAGCCCGGTCGGCTCGGCGCCCCGCGTGAGCAGCCGTACGGCGTGTGCGGTGAGGTCGGAGGCGGCCAGCGCGGTGGGATGCCCGTGGGTGAGGGCGGACTGCAACTGAGCGGCGCCCGCGCGCTGTTCGTCACTGAGGCCGGGGACAAGACCCAGGGGCGCGACGCGCATGTTGGCGCCGCAGCCCTTGGAGTCGATCCGACTGGCGTCCTGCCAGGGGCGGGTCTCGTCCTTCAGCAGGTGGCAGGCCTTCATGCAGGTGCGGCCCGGAGCCCGGTTGTTCTCGGGGGACTGGTACCAGTCGACGAACTCCTCACGCAGGGACCGGGCCAGTCGCAGCGGGGTGAGCAGCCCCCGGTCCATGGCCGTCCGCACCGCCCGGCCCAGCGCCAGCGTCATCTGGGTGTCGTCCGAGACGGTGGCCCGCTCGGGCAGGTCCAGCTGCCGCCAGGGGCCGAACTCGGCGAGGATCGACGGAACGTCACTGAACTCGGTCGGATACCCCAGCGCATCCCCGAGGGCCAGGCCCGTGAGCGCTCCGGTGGCGGCTTGCTTGTGGACGAGCGTGGTCATGCGGGGCGTCCTTCCCGGGTGGGCCGGAGGAGAGGCGGGTGGAGGGCGGTGGCGGTTCCGGCGCGGTACAGCGCGGCGGGTTTGCCGCGGCCGCCGGTCAGTCGCGCGGCGCCCGGGACGGCTTCGACGAACCCCGGCGTGGCGAGCACCTTGCGACGGAAGTTGGGCCGGTCGAGTTCGGTGCCCCACACGGTCTCGTAGACCTGCTGGAGCTCGCCGAGGGTGAACTCGGGCGGGCAGAAGGCGGTGGCGAGGCAGGTGTACTCGAACTTGGCGCCGACCCGGTCATGGGCGTCGGCCAGGATGCGGTCGTGGTCGAAGGCGAGCGGCCCGGCCGTGCCGTGGGGCACCCAGCGGGCGTCGGCGGCGTCGCTGCCGCCGTGCGCCTCCGGAGCGTCGGGCAGCAGTGCGGCGAAGGCGACCGACACGACCCGCATCCGGGGGTCGCGGCCGGGTTCGCTGTACGTCCGCAGCTGCTCCAGATGCAGCCCCGAGACGTCGGACAGGCCGGTCTCCTCGGCGAGTTCACGCCGGGCGGCCGTCTCCGCGGACTCGTCCGGCTGCACGAATCCGCCGGGCAGGGCCCAGCGTCCGGCGTACGGCTCCTGTCCGCGCTCGACGAGCAGCACGTGCAGTGCGGCGTCCCGGAGGGTGAACACCGCGAGGTCGACGGTCACCGCGAAGGGTTCGTGGGCGTATTTGTCGTAGCCGTCCATCAAGAACACCCCCTTTTATAGTCAGTACGACTATAAAAGGGGGTGGGGGCTGCTCACAAGGTCTAGAGGTCGACCTCCTGCATCAGCATCCCGACCTCCGTGTTGGACAGCCGCCGCAGCCAGCCCGACTTCTGGTCGCCCAGGGTGATCGGCCCGAAGGCGACCCGGACGAGCTTGTCGACCGGGAAGCCGGCCTCCGCCAGCATCCGGCGCACGATGTGCTTGCGGCCCTCGTGGAGGGTGACCTCGACGAGGTAGTTCTTGCCGGTCTGCTGGACGACCCGGAAGTGGTCCGCGCGGGCGTAGCCGTCCTCCAGCTGGATGCCGTCCTTGAGCTGCTTGCCCAGGTCGCGCGGGATGGGGCCGACGATGTGCGCGAGGTAGGTCTTCTTCACGCCGTACTTCGGGTGGGTCAGCCGGTGGGCCAGCTCACCGTGGTTGGTGAGCAGGATGACGCCCTCGGTCTCGGTGTCGAGCCGGCCGACGTGGAAGAGCCGGGTCTCGCGGTTGGTGACGTAGTCACCGAGGCACTGCCGGCCCTCCGGGTCCTCCATCGTCGAGACGACACCGGCGGGCTTGTTCAGCGCGAAGAACTGGAAGCGCTGCGTGGCGACGGTCAGCCCGTCGACCTTGATCTCGTCCTTCTCGGGGTCGACGCGCCGCCCCTGCTCCAGGACGATCTCGCCGTTGATCTCGACCCGGGCCTGCTCGATCAGTTCCTCGCAGGCCCGCCGGGAGCCGAAGCCCGCCCGGGCGAGGACCTTCTGCAGCCGCTCGCCCTCCTGCTCGGCACCGGGGAAGGTCTTCGGGAGCTTGACCTCCTTCTTCCCGGCGTACCGGTCGCGGTTGCGCTCCTCGACCTGCGCCTCGTACTCACGCGGGCGAGCCGGGGCCGTACGCCCCTGCTTCTGGGGCTGCTTGGGGCCGCCCTTGGCGCCGCCCCGGGCCGAGCCGCCGCGCCCGGACTTGGGGCCCTCCTTCGTCCCCCCGGGGCCCACGTCGTAGCGGCGCTCCTCGGGGCGGGGCTTGCTGGGGCGGCCCTGCCCCTGCTTCTGGTCCCTGTTGTTGCCGGCGCCGCGGTGGTTACCGCGTCCGCCGCTCTTGCCGCTGCCGCTGCTTCGCATCAAAGTTCCGTCTGGTCGTCTTCGTCGTCGGTACCCGGGGTGGCCGGGCGGCTGCCCGGCACGTCGTCGTCAGGGGCGTCCGGGTCGAACGACGGTACGCCTTCCTGGGTCTCGGCCTCGATCGCCTCCGCCTCCGGGAGGAAGGGCGCGAGCTCCGGGAGCTCGTCCAGACCGCGCAGGCCCATCCGCTCCAGGAAGTAGTTCGTCGTCCTGTACAGGATCGCACCTGTTTCGGGTTCCGTGCCCGCCTCCTCTATCAGACCGCGCTGGAGGAGGGTGCGCATGACACCGTCGCAGTTGACTCCGCGTACGGCCGAGACCCGGCTGCGGCTGACCGGCTGGCGGTAGGCGACGACGGCCAGGGTCTCCAGGGCGGCCTGGGTGAGGCGGGCCTGCTGGCCGTCCAGGACGAAGCGCTCGACGGCCGGCGCGTAGGCGGCCCGGGTGTAGAAGCGCCAGCCGTTCGCGACGTACCGCAGCTCGAAGCCGCGGCCCTGGACGGTGTACTCGTCGGCCAGCTCGCGCAGGGCGTCCGCGATCTGGCGCCTGGGCCGCTCCAGTATCTTCGCGAGGTGCTCCTCGGTCGCGGGTTCGTCCACGACCATGAGGACGGCCTCCAGGGCCGGTTTCAGATCGAGCCCGGCGACGGCACTCGGCCCGGCCGGCAGGTCGGTCGTTCGCTCGCTCACGCCTTCTTCTCCTCCTTCGGCGGCTCGGGCGGCCGGTCGAACTCGTCCGTGACGGCCGGTGTCTCGCCCCCGTCCCCGCCGGTCCACCGCACGAGCAGTTCCCCGAGCGCCGTCTCCTGCTCCAGCTCGACGGCCTTCTCGCGGTACAGCTCCAGCAGGGCGAGGAACCTCGCCACGACGGTCAGGGTGTCGTCGGTGTCCGCCACGAGGGCCCGGAAACTGGCCTCTCCGAGCTCCCTGAGCCGGGCCACGACGATCTGCGCCTGCTCCTGCACGCTGACCAGCGGGGCGTGGATGTGGTCCACGTAGACCTGCGGCTTGGGCCGCGGCTGCATCGCCTTCACGGCGAGCTTGGCGAATCCTTCCGCCCCGATGCTGATGACGACGTCCGGCAGCAGCTCGGCGTGGTGCGCCTCCAGGCCGACGGTACGGGGGTAGCGCCGGGCCTCGTCGTCGAGGCGCCCGCTGAAGATGTCGGCGACCTGCTTGTACGCGCGGTACTGCAACAGCCGGGCGAACAGCAGGTCCCGCGCTTCGAGCAGCGCGAGATCGCCCTCGTCCTCGACCTCGGCGGCGGGCAGCAGCCGCGCGGCCTTGAGGTCGAGCAGGGTGGCGGCGACGACCAGGAACTCGGTCGTCTCGTCCAGGTCCCAGTCCTGCCCCATCGCCCGGATGTAGGCCATGAACTCGTCGGTCACCTTCGACAGCGCGACCTCGGTGACGTCCAGTTTGTGCCGCGAGATCAACTGCAACAGCAGATCGAAGGGCCCCTCGAAGTTGGCGAGCCGGACCTTGAAGACCCCGCTGCCGGCCGCCTCGGCGTCAGCGGCCGGAGACCGGGGGCCCTGGGCGGTCCCGGAGGACTCCTCGGACGCGGCCTGCGGACTCTCGGGCCGCGTCCGGGCAGTGGCCCCGCCCGGCTCGCCCACGGCCACCGGCCCGGCCGCGTTCGCAGGCGGTGCCACGGGCTCGGCCGTGTTCACCGGCCCGGGGACCACGGCGCTCGGGGAGTCCCCCGGCGAAGCCGCCGGCCCCCTCCCCAGCGCACGCCGGCGGCCGGCCGGGACGCCGGGGGGAGGAGGGGAAGCGTTCGAGGTCATGGCCCCCGCAGGCTACCGCTACCGCCCGCGCAGTCGTCGTACGAGGATGCTGGCGTCTCCGCGGGTCTCCAGGTCGGCGAGGACCACAGCGACCGCCTCGCGGACGATGCGCCCGCGGTCGACGGCCAGGCCGTGCTCGCCGCGGAGCACCAGACGGGCGTGTTCGAGGTCCATGAGCTCCTCGGCCGACACGTAGACCGTGATCTTCTCGTCGTGCCGTTCACGGCCGCTGGGGCGTCGCGAGGGGTTCCGCCCGCGCTTGCGGGGCGCGGCACCGGCGGCAGAACCTTCCTGCGCCGTCTGCCGACGGTCGGAGCCGGAGCGCTCGGCGGTCGCGGAACGGCTGTGCGCCTCCCCGGCCTCGGCCGGCTCCGCGTCCGCCGCGACGTGCTCGGCACCCCCGCCGTCACCGCCCTGCGCGGGCACCGACTGCGGTGCGTCCTCCCCGGCCGCTGCCGCGTCGCCCTCCCCCGCCGGAGCGGGCACCCGGGCGTCGCCGTTGGCCTGACGCCTGGGCTGGGACGACTGAAGCGCCATCCCCCCTGTCGTACGGAAGAGTTCGTCGGCCCCCGGCAGACTCACTCGGCGTGACACCGGGCGAGCACCTCCCTGGCGAGCTGGCGGTAGGCGGCGGCACCGACGGAGTTGGAGGCGTACGTGGTGATCGGCTCACCGGCGACCGTGGTCTCCGGGAAGCGGACCGTGCGCCCGATGACCGTGTGGTAGACGTGGTCGTCGAACGCCTCGACCACACGCGCGAGCACCTCACGGCTGTGCACCGTGCGCGAGTCGTACATCGTGGCGAGGATGCCGTCGAGCTCCAGCTCGGGGTTGAGCCGTTCCTGGACCTTCTCGATGGTCTCCGTCAGCAGGGCCACGCCGCGCAGCGCGAAGAACTCGCACTCCAGAGGCACTATCACCTTGTGCGCGGCCGTCAGGGCGTTCACCGTGAGCAGGCCGAGCGAGGGCTGGCAGTCGATGACGATGAAGTCGTAGTCGGGCAGCAGCGGCTTGAGGGCGCGCTGCAGCGTCGACTCGCGGGCGACCTCGGAGACCAGCTGGACCTCGGCCGCCGACAGGTCGATGTTGCTGGGCAGCAGGTCCATGTTGGGGACCGCCGTCTTCAGCAGCACCTCGTCGGCCGCCATTCCCCGCTCCATGAGCAGGTTGTAGACGGTGAGGTCGAGTTCCATCGGGTTGACGCCGAGTCCGACCGACAGCGCGCCCTGCGGGTCGAAGTCCACGAGCAGGACCCGGCGTCCGTACTCCGCGAGCGCGGCACCCAGATTGATGGTCGACGTGGTCTTGCCGACGCCGCCCTTCTGGTTGCACATCGCGATGATCTTCGCGGGTCCGTGTTCGGGCAGTGGGCCCGGGATCGGGAAGTACGGCAGCGGGCGCCCGGTCGGGCCTACGCGCTCCCGGCGCTGTCTGGCCGCGTCGGGCGCGAGAGTGGCCGCGTACTCGGGGTCGGGCTCGTACTCCGCGTCGGGGTCGTAGAAGTGCCCCTCGGGCAGTTCGTCGTAGTCGGCGAAGTGGTTGTGGGGCGCGCCACTTCCGTCGCCGGCCATGGCGTTCACGTGATGGCCATCCATCTTCTGGTGTGCAGTGTGAGTCGCCTGCTGACTCTGGTGGGCTGCGAAGGTGCGCACAGCGACGGAGCCGACAGCCTCGAACCCCGCGGGCCCCTGGCCCGGTGCAGGCATTCCTGGTTGACCACCCCCGGGAGTAAATGTCGACTCATTCACAAGTCGTCTTACCTCCTTGGTGACCAGGAAACTTCTAGACAGGTCAGCGTGGCACCATGCCGACGGTTGGCGACTCTATGGCGTGTCGGGCGTCCGCAGCAACACAATCCGCCGGACCCGGCCCGATGTGTCGGCAATGAAACATCCCGCTGTCAAGGGCGTACGGCCGTCGCACGGCAGGTTTCACCGGTGTGCGAATCGGTTGAAGGGTTACGTTCGAGGCGAGTTGCGCGAGAATCGCGAAGTGACCATACACACATCCGGCCGGACCTTGTCGGGCAAGGTCCGGCCGGGCGTGCGGCGTTGACGACCTGTGTTGACGTATCGCTTTTGCTAGTTGATGACTTAGCCGACTTACCGGCCGTCGCGTGCTGGTCGGCGGCTCAGCCGAGCAGCGAGGTCAGCTCCACGTGCTCCACGCCGTGCGCCTCGGCGACCTCGCGGTAAACGACCTTGCCGTCATGGGTGTTGAGGCCCTTGGCCAGCGCGGGGTCGCGGCGCAGCGCGTCCGCCCAGCCGTGATCGGCCAGCTCGACGATGTACGGCAGCGTCGCGTTGGTCAGCGCGTAGGTGGAGGTGTTCGGCACGGCGCCGGGCATGTTGGCGACGCAGTAGAAGACCGAGTTGTGGACCTGGAAGGCCGGCTCGGCGTGGGTGGTCGGGCGGGAGTCCTCGAAGCAGCCGCCCTGGTCGATCGCGATGTCGACAAGAACACTTCCGGGCTTCATCCGCGAGACGAGCTCGTTGGTGACCAGCTTCGGGGCCTTGGCGCCGGGGATCAGCACCGCGCCGATGACGAGGTCGGCCTCGAGGCAGGCCTTCTCCAGCTCGAAGGCGTTCGAGACGACGGTCTGGATCTTCGTGCCGAAGATCTTGTCGGCCTCGCGGAGCTTGTTGATGTCCTTGTCGAGCAGGGTCACGTGGAAGCCCAGGCCGATGGCGATCTGCGCGGCGTTCCAGCCGGAGACGCCGCCGCCGATCACCACGGCGCGGCCGGCCAGCACGCCGGGGACGCCGCCGGGCAGCACGCCGCGGCCGCCGTTGGCGCGCATCAGGTGGTAGGCGCCGACCTGCGGGGCGAGCCGGCCCGCGACCTCGGACATCGGGGCGAGCAGCGGCAGCGCGCGGCTGGGCAGTTCGACCGTCTCGTAGGCGATCGCCGTGGTGCCGGACTCCAGCAGGGCGTCCGTGCACTCCTTGGATGCGGCCAGGTGCAGATAGGTGAAGAGCGTCTGGTCCTTGCGGAGGCGGTGGTACTCCTCGGCGATGGGCTCCTTGACCTTCAGCAGCAGGTCGGCGGCGGCCCACACCTCGTCGGCGGTGTCCAGGATGTGCGCACCGGCGGCGACGTACTCGGTGTCCAGGATCGAGGAGCCGACGCCGGCGCCGCGCTCGATGACGACCTGGTGGCCGTGGCGCACCAGCTCGTGCACGCCGGCGGGGGTGATGGCCACCCGGAACTCGTTGTTCTTGACCTCGCGGGGGATGCCGACCTTCACGTCGATCACGGTCCTTGGCTCAGAGGGTATGGGGGGTCTTACTAAGACATACCCGGGCACACGCGGGCACACCGGGAGAGACCGCAGGAGAACGTGCGGCAGAGCCAGTCTAATGAAGGCGTTCTCGCTGTCTAGCCTTTCATTGCATCAATCTCCAGGTGATGCGGTACGGATTTCGCAGGCGTCAGGGTCGTTTTGAAGGTTTGAGTCGCCGAGAATCCGCTCGGCGGCGCCCCGGTGCAGCCCGGCCGACGCGGGATCACCCAGGCGTTCCAGGGTGTCGGCGACCCGCAGGTGCAGGGCGGCCTGCAACCGCGGATCATCGGCGCGCCGCGCCCACTCCACGGCCTCCCGGCAGGTGCGCAGCGACTCCTCGGGCCGACCCGCGTACTCCTGGACCCGCGCCAGCTCGCTCAGCGCCCGTGCCTGAGCAGCCACGTCGCCGTTCTTGCGGTGGCCGGCGACCGCCGCGCGCCAGTTCCGCAGAGCCTCGCCGTAGCGGCCCGCGAAGGTGTGGGCGGCGGCGATCCGCCCGTAGAGCCGGGCGGCCTCGGCGCGCTCGCCACGGGCGAGCCGTTCGACCAGCGCGCGCCCGAACCAGTCGGCGGCCCGGTCGTAGTCGCCGAGCTCCAGGTGCGCGCCGCCTACGGATTCCATCGCGCGGCCGGTCGCGTACGGGTCGTTCACCTCGCGCCCGGCGTCCAGTGCGGCCCGGTAGCGCGTCAGGGCGTCGGCGGTGCGGCCGGTGCGGGCGTCGAGGTCGCCGAGGTTGAGCAGGGCCGCCGCACGCTCCCGGGGCAGGTCGCGGCGTTCGGCGATGCCGAGGACGAGGCTGTGGATGTCGTAGAGGTCGGCGGCGGCGGCCTGGGTGCCGATGTGCGCCGCCATCGCCCGGACCAGCTGGGACATCAGCCGCCGGGCCAGAGTGTCCAGCTCCCCGTCGGCGACCGCGAGCCGGGCCGAGGCCAGCAGGGCGGGCCGGGTCAGGCGCAGCCAGTCGGCGGCGTCCCGCGGGGTGGGAAAGCGCAGGGCGCGCGGCATGTCGAGGAGCTTCTGGCGCGCCTGGGGGCTGTCGGTCTCGGTGATCGCCCGGCAGGCCTGGAGCAGCCGTACGGTCCGCTCCAGCATGCGGGCGCGGGCCAGCTGGAGCTCGGCCGGGCGTTCGTGGCGCTCGGCGAGGATCCGCAGCTGAGGATGCAGGCAGGCGGGCACCTCGTACTGCGGCAGCGGTGAGTCCACCGCGTGCAGGAAGCCCAGGGCGACGAAGTCGTCGAGGGTGGTGCGGGCGCTGCCGACCGAGCAGCCGACGAGTGCGGAGGCGGTCTGCGGGTCGACCAGTCCGGCCGGGGCGAGGGCGAGCAGGCGCAGCATCCGCGCGGCGCCGGCGGGCAGGGCGGCGTGGGCGAGCCGGAACACCCGGGTCAGGGCGGTGCCCTCGGTGTCCTCGGCGCGCAGCTGCTTGGCGAGGTCGGAGACGGCGGCCTGGGGGCGTGCCGCGAGCCAGCCCCCCGCCAGCATCAGCGCGGCGGGCTGCCCCTGGCACTCCTCGGCGAGGCCCTCGGCGGCACGGGGGTCGACGGTGATGCGGACCGAGCCGGTGTGCCGGGTCAGCAGTTCCACCCCGGACTTGGCGTCCAGGCCGCCCAGGGTGCAGGGGCGGACGTCGCAGATGCCGGTCAGCGGGCCTCCGGAGACCGCGACGACGAGGCAGTCCGGGGTGTCGGGCAGCAGGGCGTCGACCTGCTCGGCGTCGGCCGCGTCGTCGAGCAGGAGCACGGCGCGGCGGTGGGCCAGTGCGGTGCGCAGGGCGTCGGTGAGGTCGTCGTCGCAGGCCCCGGCCGGCGCCGGCTCGTCCAGGGCGGTGAGAAGGTCACGGGCGGCACGTCCGACGGGGACCGGGGTATCGCCGGGCTCGGTCAGGCTCGCCCGCAGCACCCCGTCGGGGTAACGGTCCGCAACCTGCCGGACGAGTTCCTCGGCGAGTGCCGTGCGGCCCGAACCGGGCCGGCCGGCGATGAGCAGCACGCGCGCGCGAGGTGCTTTTCGGCCGGCCAGGGTGTCCAGCCCGGCGCGCTCGATGTCGGCGCGCAGTTCCTTCAACTCCCGCGTGCGGCCCAGGAACTCGATCTCCCCGGCAGCGCGCCCGGCCGGCCGCACGTCGCCTGTCTCCACGACCTGATCCGCCACGGGCCACACTCCCGTCCCACCGCGCACGCGAGCCCGCCGGGACTCCGGTTCGGGCGTGCTCCAGAGCCTAGTTCACGCTCTGCAACGTTCCCGGAGGAGCACGGCGGGCACGGCGGACACATCCCCCGATCGGATCAGCGGATCGTAGGACTGGCAGCGTCAGGGGGCGCCCCAAATTGCGCGGGGAACTGCGCGACAAGCCACGACGCCGCCGCACACGGCCGACGGCCTACGCGGCGCCCAGCGGAGCGCCTACGCCTCGAACGGGCGGGCCGGCCAGGGGGCCTGGGCCGGGCGAAGGGCGTCCAGGCCGTCGCCGCCCCGGGCGGCGACCAGCGAGAGGACGCCCACGACGAGGCAGTTGTTGTGCAGCTCGCCGGCCAGCACGCCCCGCACGAGGTCCTCCACCGGCACCCGGTCGAGGACCATGTCGGCCTCTTCCTCCTCGACGGCGAAGCGCTCACCCTCGGCCTCGGACAGGTCGCGCGCCAGGAAGATCCGGACGGCCTCGTCACAGCCGCCGGGCGTGGTGTAGACGTCGGTCAGCACCCGCCAGTCCTCGGCCTTGACGTGCGCCTCCTCGTAGAGCTCGCGCTGCGCGGCGTGCAACGGGTTCTCGCCGGGGACGTCGAGCAGTCCGGCCGGGATCTCCCACAGCTTGTGGCGCACGGGGTGGCGGTACTGGCGCAGCACCAGCACGCGGTCGTCCGCGTCCAGGGCGAGGACGGCCACGGATCCCGGGTGGACCTGGTAGTCACGGCCGACCACGGTGCCGTCGGGCATGACCACGTCATCGGTACGGACGGAGGTCTTGTTGCCCACGAAGGGAGTCTGCGTCGCCCGGATCTCCCACTCCTCCGGGGCGTCCTTGATCGTCATGCCTGTCCTTCCACGTGCCACCCGACCTGCCGAAACGAAAAACCGGGGTGCACACCCTTTGAAGGGATGCACCCCGGCCACCGTACAACTGGTGTGTTACTTCGAAGTCTTCCGCTCGACCGAGGCCTTGACGAGCCCGGCGAACAGCGGGTGCGGGCGCGTCGGGCGCGAGCGCAGCTCCGGGTGGGCCTGCGTGGCGACCAGGTACGGGTGGACGTCGCGCGGGTACTCGACGTACTCGACGAGCTTGCCGTCCGGCGAGGTGCCGGAGAACAGGATGCCCGTCTGCTTCTCCAGCTCGGCCCGGTAGGCGTTGTTCACCTCGTAGCGGTGCCGGTGACGCTCCTCGACGTACTCCTTGCCGTCGTACACCTCGCGCACGATCGAGCCCTCGGCCAGCTTGGCCGGGTACATGCCGAGCCGCATGGTGCCGCCCATGTCACCCTCACCGGCGACGATGTCGAGCTGCTCGGCCATGGTGGAGATGACCGGGTGGGAGGTGGCCGGGTCGAACTCGGTGGAGTTGGCGTCGGTGATGTCGGCCAGGCTGCGCGCGGCCTCGATCACGATGCACTGCAGGCCGAGGCAGAGGCCGAGCAGCGGGATCTTGTTCTCGCGGGCGTACTTGATCGCACCGACCTTGCCGAGCACACCGCGGTCGCCGAAGCCGCCGGGGATGCAGATGCCGTCGACGTCGCCGAGCTGCGCCGCGGCGCCCGCCGCGGTCTTGCAGTCGTCGGAGGTGACCCACTTGATCTTCACGCGGGCCCGGTTGGCGAAGCCGCCGGCGCGCAGCGCCTCGGTGACCGACAGGTAGGCGTCGGGCAGGTCGATGTACTTGCCGACCAGGGCGAGGGTGATCTCGTGGTCGGGGTTGTGGACGCGGTCGAGCAGGTCGTCCCAGGTCGTCCAGTCGACGTCGCGGAACGGCAGGTCGAGCTTGCGGACGACGTAGGCGTCCAGACCCTCGCCGTGCACCGTCTTCGGGATGTCGTAGATCGAGCGGGCGTCGGGGCAGGCCACCACGGCGGCCTCGTCGACGTCGCACATCAGCGAGATCTTCCGCTTGATCGCGGTCGGGACCTCGCGGTCGCAGCGCAGCACGATCGCGTCCGGCTGGATACCGATGTTGCGCAGGGCCGCAACCGAGTGCTGGGTGGGCTTCGTCTTCAGCTCACCCGAGGGGCCGATGTACGGCAGGAGCGAGATATGCACCACGAACACGTTGTCGCGGCCGACCTCGTGACGGACCTGGCGGACGGTCTCCAGGAACGGCAGCGACTCGATGTCGCCGACCGTGCCGCCGACCTCGGTGATCACGACGTCGACCTCGTCCGTCGCCATGCGGCGGATGCGGTGCTTGATCTCGTTGGTGATGTGCGGGATGACCTGCACGGTGTCGCCCAGGTACTCGCCGCGCCGCTCCTTGGCGATCACGGTGTTGTACACCTGGCCGGTGGTGACGTTGGCGGAGCCGTCGAGGTCGCGGTCGAGGAAGCGCTCGTAGTGGCCGATGTCCAGGTCGGTCTCGGCGCCGTCGTTGGTGACGAACACCTCACCGTGCTGGAAGGGGTTCATCGTGCCCGGGTCCACGTTCAGGTACGGGTCGAGCTTCTGCATCACGACGCGCAAGCCCCGGGTCTTGAGCAGCATGCCGAGACTGGAGGCTGTCAGGCCCTTGCCCAGCGAGGAGGCGACACCCCCGGTGACGAAGATGTGCTTGGTCGTCGAATTACGAAAAGCGGCGGGCGGCATGGCCAAGACGGGGCTCCCGTGGTCGCGGTCTGGGGGTGCGGTGCGGCTGCCCGCCGGAAATCTCCGGGGTGCCGTCGCTGCGGTTCGGGGGTTCCCTGTCGGGAAGGGGCCCACCGGTCCACGGGCTACCAGCGTATCAGCGCCGCGGGGCGATGGCTTCCGGCCACGCTCCGCACACATTCCGACACGGAGACGACCACACTCACCGCTTCCTCACCCGTTGCTCACTCGTTCGGCGTACTCCCCTTGCCAGGACGGGCACCCGGATCATCCTCGTGCGTCGTATCCTGCTCGGACACTCGCTGCCGAGCCCGTCCGGCCCAACGGCACCACCCCCCGCCCGTAAGCACCGGAACAACGTGGGCTCGTCAGTTCGTTGAGCAACAATTGGCGCTTTGCATCACGGCTGAGTGACCTGTTTTGCTTCAGTGCTCAACGACGCATTGCAAGACTTGCCGAAACCCCCCTTGACCGCACTAGCGACAGCCCCCTCGTGGGGTGACGTGGCCGTTCGACTGGAGTTGCACGTGGCCGGGCGCATCGAAGATTACGCACTCATCGGAGACATGCAGACCGCCGCCCTGGTCTGCAGGGACGGCACGGTCGACTGGCTGTGCCTGCCCCGCTTCGACTCGCACGCCATCTTCGCCGGCCTGCTGGGCACCGAGGAACACGGCTTCTGGCGGCTTGGCCCCGCGTACGCCTCCGACCAGCAGCCTCCCACCGCCGCGCGGCGCAGCTACCGGGGCGACTCGCTGATCCTGGAGTCCGAGTGGGACACCCAGCGGGGCACGGTCCGGGTGACGGACTTCATGCCGCCGCGTGACGGCGCCCCGCAGCTGATCCGCATCGTGGAGGGCGTCTCGGGTCGGGTACCGATGCGCTCGGCTCTGCGGATGCGGTTCTCCTACGGACGGGTGGTGCCGTGGGTGCACAAGCACGAGGGGCGCACGGTGGCCGTCGCGGGCCCCGACTCCGTGTGGTTCGACACATCCGCGGAGACCTACGGCAAGTCGCTCACCACGTACGCGGACTTCACGGTCGCGCCGGGTGACCGGATCGCGTTCACGATCTCCTGGCAGCCCTCGCACAAGGAGCCGCCGCCGCTGCCCGAGCCGGAGCAGTCGCTGGAGGCGACGGAGGACTTCTGGCGCGAGTGGGTCGACCACTGTACCTACCACGGCCCCTACCGCGAGGCCGTGGTGCGCTCGCTGATCACGCTGAAGGCCCTGACGTACGCCCCGACCGGCGGCATCGTCGCCGCGCCGACCACCTCCCTGCCGGAGGACATCGGCGGCGTCCGCAACTGGGACTACCGCTACACCTGGCTGCGCGACGCGGCGATCACCCTGTCCTCCCTGCTGCGCACCGGCTACCGCGAGGAGGCCCGGGCCTGGCGCGAGTGGCTGCTGCGCGCGGTGGCCGGCGACCCGGAGAACCTGCAGATCATGTACGGCATCGCCGGGGAGCGCGAGCTCGGCGAGGCGGAGCTGGACTGGCTGCCGGGCTTCGAGAGCTCCACCCCGGTCCGGGTCGGCAACGGCGCGGCGCACCAGCTCCAGCTGGACGTGTACGGCGAGGTCACCGAGGCCCTGCACCTGGCCCACATGACGGGCCTCGCCCGCAACGACTACGCCTCGCTGCTCCAGCTGAAGCTCATCCGCTACCTGGAGGACCACTGGCAGGAGCCGGACGAGGGCATCTGGGAGGTGCGCGGGCCGCGCCGCCACTTCGTGCACTCCAAGGTGATGGCCTGGGTCGCGGTGGACCGCACGATCAAGCTGATCGAGTCCGGCGACGCGGACGGCCCGCTGGAGCGCTGGCGGGAGCTGCGCGACGACATCCACCGGGACGTGTGCGACAAGGGCTTCGACAAGGAGCGCAACACCTTCACACAGTCGTACGGCTCGAAGGAGCTGGACGCCTCGCTGCTGCTGATCCCGCAGATGGGCTTTCTGCCGCCGGACGACAAGCGGGTCATCGGCACGATCGAGGCGATCCAGCGTGAGCTGTCCACGTCGGACGGTTTCATCCTGCGCTACCCGACCACCAGCGGTGACGAGAACGTCGACGGTCTGCCCGGTGACGAGGGCGCGTTCCTGGCCTGCTCGTTCTGGATGGCCGACGACCTGGCGATGATCGGCCGCGTGGACGAGGCCCGCAAGCTGTTCGAGAAGCTGCTGTCCCTGCGCAACGACCTCGGTCTGCTGGCCGAGGAGTGGGACCCGCGCCTGCAGCGCCAGGTCGGCAACTTCCCGCAGGCCTTCAGCCACGTGCCGCTCATCGACACGGCACTGCGCCTGACGGCTTCGGGCGCGTACGGCGGCTGAGCGGGGCGGCCCGCCGGGGTCTCACTCCGGCCTGAGGGCCGTGAGCGTGCGCTCTCCCGCGGGATCACCGGCCGTGGCCGGGACGAGGGCGATCTCGTCCAGTCCGGCCTCGGCGTAGGCGGCGACACGGGCGCGGACGGTGTCGGTGTCGCCGACGAGGGCGACCGTGCCGGCGGCCTCCGGCGGCAGCGCCCGCAGCAAGGTGTCCGCGTCGGCGCCCTTGGCGGCCAGCTCGACGACCTCCGCGAAGCCCGCGTCGACGAACATGTCGCTGTAGCCCGGCACCGCGAGGTAGCCGACGACGCTGCGCAGGACCTGCGTGAGCGTCTCCGGCTCCGGATCGACGGCGGCGGGGAGCCAGGCGGCCAGCCGCGGCGGCGTACGGCCCGCCTTCTCGGCGGCTGCGAGCATCCGGCCGCGCAGCATGCGGACCTGCCCGGGCGAGACGAGGTCGAGCAGCATCCGGTCGGAGTGCGCGACGGCGGCGGCGACCGCCCGCTCCCCGAACGCGGCGACGGTGACCGTGCCTCCGGGCGGTGGCAGCCGGCGCGGGAAGCCGCTGCCGGGCACGATCGGCTCGCCCGGCACGCCGTCCATCAGCGCCCGTACGGCCGCCGCCGATTCCGCGAGGGCCGCCGCGGGCCGGGTCCGCGGCCGGCCGTGCACGCCCTCGACGACCCGCTTGCTGGAGGTGCCCAGGGCCACGCCGACGGGCCTGCCCGTGACGGCCGCGGTGGAGGCGGCGCCCCGGACGATGGTGAGTGGATCGCGCACGGACACCGGTACGGGCCCGGCGGTCAGCGCGACCTGCTCGGTGGCGGCGCCGATCGCCGCCGCCAGGACGAACGAGTCCCACGTGGGTCCCTCCCCCGCCCAGACCTCCCGGTACCCGAGCCGGTCGGCGAGCACCGCGACACGCAACGGCTCCTCGACCGGACTGTCGTCCTCCCGCCCTACCGCCACCACGCTCATGTCCATGACCGCGCCCGTACCCGGTCGATCACGCGTCAATCCGGGGAGATCCAGCGCGATGTCCCGTGCGTGATGCAGTGCGTAATTCAGTGCATGGTCCAGTGCGGGCTCCCAGGGGGTGATCGTTTGGATGTCCCGCCGGAGATGTCCGGGAGGCATCCGCGCGGGTAGCGTCCGGCACATGGACAGCGGGACGGACAGCGGTTACGACACCCAGGGCGCCGGGATCACCGTTCAGCGGGCGCTGGAGCTGCCGGGGCTGCGCAGCGGGCTGCCGGAGGTGCTGGCGGGCGCCGAGCGGCTCGGGCGGACCGTGCGCTGGGTGCACGCCGGCGAGGTGCCGCACATCGCCTCCCTGCTCAAGGGCGGCGAACTCCTGCTGACCACGGGCTACGGTCTCGGTACCCGCCCCGCCGAGCAGCGGGCGTTCGTGCGCACCCTGGCCGATCGCGGCATCGCGGCCCTGGTCGTGGAGCTCGGTCCGCGCTTCACCCGGCTGCCCGCGGCCCTCGTCGACACGGCACGCTCCGCCGGGCTGCCGCTGGTCCAGCTGCACCGCGAGGTGCCCTTCGTCACGGTCACGGAGGAGGTGCACACCGAGATCGTCAACGGCCACTACGCGCTGCTGCAGCGGGCCGAGGAGGTGCACCGGCGGTGCACGCAGGCCGTGCTGGGCGGCGGCGGTGTGCCCCAAGTGCTGGGGATCCTGGCCGACTTCGCCGGGAATCCCGTGTTCCTGGAGACGGCGGACGGGCAGTTGCTGTACGCGGCCGGGTCCGGGCCCGAGGGCGCGGACCCGCTCCAGGTGTGGGAGGGGCTGCGCGGCCGGCACAAGGACGAGCCGCAGCTGGCGGGTTCGGTGCTCGTGGACGTGCCGGGCGGCGGGCCCGGCAGCGGGGGCGTCCGGGCCCGGCTCATTCTGCTGCCCGTGCGGTCTCCCCTGGCTCCGGTGCACCGGATGGCCGCCGAGCGGGCCGCGGGCATCATGGCCGTCGTACTGATGCAGGCCCGGCAGGAGGAGGAACTGGCGGCGCGGGGTCGCGGCGACTTTCTCACCGACCTCGCCGAAGGCCGGGTCACGGCCCAGGACGCCCCGGCGCAGGCCCGCGTGCTGGGTTTCCGGCCGGGCAGCGGCCCGCTGCTGCCGGTGGTCATGCGGCTGGGGGACGCCCTGGCCCCGGACGGGGGCGGCGGCCGCCCCGGTGGAGCCGAGAGCGGCGGCGGCTGGGCCGTGCTGGCCCGGGCGGTCTCGGAGGAGCTGGCGTCGGTGGGCGTGCCGGTACTGCTCGGGGTGCGGCCGGTGGAGGGCCGGGTGCTGGTGCTGCTCGGGCTGCGTGCGGAGTCGGAGCGGGCGGCGGTCGCGGACCGGGTCGCGGCAGCGCTGCGGGCCGGTGTGGGCCGGGCCGGGCTGCCGCGACCGGGCGGACAGCCGCCCGTGATGGTCGTGGGGACGGCCGGCGGGTGGCCGGCGGCCGCCTCGGGCCTGCGGCACGCGGCCGAGACGGCCACGGCGGCCCAGGGCCTGCCGGACCGGCCCTGGTACGACGCCCGCCGCCTCGACATCGACCTGCTGCTGTGGCGGCTGCGCGACCACGAGGACCTGGCGGCCTTCGTCGACCGCGCCCTCGGCCCGCTGCTGGAGCACGACCGCCGCTCCCGGCCGCCGCTGCTGCCCACGCTCACGACCTACCTCGCCCACGCGGGACGCAAGGCGGAAACGGCCCGCGAACTGCATCTGAACCGGCAGACCCTGTACAACCGCCTGGCCCGCATCGGGGAGTTGCTGGGCACGGACCTCGACGACCCGCAGACGGTCCTGGCCCTGAGCCTGGCCCTGCGGGCCCGCCGGCACGTGCCCTAGAGGCCGGCGGCCCTCGACCCTCAGCCCTCAGCCCTCAGCCCTCAGGGCAGGGGCTGGGGCTGGGTCAGCTCGTCGTACACGCTGAGCACCTGGGCGACCGTCTCGTCCTCGGTCGGCCAGGTGGCGGCCTGCCGGGCTCCCCTGTCCGCCAGCAGTTCCCGGCGCTCCCGGTCGCCGAGCAGCCGGACGACGGAGTCGGCGAGGGCCCTGGCGTCCCCGTACGGGACGAGTTCGGCCGCGTCGCCGACGAGTTCGGGGATGCCTCCGGCATCCGTCGCGACGAGCGGCACACGGGCGTGCAGGGCCTCCTGGGCGAGGACGGAGCGCGCCTCCCAGCGGCTCGGCAGCAGGGCGAGGTCGGCCGCGGCGAGCAGATCGGTGATGTCGTCGCGCCGCCCGACGAGCCGGACCGGCAGCCCCTCCTCCTCGATCCGCCCCTGCAGTTCACCGCGCAGCGGGCCCTCCCCGGCGATCACGACCAGCGGCACGGGATCGAGGCGGCGCCAGGCGCGCGCGGCGTCCAGCAGCACGTCGTATCCACGGTGGCGTTCCAGGGAGCCGACGGCCATCAGCAACGGCCTTCCGATGGCGCCGAGTTCGGCGCGCACCTTGGGCCGACGCCGGTCGGGGTCGTCGGGTTCGCGGGGCCTGCGGGGGCCGGGCAGCGCGACGGCCGCGAGCCGGGCGTCGCGCGCGCCGGTGAGCCGGGCCCGGTCCACCAGCGCCGAGGTCGTCCCCAGCACCACCGTGGCCGCCTTCACGACCCTTCGCTCCAGCACGCGCAGCATGTGGGCCCGCGCCCCGTCGGCGTGCGCCCGGTCGTGCCACGTCACCACAAGCGGAGTACGCACGCGCCGCCCGCTGAGGGCGAGCGCGGTACGGAAGGAGGCGTGCAGCCCGTGCGCGTGGACCAGATCGGCGTTGGCGCAGGCCGCCCGCAGCGCGGCCACCGACACCGGGTCGCTGCTGCGCGGCACGTGCACGTGGTCGGCCCCGATACCACTGAAGTCATAGGCGCGATCGGCCTCATAGGGGGCGCACACCGTGACCTTCACGCCCCGCGCGACGAGCCCCGCGGCCAGCGAGCGCACATGCGCACTGCTGGCGGCGTTGCCTCCGCCCAGCACCTGCACGGTGCGCAGCGGCGACTGGCCGTGCGGTGAGTGGCTGCTCACGGGGGTCACGTGGCCGGGCTCCTGGTTCGGGTCGGGCGGTCACGACGCATACTCCGCCAAGGATGCCAGGACACAAGGGGGTTCCGGGAACGCCGGAACCCCTGCGCCGTGGCAGCGGGGCGCGGCACCGGGGGAATGCCCCGGGCCGGGTCACCCACACGAGTGAAATCGGGCGACCCGTCCGGCCTTGCCGCACCACTGCCGGTGCGCCGCTGCGGGCTAGCCGTCCGCCCGGGCCGCCGCCAGCAGCTCCTCCGCGTGTGCCCGGGCCGTCTCGGAGTCCTCCTGCCCGGCGAGCATACGGGACAGCTCCCGGACCCGGTCCTCACCTTCGAGGACCTTGACGCCGGACCGGGTCACCGACCCGTCGTTGGTCTTCTCGACCAGCAGCTGGCGGTCGGCGAAGGCGGCCACCTGGGGCAGATGCGTCACGACCACGACCTGCGCGGTCTTCGCCAGCCGTGCGAGCCGCCGGCCGATCTCGACCGCCGCCTTGCCGCCGACCCCGGCGTCGACCTCGTCGAAGAGGTACGTCGGCACGGGATCCGTCCCCGCGAACACGACCTCCACGGCCAGCATCACACGCGACAGTTCACCGCCGGACGCGCCCTTGGCGATCGGCCGGGGCGGCGCCCCCGGGTGCGGGGCTAGCAGCAGCTCGACCTCGTCGGCGCCCGCGGGACCGTAGGCGACCGGGCGCCCGCCGACCTCGACGCCCTCCGGATCCTCGGTCTGCCGGATGTCGAAGGACACGCGCGCGTGCGGCATGGCGAGCGAGGCCAGCTCGGCGGTCACCGCGGCGGCGAACCGCTCGGCGGCCTCCGTCCGGGCGTCCGTCAGCGCCTGCGCCAGCCCGCCCAGTTCGGACCGCAGCGCGTCCCGCTCGGCGGTCAGCTCCCCGATCCGCTCGTCGTCGCCGTCCAGTTCGGTCAGCCGGGCGGCGCTCTGTTCGGCCCAGGCCAGCACGGTGGCGATGTCCGCGCCGTACTTGCGCGTCAGCCCGGTGAGCGCGGCCCGCCGCTCCTCGACGGCCGCCAGCCGCAGCGGATCGGCGTCGAGATCGTCGGCGTACCCCGCCAGGTCGCCGGCCGCGTCGCGCAGCAGGATCCCGATCTCTCCGATGCGGTCGGCGAGCGCGGCCAGCGCCGGGTCGTGCGCCCGTACGGCGTCCAGGGCCCGCTGCGCGCCCGCGACGAGCGTCCCGGCGTCGACGCCCTCCGGGTCCTCGGGGTTGCCCGCGAGACCGGCGTGCGCGACCGCGGCGGCGGACGCCAGCGCCTCGGCGTGCCCGAGCCGCTCGGCCTCCTCGGCCAGCTCCACGTCCTCACCGGCGCGGGGCTCGACGGCGGCGATCTCGTCGAGTCCGAAGCGCAGCAGGTCGGCCTCCTGGGCCCGCTCCCGGGCCCGGGTGGTGATCTCGCCGAGTTCGACGGCGACGGCCCGCAGCCGCTTGTACGCCTCGCCGTACTTGGCCAGCGGCCCGGCGACCGCGTCGCCCGCGTACCGGTCGAGCGCCTGCCGCTGCCGGGACAGCTTGAGCAGCCCCTGCTGGTCGGTCTGCCCGTGCACGGCCACCAGCTCGTCGGCGAGCTCGGCCAGCACGCCCACGGGCACGCTGCGCCCGCCCAGGTGCGCCCGTGAGCGCCCCTCGGCGGAGACGGTACGGCTGACCAGCAGGGTCCCGTCGTCGAGCTCGGCCCCGGCCTCCTCGGCGCGTACGGCGACCGCGGCGTCCCGGGGGACGGTGATCCGCCCCTCCACGACGGCCTTCCCGGCCCCGATCCGCAC
>NZ_POUC01000510.1 GCF_002891435.1 Streptomyces cahuitamycinicus
GGGCTCCTCACGGCGCGGATCGGCCTGCGGGTCAGTGAAGAAGGGGAAGGGGACGGTCAGAGGGGGATGTTGCCGTGCCGGCGTTCCGGCATCGGGGCGCGTTTGCCGCGCAGCGCGCGCAGGGCGCGGCAGACCTGTTCCCGGGTCTCGCGCGGCGCGATGACGGCGTCGACATAGCCGCGCTCGGCGGCCAGGTACGGGGTGCCGTGGGTGCGTTCGTACGTGGCGAGGAGGCGGGCGCGCAGCGCCTCCGGGTCGTCGGAAGCGGCCAGTTCGCGCCGGTGCAGGACGCCCACGGCCCCCTCGGCGCCCATCACGGCGATCCGGGCGGTGGGCCAGGCGAGGTTGACGTCGGCACCGAGGTGCTTGGAACCCATCACCGCGTATCCGCCGCCGTAGGCCTTGCGCACCACGACCGTGACCTTGGGGACGGTGGCCTCGGCGTAGGCGTACAGCAGTTTCGCGCCCCGCCGGATGATCCCGGCCTGCTCCTGCCGCACCCCGGACAGATATCCGGGCACGTCGGCGAAGGTCAGCAACGGGATGCCGAACGCGTCGCAGAACCGCACGAACCGGGCCGCCTTCTCGGACGCGTCGATGTCGAGGACTCCGGCGGCGTGCAGCGGCTGATTGGCGACGACGCCCACCGAGCGGCCCTCGATCCGGGCCAGGGCGCAGATGATGTTCGGCGCGAACAGCTCCTGCACGTGGAGCAGTTCACCGTCGTCGACGACCGCGTGCAGGATCGCCCGCATGTCGTACGCCTCGCCCAGCCTGTCCGGGACCACCTCGTCGAGGTCGGTGCCGGGCGGCGGAAGCCCGGGGGCGTACTCCGGGGGCCGTTCCAGGTTGTTGGCCGGCAGGTACGACAGCAGGTCCCGCACGGTGTCGAGGGCGTCCTCCTCGTCGGCGGCCAGGAAGTGGGCGTTGCCGTTGACCGTGTTGCTGGTGCGGGCACCGCCCAGCTCCTCGGCGGTGGTGCGCTCGCCCGTGACTGTCTCGATGACGTCGGGACCGGTGACGAACATGTGCGATGCGCCGTCCACCATCACCGTGAAGTCGGTGATCGCCGGCGAGTACGCGGCGCCGCCCGCGCACGGCCCCAGGACGACCGAGATCTGCGGGATCACCCCGGACGCCTTGACGTTGCGGCGGACCAGTTCGGCGTAGAGGGCGAGCGAGGCGACACCCTCCTGGATGCGGGCCCCTCCGGAGTCGTTCAGGCCGATCACCGGGCAGCCGGTCTTCAGGGCCAGGTCCATCAATGCCACGGTCTTCTCGCCGAAAGCCTCGCCCATGCTGCCGCCGAACACCGAGGAGTCCTGGGCGAACACGCACACCGGGCGGCCGTCGACCGTGCCGTACCCGGTGACCACGCCGTCGCCGTAGGGCCTCCGGGCGTCTTCCCCGGCGGGCCGGGCCCGGACGAACAGGCCGGTCTCCGTGAAGGAGTCCTTGTCCAGGAGCCGTTCGATCCGCTCCCGGGCGGAGAACTCCCCGCGTCTGCGCGGCCCGCCCGGGGCCACCGCCCGCTCCCGGCGCTGCTCCAGGCCCGCGACGCGCTCCGCGGTGCCTCCGGGCGGGTGCGTCGCCGTCTCCCCCGGACCGGATGCCGTCACCTCTGTGCTCACAACCACCTCCGAAGTGGCTCTCGAATATGGCAGCGAGGCGGAGGGATGCCCTACGGATCCCCGGTCTGTGTGGGGGAGTTGAGTCCTCGGGCGCCGGCTTTCATCCGGGTGTGACAAGGGGGCTTCGAGGGCCGGGCGCGATGCAGCGGCCCGAGTGCCGAATGCGTTCCCCTTCTTCTGTTGGACCCCCGGCCGCGGGGCGTCCAGGCTGGGGTGCACCATCGCCCGACAGCCGGAAGAGGTCACGAACCCAAGGCGGAGCTGGACGAGACCCTGTCGTCAGGGTGGGGCATACACCGAGGCGTACACCGCTCTGCACAGGGGCCAGCTCACCTAATACCGGTCGCATCCGATCAGTTCTCGTCAAATCCGCTACAGGTGAGAAAACCGTGTGAATGTTTCCGCGTGATTCGGGCAGGCGCAGCGAAAACACAGAGAGGGGCACTACGTGCTTGTACCGGACCGGAAGATCGTCAGGGAGTTGCTGACGCGGTACGCGTCGCTGAGGATCGCTCAGTCGGAGAGGCACGTGCCGACGGCGGCACGCGAGCTGGAGGACGTCAGCTACACGCTGTGCGTGATGATGGGGACGTCCGACATCAGTGACGCCATCGCCAAGGCGGATGTCCTGCTGCTCACCGAAGGGCGGCCGGACGCCGCCGACGCGGACGGGGAGAACGGCCTGACGCTGGTCGGCTGAGGGCCGACGAAAGGCCCGACGGGAAGTACTGGGCGTGCCGATCCCGCGCCCGCGGCAGCCACTGCAGGGGGCGCGGGATCGGCACGCCCCCTGCAGTGGCTGCTGCGGTGTGTTGCCGGTCTGCTCTCGGAAGCGGCGGCACCGTCCTGATGATCGTCCGGCCGGGTTGCACCACGGGAGCCTGGGAAAGCCCGGCCATCGCCTGTCACGGATGTCCGGTCTGCGTCAAGTCATCCCAAGGAATTCACACTCCGGGACACCGTGCCGCCTACACTCGCAGTCTCGCCCCCGCACGGGGCCGACGAGCAGAAAGGCACGTTGACGGGTGTTCCAGGATTCCCCCATCTACGACCGACTCATCGCGGAGCGCGGCGACGTACCCGCACAGGTGCGCCGCGAGGCCGAACGTGTGAGCAGGGAACTGGAGCTGGTCATGCGGCCCTCACAGTCCCTCGGCTACGACCGTCCGCACTCCCCGGGAGCAGGGTGGCAGCGCACGGGCATGCTCCCCGGCCCGCGGCCGCAGTGAACCGGGCGGTGGGCCCGGGCCCGGTCTGCGCCGGGCCCGGTGCTCAAGGGAGCGTCGTGCGCGAGCCGTTGACGTGCAGCGGCCGGACCGGGACGGGCCGGGCCAGCCACTCGGCGATGGTCCGGGCGATCGGCTGAGCGGTCTCCACCTCGACGAACCCGAACTGCCCCGACTGGTTGCACTCCAGGAACCACCAGGTCCCGTCGGAGTCCTCCACGAAGTCGAAGGCCCCGTACGCCAGTTCCGCCTCACGCAGATAGGACAGGACCCCCGGGGCGATGCAGGACGGTACATCGACGGGACTCCATGGCGAACCGGGCGCGGCGAACCGCACGTCGACCTCGTCCGGGTCCGCGCCCTCGGCGGTCGCCTTGCGGGCGGCCAGCATCCGCTCGCCCACGACGGTGAGCCGGATGTCGGCCCGCTTGGTGATCCGCCGTTGCAGCAGCGTCGGCCCGAACGCGACGGCGGAGAAGTCCGTCTCCGGCGCGACCCGGCTGGTCGGCACGGCCCGGGGTGGGTCCTGCGGATGCGCGCCCGAGACCGGCTTGACCACCAGCTCGGGGTAGCGCTCCGCGAACTCGCGGGCGGCGCGCGGGAAGGTCGTGATCAGCGTCGCGGGCACGGGCAGGCCGCATCTCTGGGCCAGGCGCAGCTGCCACGGCTTGTGCCGGGCCCGGCGCGCCGCGTCGGGATGATTCATCCAGCGCGCGTCCGAGCCCCGCAGCATGCCGTAGAGGGCTTGGGCGGCCTCCTCGGTCAGCCATGCGGACGGCTGCGCCGCCCGCGCTGCCGGGACGCCGGGCCGGCGCACCCACACGGATCGAAGCCCTCCGATGCTCACCAGCCGCCCCCCGGCGGACAGGTGGCCGCGGAACCGGCCGTGCACGAACTCCCCCGACAACGCGACACCACCGGTCAGGTCCGCGGGATCGACCCGGACCACCGGCACCCCCGTCGCGTTGAGATGCACGACGACCATGTCCGCGGTGACGTCCTCCTCACAGGTGAGGATCAGTACGGTCATCTTCGGCGGCCCGTGGTCAGTCGTCGAAATGCGTCTTGGAGCCGGCGGTGGACGTCGTGGTGCCGAACTCTCTCAACAGGGCGAAGTCACAGGCCGCGACCCGTCCGTCGCGGAGCACGTTCAACTGCAGTCCGGCGTCGTACACGTACGGAATGGCAGCTTCCAACTCCACTGCCGGGCGCGCGTAGTTGAGCGCGAACGGTTGCATCGTCTCTCCCTCGTCGGTACTGCGCCGATCAGGCGGTGGCCCGGGAGCGTGACCGCTCGGTCCACCGGCCTGTTTCGGCTTCCAGAGACTTATACGAGTCGAACGGGTGGTTGGTTTCCTTACTTTCCGTAGTTATTGGCCGGTTGCCGGTCCGGCCGGTGTGCCGTACTGCGCTCCCGCTCGCCGAGGGAGCCGCGGACAGTGCGCAGAGCGAGCAGCAGGACGCCGATGTCGTCCAGGTACACCGGATCGGGCACCAGGTCGGTGGGCAGCACCAGATAGAGCACCGCGCCCCAGAAGACCCAGCGCGGGCCCGCAGGGAGCCCCGCGCGCTGCAACTCGCGCCGGGTCCGTACCAGCCGTACGAGGACGACGACGGCGAAGACGAGGACGACGGCCGCGAGAACCGCGGCCAGAACAATCAGCTTCGTGGTCGTATCCACGGGTTGCCCTCCTCCTGGCATGCCGTGACACGGGACCTCCCGAACACCCCGCTATCTGGATTCCCGTTTCCGGCGGCTGTATTGCGGCCGGGGCCCGACATATCGGCGCGTCGGCGGATTTTCCCCTGCCGTGGTCATCCCGGTGGCTCACCCGAGTGGCACGGGGTGACGGGGGCGCCTAGTAGTGGTCAGCGTAACGTCGCTCGTCCCACGACGGGGGCGCAGGAGCGGACGCACTCTTCCCACGGAGGCGAGTATGACCACCTGCTCTTCATCACCCCGCCCGAACGAACCTGCCATACCCAGCGAGCCGAACGGGTCCGCCCAGCCGTCCGCCGAGACAACCGTCGGCACCGGCACGCACCAGGTGGAGCAGACGAGCGCGCAGCCCGCCGCCGGCCCGTACGAGACGCACCGGACGGGGCACCCGCAGTCCGCCGCATCCCACCAGGCCGGCCCGGCGGCCGCCGAGCCGGTCGCCCTCGGCACCCGCCCGGCGGCCGGGGCGGGAACGCAGCCGCCGGCCCACGCGCCGGACCCGACCGCTGCCCGGCCCGTTGCCCCTGCCCCGGACGAGGCGAACC
>NZ_POUC01000511.1 GCF_002891435.1 Streptomyces cahuitamycinicus
CTCCCGTTCCCCGTGCTTCACGAGGCGTCACGCCCGGACGGCCGAAAGCCGTCGGTGGTCCGAGGCCGCAACCTCGTGGATGGGCCGGGCGGCCCCCATTGGGGTGGGGGCCACCCGGCCAGGCGTTCCGGGAGAGCCGGGCCCTGAACAGGGCCTCGTGCTCTCCGGGGCGCCCGGCGGGCCTCACCGGGGCAACCCCATCCCGGTGAGGCCCCTCACCCGCTCCTCACACCCGGCACGCCGTGCCAGAGAGCGCGGCATCATGTGACAGGTATCACCGCTCAGGTGTGACCCTCGATTTAGAGGCCTCCCGGAAGCAGCGATAACCTGCGAGACGGACATGCCGCGCGCTCGGACACCGTGTGCGCCTCCCTTGTGACAGACAGCGGACGTCACGTTGCCCTCGCGGCACGCCCACGCAGACAACGAACCGCGAGATCACTGATAGGGACGGAAGCGCGTGGACCTGTTCGAGTACCAGGCGAGGGACCTCTTCGCCAAGCACGATGTACCGGTGCTGGCCGGTGAAGTCATCGACACGCCTGAGGCGGCCCGCGCAGCCACCGAGCGCCTCGGTGGCAAGTCCGTCGTCAAGGCCCAGGTGAAGGTCGGCGGCCGTGGCAAGGCCGGCGGCGTGAAGCTTGCCGCCACGCCCGACGAGGCGGTCGAGCACGCGACCAACATCCTCGGCATGGACATCAAGGGCCACACGGTCCACAAGGTGATGATCGCCGAGACGGCCCCGGAGATCGTGGAGGAGTACTACGTCTCCTTCCTCCTGGACCGTGCCAACCGCACCTTCCTCTCCATCGCGTCCGTCGAGGGCGGCATGGAGATCGAGGAGGTGGCGGCCACCCGCCCCGACGCCGTCGCCAAGACGCCGATCGACGCCAACGAGGGTGTCACCGAGGCGAAGGCCCGCGAGATCGTCGCGGCCGCCAAGTTCCCGGCCGAGGTCGCCGACAAGGTCGTGAACGTCCTCGTCAAGCTGTGGGACACCTTCCTCAAGGAGGACGCCCTCCTGGTCGAGGTCAACCCGCTGGCCAAGGTGGCCTCCGGTGAGGTCATCGCCCTGGACGGCAAGGTCTCCCTGGACGAGAACGCCGAGTTCCGTCAGCCGGAGCACGAGGCCCTCCAGGACAAGGAGGCGGCCAACCCGCTCGAGGCCGCCGCCAAGGAGAAGAACCTCAACTACGTCAAGCTCGACGGCGAGGTCGGCATCATCGGCAACGGCGCGGGTCTCGTCATGAGCACCCTGGACGTCGTCGCGTACGCCGGAGAGGCGCACGGCGGCGTGAAGCCGGCCAACTTCCTCGACATCGGTGGTGGTGCCTCCGCCGCCGTCATGGCGAACGGCCTGGAGATCATCCTCGGCGACCCGGACGTCAAGTCCGTCTTCGTCAACGTCTTCGGTGGCATCACCGCCTGTGACGAGGTCGCCAACGGCATCGTCCAGGCGCTGCAGCTGCTCAAGGACAAGGGCGAGGACGTCACCAAGCCCCTCGTCGTCCGTCTGGACGGCAACAACGCGGAGCTCGGGCGCAAGATCCTCTCCGACGCCAACCACCCGCTGGTGCAGCGTGTGGACACCATGGACGGAGCGGCCGACAAGGCCGCCGAGCTCGCGGCTGCGAAGTAAGGGACGAGGGACTAAACAGCCATGGCTATCTTCCTCAACAAGGACTCCAAGGTCATCGTCCAGGGCATGACCGGTGCCACGGGCATGAAGCACACCAAGCTCATGCTGGCCGACGGCACGAACGTCGTCGGTGGTGTGAACCCGCGCAAGGCGGGCACGTCGGTCGACATCGACGGCAACGAGATCCCGGTCTTCGGCACGGTCGCCGAGGCGATCGAGAAGACGGGCGCGAACGTATCCGTCCTCTTCGTGCCGCCGGCCTTCGCCAAGGCCGCCGTCGTCGAGGCCATCGACGCCGAGATCCCGCTCGCGGTCGTCATCACCGAGGGCATCGCGGTCCACGACTCGGCCGCGTTCTACGCCTACGCCGGGTCCAAGGGCAACAAGACCCGCATCATCGGCCCGAACTGCCCCGGCCTCATCACGCCGGGCCAGTCGAACGCCGGCATCATCCCGGGTGACATCACCAAGCCGGGCCGCATCGGCCTGGTGTCGAAGTCCGGCACGCTGACGTACCAGATGATGTACGAGCTGCGGGACATCGGCTTCTCCTCCGCCGTCGGCATCGGTGGCGACCCGGTCATCGGGACGACCCACATCGACGCCCTCGCCGCGTTCGAGGCCGACCCCGACACCGACCTGATCGTCATGATCGGTGAGATCGGCGGCGACGCCGAGGAGCGGGCCGCGGCCTTCATCAAGGAGAACGTGAAGAAGCCGGTCGTCGGCTACGTCGCGGGCTTCACCGCGCCCGAGGGCAAGACCATGGGCCACGCCGGCGCCATCGTCTCCGGCTCCTCCGGCACGGCTGCCGCGAAGAAGGAGGCCCTCGAGGCCGCCGGCGTCAAGGTCGGCAAGACGCCGACCGAGACGGCCAAGCTGGCGCGCGCCATCCTCGCCGGCTGACCAGCGCCTCACGGCTCACAGACGGGCCCGCTCCCTGCACGGGGGCGGGCCCATCGCCGTTTCAGGGGCCCCGGACTCCGTTTCCACCCCCGGCTTCCACCCCCGGCTTCCACCTCCTGCTTCCACGGCCCGTCTCCCGCAGGCCGGCGTCACCACGGCTGCGGCCGCAGCCGGTCCGGCCCCTTCTGCTCCTCCTTGCGCAGCTTCGCCCGCAGCTCCCGCTCCGACTCCGACAGCGGCCCGGGCGCCATCCGCGGCGGTACGCCCTGGACCGTCTCCCCCTCGGGCACCGGCGGCTCGTAGCGGGTCGGGGCCGTGCGCACGGTGAGGGCCGTCGTGCCGATCAGGGCGATCGTGAAGGCGATGGCGGCCCGGGTCCAGAAGCGGGCCCGGCGTTCCCCGCCCTTGCGTACGACCGACGGTTTGGCGGCCCGCAGCCGCTCGACGGAGGCCAGTTCGACCAGCCGCCAGTGCAGGGTCTCCGGATCCGCCAGCTCCGGCAGCCGCTCGGCGACCGCCTCGCGAGCGTGCGCCAGCCGGTTCACTGCCGCGCGGGTGCTCGCCTCCGTCTCCGCAGCCGTCTCGGGCAGGCCCAGCCCGACCCCGTCGTAGAGCACCAGCGTGCGGCGGTAGGGCGGCGGGAGCTCCAGCAGAGAATCCATCAGCATGCGGTCGAACGCGTCGGGCGGCGGCGGCTCGGGGTGCCGGTGGCGCGGGCGGAACCGGTGCCACGGGGAGAGCGCGCACTCGTACGCCATCGCGCGCACCCAGCCCGCCGGGTCGCGGTCCCGGGCCACCTCGGGCCAGCGCTGCCAGGCGATCTGGAAGGCCCGCTCCACCGACTCCCGGGCCAGTTCACGGCGGCCGGTCAGCAGATAGGTCTGCCGGACGAGGGCGGGGGCGCAGAAGGCGTACAGCGCGTCGAAGGCCTGATCGGGGGTCAGGGCGGCGATGGCGTCGTCCGGCCGGCGCGGTGGCGTCGTCCGCGGGCGCTCGGTGAGGATGACGCGGTGCCCGTGCGGGACGGGTGTGCGGCTCCGATCGGGGACGGTGACGGGGCCGTGGCCTCGGTCCTTCGCGGCGGGGCGTTTCCGGTCGGGGGCGGCGGTCTTGCGCCGGGCCCGGGCGGATCTGCGCGAGAGGACCGCCCCGGGCGCCGGTTCCGGGTCGTCGGAGTCGGCGGCGCCGTCCTGAGGCGGTGTCATTTCCGCCTCGCCGCCGAGGGAGTCGGCTCCCTCGGCTCCCTCGTCGCCGAGGGAGCCGAGCAGCTTCGCGTACTTCTCTCCCTTGCGGCCGCGCGGCGTGGAGCGGCCGGTCTCCCACCCGCGCACCGTCTCGCTGGTGACGCCCACCCGGGAGGCCAGCTGAGCCCGCGTCAGCGAGGCGGCCTCGCGCAGGCGCCGGCGCTCCTTGGGTGGAGGGAGCGGGGTGGCAGGGCTCTGTGTCACAGGGCATGCCTCCGTCCGGAAAAGAACATAAGCGTATTTTTAGCGACACAGCGAGGGTTCGCCTGTTACGCCGGAGAAGCGCGTGTCGTTGGGAGCATGTCGGTCGTGATCGAGATGACCGCTCGCCGACGTTCGCCGGAGCCCCTGATCGCCCGGATGCGCGACCGTTCGCCCGGGCTGCTCGGCGGCCTCATGGGGGGTGCGCTCGCGGCGGGCCTCGGACTGGCGTCGTTCGCCGTGCTCGTGATGCTGCTGTGGATCAGCTCGCCCTACCCCGACAGCGGGCCCGGTGGCGCCATGCACGTGGCGGCGGCGCTGTGGCTGCTGGCGCACGGCGCCGAGCTGGTCCGCACCGACACGCTCTCCGGCGTCCCCGCCCCCCTCGGCCTGCCGCCCCTGCTGCTGCTCGCGCTGCCGGGGTGGCTGCTGCACCGGGCGGCGCGGGACGCCACGGACGGCGGGGCAGGAGACGAGGACGACACCTTCGAGGAGGACACCGAGGCGGTCGCCGGCCCGCCCCTGGTCGCACCCGGCATCGCGTGGACGGGCGTCGTCCTCGGCTACCTCGCCGTCGCCGCGCCCGCCGCCCTGTACGCCGCAGGCGGTGTGCTGCGGCCGTCGTGGGTGTGGACGGGCCTGTGCGTCCCGCTGTTCGCCGTCGTCGCGGCGGGGGCGGGCGTGTGGTCGGCGTACGGCCGTCCTGGCCGGCCGCTGCGGCGACTCCTGGGCCTGCTGCCGACGGGAGTGCGCCCGCTGCTGCTCGACCCGGACGGGCGCCCTGGTCTCGCGGCCCGGGCCGCGGCGGCCGGGGCGGTGGTGCTCCTCGGGGGCGGTGCGCTGCTGGTGCTGGTGTCGATGGTGGGCCATGGAGCGGCAACGCAGGCGTCGTTGCTCCGGCTGACCGAGGGATGGTCGGGGCGGTTCGCCGTCCTCCTGCTGTGCGCGGCCCTGGTGCCGAACGCGGCGGTGTGGGGCGCCGCCTATGCCCTCGGTCCGGGCTTCGCCCTCGGCGCCGGTCATACGGTCGGCCCGCTGGCCTCGGCGCCGGCCCCGTTCCTGCCACCGTTTCCGCTGCTGGCGGCGGTGCCGGAGGCGGGGGAGGGGGCGCCGGTGCACTGGGC
>NZ_POUC01000512.1 GCF_002891435.1 Streptomyces cahuitamycinicus
GAGCCGCAGGGAGCCGGCGAGGTCGCTGCCGAGGTCGGCGGGGGTCAGGTGGGCGGCGACTGCTGCGGCGGGGCCTCCGGAGGAGCCGCCAGTGGTGTGCTTGGGGTCGTGTGGGTTGAGCGTGGGGCCGAACAGGGCGTTGTCGGTGTGCAGGTCCTGGCAGTACGCCGGGGTGTTGGTCTTGCCCATGATGACGGCACCTTGGTGGCGGAGCCGGGCGACCGCGTCAGCGTCGCGTGTGGGGACGTGGTCGGCGAGGTCTTCGGCGCCGCTGGTGGTGCGCAGGTCGGCCGTCTCGAAACTGTCCTTGATCGTGAGGGGAAGGCCGTTGAGGACGCCGGTGCTCTCGCTGCGGGCGCGGCGCTCGTCGGCTGCGTGCGCGGCGGCGCGGGCCGCGCCGTCGTCGCGCGTGACGACGGCGTTGATCTGGCTGGCGTCTATCTGGGCGAGGTGCAGGTCGAGCAGTTCGCGGCTGGAGATCTCGCCGCGGTCCAGGGCCCGGAGCTGGACGTGGGCGGGCTGGTGGGTGAGGTCGTTCGTCATGCGGAGACTCGCTCAAGGTGGGGGGCTCGTGCGGGCTGGCGGGGCAGGTGGCGCGCGACGTCGAGGAGAGCGTCGATGTCGTCCATGGGCCTGGTGGTCTGGCGTTCGAAGTCGGCGAACTCGGTGAGCTGGTCGGGCTCCGGGCGGGCGCCGGCGGCCCTGGCGGCGATTCCGGCGAGGATCTGGTCGGCCGTGACGGCCGCGGACAGATCCTTTCCGTGAAGCCCTCGGGCCTGGTGACGGGCTTCGCTGGCCTCGCGGACGGCGGCGTCGAGGTACTGGCGGATCACGAACCGGCCGTCCCGGATCTCGACGGCTCGGCGGTAGAGCCGGATCGAGATGCGGCGGAAGTGGCGCCTCTGCGCCGGGTCGACTCTGTCGATCGGCAGCTCGATCTCGGGTGCCTCGCTGTAGAAGGCCAGCCACAGGGGGCGCAGGCCGTAGTAGCTGCGGTACTGCTTGATCCGGTACCGGACGCTCTGGGCCTGGTCGCTGATGGTGGGCACGAGCCAGCCGATCAGCGTGAGCATGGCGCCGACATCGCCGCAGGTCCAGGCAAAGCCCTCCCATTCCGCGAGGGAGGTGTCGAAGGCGCCGGCGATCACGTTGCCGATGCGGACGGCGCTGTATCCGAGGGTGACGGTCGCGCCGAGGGTGACGATGCACAGGCCGACGCGGACGGACCCGCGAGTGCTGCGGCGGGCCAGGCGCCAGCAGGCGCGGGCGAGGAAGACTTCGCCGATGGTGTAGGCCGTGACGTACAGGGTGAGGTACGCGGCGTACCAGTCGTCGTGTGCGTAGTAGAGCGTGAAGTCGATCGGGTGCGGCGCGTTGGGCGTCAGCAGGGAGAACAGCACCAGCAGCCCGGCGATCACCGCGAAGCCGGCCCAGAGCCAGCGGCGACTGCGCCGGCGGGCCACCTCGGGCGGGGATCCCCAGTAGGTGAGGACCACCTGTTGGCAGGCCAGGAGCGCGACCACGCAGCCCTGCGCGAGGGGCACGGAGAGGTTGACGGTGCCAAGCACGCGGTCGAGGTAGTTCCACATCGGCGTGATGGAGAACAGGAACGAGAGCCCTGACAGCAGGAAGACAGCGGCCAGCGCGGCGGAGGCGGGGTCGCGGCGCCGAGTGGGCACGTCCCGCAGGAGGCAGAGGAAGCCGAGCGTCGCGACGACGAGGCTGATCGGGTGGAGCAGGTCCTTCACGGCCGGGCCTCCCGTCGGCGCAGCAGCGTGTGCGTCACCCGATCCTGCACTTCGTCCCCGGAGGGCTCGTCGCTGCGCAACCACCGGTCGATGATCCGGCGCTGGAGCAGCGATGCGAGGAGTTCGGTGTCTCGCTCCTCGTCCTCGTCGTACTTGGTGCGCCCCAGCATCATCTGCACGGTGGCCGGGTCCACGCTGGTGATGAAGGCCGGAGCCAGCGCGGAGACCGGTCGGTTCTCGTGGTGGCCGAGCAGTAGGTGGCTGAACTCGTGGGCGATGATGTGGTCCTGGTGCAGGACGCTGGTCCACGGGTCGTAGAAAACGTGGACGGCACTCTCTGTAACGGCACATGCCCCGCACACCGAGGGCGCCTGCTCCCGGGGCTCTAGGACCACCGTCCGTCCCGTGCGGCGAGAGACCTCGTCGCTGAGGTCGCGGATATTGGTGACGTGCGGGAGCTTCAACTCGGCCAAGAGGTCAGGCCGGCGCAGCATACGTGCAGACCACATTGCTTTCCTTGATCATTTACTGAACTGCCGCCGTTTACGCGCCAGTTGAGGGCGGCAACCCCTCGGATTTTCGCACGCTCTCAACGACCCCCAGGACGGCATCCTTTCCGTCTGCGGAGACGTCGGATAGGCGAAGAAGAACGTTCTTGACCTTCGCATCGCGAAGCAGTGCGAGCAACTCAAGTTCCTGCACGGTCTTTTCGGCGACAGCATCGTCGAACCAATAGGCGGGATCCACGCCGAAGAACCCTGCGAGCGCTTCGAGATGACGCTTCGTCGGGTTGTCGCGCTGCCCGGTCCGCAAGAGCCACAGGTACTGCCCCGACAGCTTGCCCAGTCCTCGCTTCTCCATCAGTTCGGCCACTTCAGCGTTGCTGTAAGGGCCGCGATCGGGCGGGTGCACGGTGTCGAACAGGCGGTTTAGGCGATCCATGAGCCCCTTGGGGCTCACCTGACCTTCGGCCACTCTTCCATGATCCTTTCCAGGGCGGGCTTCCTCGCAACTTCAGCCACCCTACCCCGCCATAAACACCAGTTTGACGCGCCGATCACACGTATGGAAAGTTCTTCCCCACCAGCACGTTTCCGTGTGGCGCGTACCGCCTGTTTCAGGTCGACCTGTCCGTTTCTACCGACAGGGAGTACGCCGGGCGACGTGGCGCAAGCCACATTCACCCAGCGACATAAGTCACGTCTGGCAGGCCGTATTTGATCTTCGACCGGAAAGCGCGGAGGCGACCGTGGAAACACCTCATCCACATCGCATTTCCGCTGCGGGGAATAGCAGACTACCGCTCCAATTCGGACACAATGGCACGCTCTCGGTGTACGGGGCAACCGCGGCAACGGTGCGCTTCGACGCGAGGACGGACCCCGCCAGGCCCTGTGCGGACGGCTGCGGCACACGACTGTTCGGCGACTCTCTGCAACCAGTACAGAGTTTAAGAACCAAGTCTGGATCTTGACACCGGTCCGTGCGTATGTTCGTCGTCCCCGGGCAGCCCGCCTGCGGCGACGAACGTGAGGAGACCGCGAGCACGGACCGGACCGCGAAGGTCCGCAAACAGCGACGGCGCCCGAGAGCGGTAACTCACGGACGCCGAACGCTAAGCGGCATACCCGCCCCGGCAAGGGCGGAGATTGCCCACCATCACCACGCTGAGTCCTTCCGAGGGGCGCGTCAGCGTGGCAACACTGCAAAGGGGAGTATCGCATGCCTCCTGCCCTGCGCAAAAGGCCCTTCCGCCTGGCCTGCGCGGCAGCCACCACCGCCTCGGCGCCTCAGTGCCCCGAGCCGGACCGCACCACCCTGGCCCCGGCGAGCAGCCGGACCCGCCCGCTCGTCTGGAGCGGCCGATGAGCAGCGAAGCCCGCGAGTGGGTGTGGGAGCACAGCTCCAGCCGAGGGGCCGCGCGCCTGGTCCTGCTGTCGATCGCCGACCGGGTGGCCGACGAGCAGTGCATCTCCTGGGCCTCGCTGTCCAGCCTGGCCAAGCGGACCCGCTCCTCGGTCTCCACGGTGCGCGAAGCCGTCGAGCGCCTGCTCCTGGCCGGCGAGCTGGAACAACTCGATGACCTCGTAGGCCCGCAGCGCAGCACGGTCTACCGCATGCCTCTCGCCGCCGAAGTGGTCGCCCTGGCCCAGCGCGATCAGCAGGAGCAGGAAGACAGCGACACAGCAGCAGACGAGCCCGCGGGCCCCGCGAAGCTTCGGCTCTCGGCTCTGCGGCGGTACGGAATCCGCCCGCGTGAGGTGCCGGAATCCCCCGCGAGGGTCCGGAATCCGGCAGTACCGGAAACCGGCAGGTCGAGGCGGAAACCGGCACAGCGACGTACCGGCCACCGGCACAGCGATGTACCGGCTACCGGCACACAGAACCGTAGTGAACCTGATTTGAACCGGAGGTACAGCAGTAGTGGTGCTGCCGTCCTCCCGGCTGCCGAGTGGCAGGTCGACTCCGCCACCCACACCTGGGCCCGCCAGCAGGGACACCTCGATCGCCTCGGCGAGCAGGGCCTGCGGGCCGCCGACGCGAAGTGGCGTGCACACCGGGCGGGCCATGCTCCGAGGGCGGCGGAAGCCTGGGCTGCCGACTGGCGCTCCTGGGTCGCCCGGGAGCACGCTCCCAGCCGACCGAATCTCTACGCCGTGCCCGGCAAGAACACCGCCGTACCGGGGGGCATGACGCGGACGGAGGCCCACACCGCCGCCCTGCTTGCCGCCCTCGACGAGCCGACCGGAACGGAGGGCTGACCGTGGACCGCCGCGAAATCGCAGCCCTGCTGGCCTACATCGGCCGACTCGACCCCCGCACCATCCGCACCGACCAAGGCGAGGCGCGCGACCAGCTCGCCCAGTGGCACGAGCTGCTCGGCGACGTGCCGATGGCCACCCCGCACGGCTGGGACGTCCGCGTCGCCGCCCGCCAGCACATCCGCACCTCGCCGTACCAGATCCTGCCCGCGGACGTGGCCCGCCCCTGGGAGAGCTACCGGCGCGACCGCCTGGCGAGGCACTCCGATCCCACGCCGTCCGTCGACCCGGACGACCAGGCCGCCTGGACCGCAGAGCTGGCCGACACCCGCCGCGCCGTCGCCGCCGGCACCGCCCAGCCCGCGCAGGCCCGAGCAATCACCAGCGGTCGCGACGGAGTCGACCCGAAGCTGGAGGCGCGGCTGCGGGAGATCGGCTCCTGCATACCGCCCGCCGCCCGAGCAGCCCTCGCGCCCTACCGACCCGCCCGCGCAGCCCGTGAGGCCGCTGTCGCGCAGGGACTGCCCGATGCCCTGAGCGTGCGATGCGAATGGTGCCTGGCCCCGGT
>NZ_POUC01000513.1 GCF_002891435.1 Streptomyces cahuitamycinicus
GGGCTGAGGGGGAGCGGCTGCTGCCGCGCTGTGGCGGGGGCGGTCGAGCTGTTCAGCCGTGCCCGCATCGCCGTGGTCAGGCGCCCGTCTGCGGGCCGGAAATGGGTGTGCAAGATTCCCGGAAAATGGCCTCTGACCTGCACTTTCGGGTTTGACCTGCACCTGAAAACGTGAGAGTATTAGATACGTCGAAAGGGGGCGGGAATCCCCGATCGGCCACCCACCGAAAAGCCTCAACGATCAAGGGATGGTCTTCATGGGGGACACCCATGCCTCGAACGGCGCTCCGGCCGGCGGCAGGCTGAAGCTGCTCCACGACGCCTTCTCCGCCGAGCAGGAGGCGGAGGACGCGGCCACCATCGCGCAGGCCTCCGGACACCCCGCGCTCGCCGAGTGCTGGAAGGCGGCCGCGCTGCTCACCAGCTACGCCGACGAGAACCCCGGCGACGACCAGGTCGAAGGGTGGCGGTACGACGCCACCGAGCGCATCACCGAGTGCGCGTACGCCATCGTCGAGGGCTACGACGAGCGGGTCGAGGAACTGGCCCGCGAGGCCCGCGGGGAGCGCGCCGCCTACGTCGCGGGCCGGATCGAGGACCAGTGTCCGGTCACCGCCGAGCGGATCGCCGCCCTGGACGACGAGACCCGTCAGCTCCTGGAGTGGTACGCGGGCCCCTTCCCGATCGAGTGGCTGTTCGCCCCGGAGCGCGACGCCCTCGGCCGCATCCTGAGCAAGCGGGTGATCGTCCTCTTCCACGGTCCCGGAGGCCTCTCCCTGGGGCTGCGCAACATCCTCGGCGCCGACGTCGACATCGTCGGCATCGACCTGGACGGCGGGGCGGTCGCCACCGCCACCGCCGCCGGGTTCCGCGTCATCCACGCCGACGTCACCCAGGTCAGCCCGGAGAACCCGGCACTGAGGTTCGTCAGCGGAATCGCCCTCACGCCGCCCTGCCAGGCCTTCACCCCCAGCGGTCTGGGCAAGGGCCGCTACGCCGACGCCATCGACATCATCTGCCGCGTCATCTGGGAGGCGGGCGCGGCCGCCGGGTTCCTGCCCTGGGAGCACTCGCCGACCGGCTACGCCCCCCGCTCCGGCGACATCTGGGACGAGGTCCGCGCCCCCCTCGCGCAGCTGGAGGACCCGCGCGCTGGGCTCATGGCGGAGGTCGTCATCTGGCCGCTGGGGATGCTCGCCCGCTGGAACGAGACGCTGGAGTGGGTCATGGTCGAGCAGTCCAGCCGACTGCCCCAGCAGATCGAGGACGGGCTTTTCGAGCAGCTGACGCAGGCGGGTTGGCACACCACGGAGGCCTTCACGCTCGACGCGGTCACTTACGGCGCCTCCCACCGCAAGCGCCGGTTCATGGCCGCCTACCGGGGCGAGGCGGCGCCGTTCGTGGACGTCGCTCCGGCCGAGCCGATTCCTGCCCCGACGTTCGCCGAAGTTGTCGGCTGGCCCACCGGCCGCGTCTACCTGACGCGCGGTCACCGGCCCGTCGACCCGGTCACCGGACGGGCCAAGGGGGGCGGTTCGCGCAGCGCGGATCTCCCCTCAACCTGCGTCACTGCCACCGCGTACGGGTGGGCCGATTCGGAGACCGGCGAGACCATCAGCCAGGCGGACATCGGCAGGCTCGTGGGCTTCCCCGGTGACTACCCGTGGACCCACGTCGGGCGCGGCCGCGGGGTGCGCAACGTCGCGCAGCAGGCGGCCGACGCGGTCTGCCCGATGGTCGCGGCCGCCGTCTTCGGACGCGTCCTCGGTGACGAGGGATGGGAGGCCAAGGTCCGGGCGTACGTGCACGAGCTGTACGGCATCGCCACGGCCCAGGTGCACCGGATGGACGAGCAGTTGGGCCTGTTTCCGGAGCCGGATGCAGCCGACTCACGGGCGGCCTAGACGCACGATACGAAGCCCCGGCGGACCGCACGAGACGCGGTCCGCCGGGGCATTTCTGCGGGCACCGTCGACATGGGGAAGCCCCCAGCAGGCCGGGGTTGTGTACGGCAGCCTGCCGGGGGCTTCGTGCACCCGCGCCCACGGGGGTGGCGGCGGATGCGACCCAGGGGAGTGGCCTTATGCGGGCGAGCGGGAACGCCCCGGCGGGGCGACGGTGGGCGGCCGGTTCGCAGTGAGCCGGTCCAGTCGCTCGTACAGTCCGCGCAGCACCTGCGCCCGATCCTTTATGGCGTCGACGGTCGGCTCGGCGGGGGTGCCCAGTCGGCTGGAGACGTCCGCGAGAACGGTCTCCGTCAGCGTGCGGGAGCGGCTGTTTTCGGGGAGCCGGTTGCACAGGCGCCGGACGTCGATGGCGACGAGATTCGCATGCCCGGTGAGCTGAAGTGCGATCTGCGCGCAGTCGCCCGGCGGCAGGTCGGCCGACGCGTCCAGGGCGAGCACCGTCTTGGCCAGCAGCTGGTACGGCTTGCGGTCGAGGGGCAGCCTCGCGTAGATGGCGCCGTGCGGGTCGTATGCCACGTGCGCGGTCATGACGCGGCCTCTGCGGGTGAGGTCTTCCAGCCGTCGAGGACGGCCAGTCCGTCGTGCAGCGTCTGCGGAGCGAGGCGGCCGGCGGGAACCCCTTCCAGGGACTCCGGATCCCGCTCGACAGGGCACTCGTCGACACCGCTTTCGGTGTCCAGGTCGATCGGGGGGAGCGGCGGGCGACTCAGCCAGGCCGCCGCCCACGAACCCGGAGACGTCGTCACATCCGCGGGCACCAGAACCCACGATCCGACCGGCAGCACCCGCACCTCGTGAACGTCCGTCCACAGGTTCGCCCAGCCGCGTCCCACGAGCGCGATCAGCTTGCCGCTCGCGTAATCCGCGATGAGGCTCAAGCCGTGTTCGACGGGCACCTGCTGTGCGTCCAGCGCGGCCAGGCCCCGCTCCAGCGGGAGCACCAATACGTCGTGCTGCTGGCCGACGCGGCGCAGCCGGGACGACCACGTTGACGACTGGTTGAGCGCGTCGAGGAGCTCGCCGTTGGGCACCGCCAGCGCGGCCCAGGTTGGATGCGGGGGAGTCTTCCGGGACTTGGCCATATCGGGACGCTAGAGGCGGTACAACAGAGTCAACCCATACGATGTGTATGGGTCGTCGACTCCGAGTCCCGGAGCTCCCCATGGATGATGCTTCGTTCGGCCGCCGCGTCCAGTATTGGCGCACCCGGCGGCGCATTCCCCAGCGCGAGTTCGCGGCCCTGATGAACAAGTCTCTGCCATGGGTCGAGGCACTGGAAGCAGGCAAGCGGCAGGCCGATCCGAACCTCTCGGTAGCACGACTTGCAGCGCTCCGTCTGGGTATTCCGCTGGAACGGCTGATCGGCGACTCGCTAGACGCCGAGTGCGCGGGCGAGAGCGAGATCGAGGCCGTACGAGCCGCGCTCCAGCGCCACGACGTCATCACTGGGACGTGCGACGACTCGAACGACGATCCGGTCCCCGTCGCGACCTTACGTCGCTCACTGGACTACTCTCGGACGGCCTTCCAGGCCGGTCATTTCCAGCAGCTCGGCAGCGACATTCCCGCCCTGCTGGTGGACGCCACGCGAGCCGCCCACCGGCACGAGGGCGACGACCAGCTGACCGCGTTCGAGGTCCTCAGCCTCACCCTGGAACTGACCGAGGCGGCCGCCATCAAATGGGCCGACACCGAGCTTGCCGTGCTCGCCGGGCACCGCGCCGTCGCGGCCGCCGAACGCAGCCAGAACCCGGTCATCATGGCCAGCGCTGCGCGCCATTTAGGCGACGCGATGACGATGCACGGACAGGCCGCGGCCGCCGCCCAGTTCATCCTGGCCGCAGCCGGCCGCCTCCACGATGACCTCCTGCGCAGCGGACCCGAGGGCTACTCGGTATTGGGCATGCTGTGGTTGAAGGCGGCGATGGCGGCCGCGGCCGCCGCCGAGGCCGACGACCGCCATCCCGAGCGGCACGCCCGCCGCGTGCCCGACTTCCTCGGTGAGGCCGACGACCACGCGGGCCGACTCGGCGGAGACGCCAACCACCTCTACACGGCTTTCGGCCCGACCAACGTGGCGCTGTACCGAGTGGCTGCGCACGTCCAGCTGAGCGAGGGCGCCGATGCCGTCGCCGTGGCGGCGGGCATCCCCGCCCCGGCGTTCGACGCCTTGCCGCGCGAGCGCCGCGCGCATCTGCTCGCTGACCGGGCCCGCGCCGAGACCCAGGCAGGATTGCGCGAGGACGCCGTGACCACGCTGCTGGAGGCCGAGGAGTTTGCCCCGGAGGAGGTTCAGTGCCGACCGCGGACCCGCGCCCTCGTCGAGGACCTGCGCCTGCTCGGTGTCCCGCCTTCTGTCCAGGGGCGGTTGCGTCTGCTGGCTGATCGTTGTGGACTGCGCGGGTGACCAAGACCCTGTACCTGATCTCTTGTGCCGCCCCGCCCGCCCAGCACCTGCCCGTGCCCATCCGCGCCGCCAAGGCGGCCGGGTGGGACGTGTGCGTGATCCTGACGCCGAAGGCGTACCGGTGGGCCACGGAGGACGCGCCGGGCACCGTCGAGGAGCTGGAGAAGCTGACCGGCCACCCGGTGCGCTACGAGTACAAGCTTCCATCGCAGCCGGATGTGCTGCCCGACGCGGACGCCATGTTGGTGGCCCCGCTGACCACCAACACCCTCAACAAGTGGGCGGCCGGGATCTCCGACACACTCGCCCTCGGACTGATCACCGAGGGCATCGGGTTGTGCAAGCCCATCGTCGCGTTGCCGCACTGGAACAACGCCCAGGACGCCCACCCGGCCGTGCACCGCAACGTCGACACGCTGCGTGAGGCCGGGGTCAAGGTGCTGCTCGGCGAGGGCGGGTTCGTGCCGCACAGGCCGCGCCACGGAGACGTGCGCGCCTACCCGTGGCAGGCCGCCCTGGACGCCCTTCCCGCCGTGCCGTAAGCGGGCCCGCCGGCTGTTCCAGAATTCTGGAACAGCTCACCGGGCCTCACTCGCGCGACCGCCCGGGCCCCCGGAGGCCCCCGGGGCGCCGACCCTTTTCCCT
>NZ_POUC01000514.1 GCF_002891435.1 Streptomyces cahuitamycinicus
CGCCCGGCACCCCTCCGCCGCGGCGTCCTCCGGCCCGGCGCCTGCGAGCAGGGCGGCGAGGAACGCGCCGGTGAAGGCATCACCGGCGCCGGTCGTGTCCCGGGGCGTCGCCGGTGCGGCCGGGACGCGGGCGCGTACCTTCCCCGAGCGGGCCACGACTGCTCCCTCGTGCCCCTGCTTGGCGACGACCAGTGGCACGCGCAGGCTCAGCTCGGCCGCCGCCTCGACGGGGTCCGCCAGCCCGGTCAGCAGGCACGCCTCGTCCCGGCTGGGCAGCAGTACGCCCACGCCCTCGACGAGCTCCAGGAACCGCTCGGCGCCCAGCTCCGCCAGGAACCCGGCCGAAGCCGGGTCAAGACTCACCGGCACTCCACGCGCGCGTGCGGCTGCCAGGGCCACCGTCACCAGAGCCCGGCTCGACTCGGAGAACAGGAGGTAACCCGACAGGTGCAGCCTGGCCACGCCGTCGAGCAGGGCGTCCGACCAGTCTGCTGGTGCGAGCCGCATCGACGCTCCGCCGTCGGTGAGGAACGTCCGCTCCGCGGCAGCGCCCCCGTCGACCATGCAGATCACCGTGCCGGTCGGCACCAGCGGGTCGACGACGAGCTGCGGCCGTACACCCTGGGCGGCCAGCTCCCGTTCGTGCCAGGCAGCCGCATCCGTCCCGACCCGCCCGAGCAGCCGTACATCCGCCGTTCCCCGGTGAGCCGCCCAGCACGCGACATTGGCGCCCGCACCGCCCGCCACCGTCCGGATCGATGCGGTCGTGTCCGTGCCGGCCGCGAGCGGCCCCGCGTGCCGCGCGACGACATCCGTGATGACGTCCCCGACGACCAGCAAGCCCCGGCCCGCGCCCGTACCCACGGAGTCCGTTCCCTCTGAGCCCGTTCCTCCTCCCCGTCCAGGCCCGCCGTCCGCCGTCACCCCCGACAAGCCCAGGCCGCCGCGATCCGCGCCGCCAGGCGTACGTTGCCGCGGACCGCCGCCAGGTTGGCGCTCAGGGAGGCGCCGTCCGTGTGCCGCACCAGATAGTCGAGCAGGAAGGGCGTGACCGACTGGCCGGTGACCCCCTGCTCCTCACAAGCGCGCAGCGCGTCCGCGAGCACGCGTGCGTGCAGGTCCGGATCGAGCTGCTCCTCCTCGGGGACGGGGTTGGCGACGATCAGCGCCGACCCCGGCCCGTCGAGTGCGTCCTGGGCCACCATGACGCCCGCCACCTGCTCCGGCGTCCCGAGCGTCCAGTCCACCGGATGCCCCGAGTCGGAGAGGTAGAACCCGGGGAACCGGTCCGTGCCGTAACCGGCCACCGCGACACCCAGCGTCTCCAGCCGCTGCAGGGTCGCCGGCACGTCCAGGATCGACTTCACCCCGGCACACACCACCGTGATGCGCGTGCGCGCCAGCAGCCCCAGGTCGGCCGACTCGTCCTGCGTCAGCGTCCACTCCCGGTGCACCCCGCCGAGCCCACCCGTCGCGAAGATCCGCACGCCGGCCAGCGCCGCCAGCAGCGCGGTCGCCGACACCGTGGTCGCCCCGCTCGCCCCGGACGCCACCGCGAGCGGCAGGTCACGGTGGCCGAGCTTGCGGATCCCGTCCTCGTTGGCGACCCGCTCCAGCTGCTCCTTGTCCAGGCCCACATGAGGGCGCCCGTCCAGCACGGCGATCGTGGCGGGCACCGCGCCCTCCTGCCGCACGGCGGTCTCCAGCTCCAGCGCCACCTGGAGATTGCGGGGCCGTGGCAGCCCATGGGCGATGATCGTGGACTCCAGAGCCACGACCGGCCGGCGCGCGTCGATCGCCTCCCGCACTTCCTCGGACACCACCAGCACCACGCGCCTGCCTCCTGTCGGTCGGTCAGTCGTTCCCCTCCCTCATCTCTGGCGGGCGGCGCGCCGGGCCAAACCCTTGCGGGCCGATGGCGCCGTAACGAGCCTGGAGTGCATGACGGACCACATAGCACGTCTCGACCACGTCGTCCTCTGGGTGCGCGACCCGCTCGCCGCCGCCGACTTCTACGAGAAGGCCGTCGGCATGGAGGCCGTCAGGCTCGCTGAATTCGCGGCGGGTGAGGTGCCGTTCCCGTCCGTGCGGGTCAACGACGAGACCATCCTCGATCTCATGCCGCTGAGCTTCGCGGAGCGCATGACGATGCTGCCCGGCTCAGCCGACAGTGCGGGGCACCCGGTCAACCACGTCTGCCTGTCGCTGCCCCGCGGCGACTTCGACGCCCTCCTGAGCCGGCTGGCGCAACACTCCGTACCGATGTCCGACCTCGCGCACGGCTCCTTCGGAGCCCGGGGCAAAGCCACGCGCAGCTTCTACTTCCGCGATCCGGACGGCAACGTCTTCGAGGCCCGGCACTACGACTGACCAGGCCAGGCACTACGACAGTCCAGGCCAAGCAGCATGACGACCCCGGGCGGCCCGGCCCGGCGACTGACGGGGCCGCGGGGCGCCGTGTCAGAAGAGCGGCTCGGGAAGCACCCCTTCGAGGGCGAGCAGCCTCCGCTTGGTCTCCAGGCCGCCACCGAAGCCACCGATGCCGCCGCCGCTCTCGACGACCCGGTGACAGGGCACCACCACCGGCAGCGGATTGGCGCCCATCGCCATACCCACGGCCTGGGCGGCGCCCGGTCGGCCGACCCGCCCGGCCAGGTCGCCGTACCCGACGACCGTGCCGTACGGCACGCCCGAGGCCAGTTCACGCAGGACCTCCCGGTTGAAGCCGGAGATCAGCGACCAGTCGAGCGGCAGGTCGAAGTCGCGTCGCTCACCCGCGAAGTACGCCTCGACCTGGCGTATCGCCTCGGCCAGCAGCGGGGAACCGGGCGCCTCGACGGGCTCGGTGCCCAGCCGCGACGCCAGCCGTTCGACTGTTCGGTCCCGCACCGGGCCCGTGGCGTGGAACACGACGTTGACCAGGCCGCCCGGGCTCGCGGCCAGCAGCAACGGCCCGATCCCGCTCTCGACGACCGCCCACACGATCCGCGGCTCGACCTGCCCTCGGCTGTCCATGCGCCCCACAGTAGGACCCGCCACTGACAACGCAGCCCGCCCGGCTTCAGGGCTCAGCCGCCCACGGCCCTCCGCACCACGTCCGGCCTGTTCGTGATGATCCCGTCGACCCCGTACCCGGCGATCCGCCGGGCCGTCCTGGCGTCGTCGACCGTCCAGGCGAAGACCTCCAGCCGGCTGCCGTGCGGTCCGTCGAACGCCCGCACCGAGGACACGTACGCAGGGGAGAGCGAACTGTGCGAGGGGTTGATCTGGTCGGCGAACTCGGCGACGTCGAGCAGGTCCGCCACCGGCGGAGTCCCCAGGAGGCCCGTCTTCACGCCGGGCTTCAGCTCGTGCACGGTCCGCACGCTGTCCGCGCTGAAGCTCTGCACGATCAGCCGGCCCGCCAGATGCGACCGGTCGAGCCAGCCCTCGTTGCTGAGGACCTTCAGCGTCTGCCGCTCGATGCCCGGATACAGCTCCGGATTCTTGATCTCCAGGAGAAGCTTCTGGTGGTGCCGCTCCAAACGGTGCACGAACTGCTCCAGCGTCGGCACGCGCGCGCCCGCGTACGCGGGTCCGAACCAGCTGCCCGCGTCCAGCCGGGCGATCTCCGCGGCGGTGAAGTCCTTCACCTTCCACGGAGACCGGCCGGGGAAGACCTCCTCGACGTCGGTGGTACGCCGCAGGTTGTCGTCGTGGAGAACGACCAGTTCACCGTCCCTGGTCCGCTGCACGTCGTTCTCCACCCAGCGGATGCCCAGTTCCGCTGCTCTGTCCACGGCGGCCAGGGTGTTCTCGGGCGCGTACGCGGAGGCACCCCGGTGTGCGATGACCAGCGGCGACGTGCTGCCTTCCGCAGCCCGTGCGGGGGCGGCGGGGAACAGCAGTGCGGCGGTCCCCAGGAGTGCGGTGGTAGAGGCGGCAACAGCGCGCGCGTGCATGCGTACTCCTCGCGACGAGCGATCGGCGACATCACAGACAGCACAACTGTGACAGCAGAGGGTCAACGCGGGAGGGGTACAGGATGGCCACACGTTGAACGGAGATGACCCAACTCCGCTCACTGGTACCGCACAACTGAGGCAGGGGCGTGTTTCTTTGCCGGAAAGTCGTTCGACCATTCCGGTGGGGGTCATACTCTCTGCGTCAACCCTGACCGCTCGTGCGGTCCTGGGAGGGGGCGCACATCAGGCATTGCGGGACGTACACGGGCGGGAAGGGCAGCCGCGTATGCAGGGCACCATCGACGGATTCAGCTATGGCCTGGTCACACCCTTCGTGGCCTACTTCATGGCTTGCCTCGGCGGCGCCCTGGGGCTGCGCTGCACCACGAGGTCGATGCTCGTCACCCACTCATGGCGCCCCGGCTGGCTCGCCCTCGGCTCCGCAGCCATCGGCTCCGGCATATGGACCATGCACTTCGTCGCGATGATCGGCTTCACGGTCCGCGGGACCCCGATCCACTACGACAAGGCGATGACCTTCGCGAGCCTGGCCGTCGCGATCATCATGGTGGGTGTCGGGATCTTCATCGTCGGCTACAAGGGAGCCCGCGGCACGGCCCTGTTCACCGGCGGCACCATCACGGGCCTCGGCATCGCGTCGATGCACTACCTCGGCATGGCCAGCATGAGCCTGGACGGAAAACTGGAGTACAACACCGTCACCGTCGGCATCTCCGTCGCCATCGCCATGGGCGCGGCAACCGCCGCCCTGTGGGCCGCCGGCCAGGTCAGGGGCTTCCTGTGGAGCGTGGGCGCCGGTCTCGTCATGGGCCTCGCCGTCAGCGGCATGCACTACACCGGCATGGCCGCCCTCAGTGTCCACCTGCACGGCACGGCCGAACCCACGTCGGGAGAGTCGCCCGCGGCCCTGCTGGCACCCATGCTGATCGGCCCGCTCGCCTTCCTGCTCCTCGCGGGCGTCGTCGTGATGTTCGACCCGCTGATGGTCATGGGGAAACCCACCGTCGCCCCCGTCGAGCACAAGCCCGGCATCCCCGCCCACAC
>NZ_POUC01000515.1 GCF_002891435.1 Streptomyces cahuitamycinicus
TTTTTCACCTGTGCCCGGTACCGTCGGGCCGTCCCACCCCGTGTTGATGAGTGCAGGGAGCCCCATGACCACCGCCACCACCCGCCACAGCGAGCGGCGGATCAGTCCCGTCTTCGTCGGGATCGTCGCCGTGACGGCGGTCACGGGATGGGCGACCTGGACCGGGTTCGCCGAGCAGCCCGGCGTCGCCGTGTTCCTCTTCGTGACGGCGGCATGGATCGTCTCGCTCTGTCTGCACGAATACGCGCACGCGCGCACCGCCCTGCACAGCGGCGACATCTCCATCGGCGCGAAGGGTTATCTGACCCTGAACCCGTTGAAGTACACGCACGCGCTGCTCAGCATCGTGCTCCCGGTGATCTTCGTGATCATGGGCGGTATCGGGCTGCCCGGCGGCGCCGTGTTCATCGAGCGGGGGCGGATCCAGGGGCGCTGGAAGCACAGTCTGATCTCGGCGGCGGGCCCGCTGACGAACGTGCTGTTCGCCGTCGTCTGCACCGCCCCGTTCTGGCTGGACGCGCTGGACGGCGTGCCGAACGACTTCCGGTTCGCCCTCGCCTTCCTCGCACTGCTCCAGGTGACGGCGGCGCTGCTGAACTTCCTGCCGGTGCCGGGCCTGGACGGCTACGGCGTCATCGAGCCCTGGCTGTCGTACGGCATCCGGCGCCAGGTGGAGCCGTTCGCGCCGTTCGGCCTGCTCTTCGTGTTCGCCCTGCTGTGGCTGCCGGCGGTGAACGGCGTCTTCTTCGACGTGATCGACACGATCCTGAAGTCCCTGGGGATCAGCGACTTCGAGACGTACTGCGGGCAGGCGCTGTATCGCTTCTGGCAGGGCTCGAACGAGTTCTGTTCGGCGGCTCCCTGACGGGCGCGGGTCAGCCGGTGACGGACTTCCGCTGCTTGGCGCGCTTGGCGTAGTACCAGCACATGTTGGACGACAGGCCCGCCAGCAGTACCCACACGATCCCCAGGAGGCTGCCCCGCGTGAAGGAGACCACGGCGGCGGCCACGGAGAGGACGCAGACGATCAGGGCGTAGAGGGCGAGGCGGGGCATGGGGTCGACTCCTGTCGGGGGACACTGCGGCACTGCTGGTGCCGTCCAGTGTCCCCCATGTGCGTCACCGGCTCACACGTCGGTGACCCGCAGGCCCGCGTGCGCCTTGTACCGGCGGTTCACGGAGATCAGGTTCGCCACCAGCGACTCCACCTGATGGGCGTTGCGCAGCCGTCCGGCGAAGATGCCGCGCATGCCGGGGATGCGGCCGGCGAGGGCCTGGACGATCTCGACGTCGGCGCGGACCTCCCCGAGCACCATCACGTCGGTGTCGATCTCGTCGATCTCCGGGTCCTGGAGCAGCACGGCCGACAGGTGGTGGAAGGCGGCCGTGACCCGGGAGTCCGGCAGCAGGGCGGCGGCCTGCTCGGCGGCGCTGCCCTCCTCGGGCTTGAGGGCGTAGGCACCCTTCTTGTCGAAGCCGAGCGGGTTGACGCAGTCGACGACGAGTTTGCCTGCCAGTTCCTCGCGCAGGGATTCGAGGGTCTTGCCATGGCCGTCCCAGGGCACGGCGACGATCACGATGTCGCTGCGGCGGGCGGTCTCGGCGTTGTCGGCGCCCTCGACGCCGTGGGCGAGTTCCTCGGCTGCTGCCCGGGCGCGGTCGGCGGCACGCGAGCCGATGATCACCTTCTGGCCGGCCTGGGCGAGCCGGTAGGCCAGGCCCTTGCCCTGCGGCCCGGTTCCGCCGAGCACCCCCACCACGAGTCCGGAGACGTCGGGCAGGTCCCAGGGGTCCTTGGCGGGGGCCTTCTGGGCGTTGTCGGTGGCAGCACTGTCGGTAGAGGTCATGGCCCCGACTCTACGACCGTGCCATCGCCCCGACTCCACGACCGTGCCACCGCTCCGGGGCCCGGCCGGTGGGCGAGGACGACCTGAGCGGGGTCGTCTGCGCGGGCGTCGCCGTAGCGGGCGGGCGACCCGTCGTTCGACGGCGGTACGGGTGACCGGTCGGCCTACCCAGCCCGGGCGAATACGAGGTGAACCGCACGTGGCGAGTGACCGCTCGGGGCAGGATGCGCTCCCATGGATGCGGTTCGGGTCGCTTTGCTGCGGGAAGTGCTCGCCGGGACGGAGTGGCTGGGGGCGACGCGGCGGTTCGCCGGGGCGCTGCGCGGCTCGGTGGTGTCGCACGGAGGCGGGCTGCTGCTGGTCGGCACGCCGTCGTACGAGCCGTGGCATCTGGCCGCGCACCTGGTGGACGAGGCCGCCTGGTCGGGCACTCCGGAGCTGGCCCCGACCCTGGTGCGGCACAACGCGCGCCCTTCTGATCCGGCGCACCTGGCGGTCGGTCTGGGCCGGCTGGAGGCGGCCAGGCGGGGCGAGACACTGCTGGTGGTCGCCCCCGGCGAGCCCGCGGCACCACTCGTGGAACGGGTGTCCGATGCCCGTCGCGCCGGAGCGACGGTTCTTGCCCTCGGCCCCGGGCAGGGCGAGTTGCCGTCCATGGCGCACGAGACCCTGGCCGTGCCCGACGGCTCGGAACTGGACCTCGACACGGTGCAGCACCTGGTCAGCGCGGCGGCCGGGGAGAACGCCCTGCCGACGCCGCGTGGGCGGCGGCGCTTCCGGGACCGGGTGGCCCGCCTGGCTGAGCACCTGACGGCACCGCCGCCGGCCCGCTGGTGACATCCGCGCGGTCCTGCTGCGGGCTCGGTGCCCCGCCCTCGCGAACGCCCGGATCCGCGGCCACGCGAACGCCCGGGCCCGCGGCCACGCGAACGCCCGGGCCCGTGACTGTCGCGGACCCGGGCGCCGTTGGGGGCTCAGCTCTCGTCGTCCCTGCCGCCCGCCGGGGCGTCGTGCCACTTGGGGTCGTTCTCCCACTGGAGGTTGCGTTCGCGGGCGGTCGCCATCGCGTGTTCGGCCTCCGTGCGGGAGGCGTACGGCCCGAACCGGTCCTTGTTGGGGCACTCCGGCCCCTCTTCGACCTTCTTGTGCTCCAGGCAGTAGTACCACTCACCCGGCTTGCCGACCGTGCGCTTCTTGAACAGGGCCATGACCAGCTCCTCTCGCCACCGTCATGTTCCCCCATGGCCGCTGGTTAGACTCGCTGGCATGTCTGGCCAGTCGCTGCTCGTACCAGGGGAGCTGTCCCCCACCCGTCCCGTGCCCGGAAACATCCGCCGCCCCGAGTACGTCGGCAAGCCCGCGCCGACGCCGTACACCGGACCGGAGGTGCAGACGCCCGAGACCATCGAGGCGATGCGCGTGGCCGGCCGTGTCGCGGCCCGGGCGATGGCGGAGGCCGCGAAGCTGATCGCCCCCGGGGTGACCACGGACGAGCTGGACAGGGTCGCGCACGAGTACATGTGCGACCACGGCGCCTACCCCTCGACGCTGGGCTACCGCGGCTTCCCGAAGTCCCTGTGCTCGTCGGTCAACGAGGTCATCTGCCACGGCATCCCGGACTCGACGGTCCTGCGCGACGGCGACATCGTCAACCTCGACGTGACGGCGTACATCGGCGGTGTGCACGGCGACAACAACGCCACCTACCTGGTGGGTGACGTCGACGAGGAGTCGCGGCTGCTGGTGGAGCGGACCCGGGAGTCCCTGGAGCGGGCGATCAAGGCGGTGAAGCCAGGCCGGCAGATCAACATCATCGGCCGGGTCATCGAGTCGTACGCCAAGCGCTTCGGCTACGGGGTCGTCCGCGACTTCACCGGGCACGGCATCAACTCGTCGTTCCACTCTGGCCTGATCATCCCGCACTACGACAGCCCGCACGCGACGACGGTCATCCAGCCCGGCATGACGTTCACGATCGAGCCGATGCTGACGCTCGGGACGCACGAGTACGACATGTGGGACGACGGCTGGACCGTCGTCACGAAGGACCGGAAGCGGACGGCCCAGTTCGAGCACACGCTGGTGGTGACGGACTCGGGCGCGGAGATCCTCACGCTGCCGTAGCCCGCACCGCCCGCACGCCACCGCACCACCCGCACGTCACCGCACGGCCCGCCCTCCTCCGGGGGCGGGCCGCTTCTTTCGGTGCCGGGGGTTTTTACCGACAGCCCGTCGGGAAAAGTACGCCCATGGAATCCTTCTCGACGCTCCTTCGGACCGCTTCTCGCGAGCAGCACGAGGAGGTCAGGGGCTCGACCTTCATCGGCGACCTGCTGGGGCGCAAGCTGGGGATCGACGCCTTCGCGCGCTACACGGAGCAGCTGTGGTTCGTGTACGGCGCGCTGGAGTCCGGCGCCCGGCGGCTCGTCGCCGACCCGGTGGCCGGCCCCTTCGTCCGGCCGGAGCTGTTCCGCATGGCGGCGCTGGAGCGGGACCTGGAGTACCTGCGCGGCCCCGGCTGGCGGAGGACGGTCAGCGCGCTGCCGGCCACCCTGGAGTACGCCGAACGGATCACGGCGTGCGCCCGTAGCCGGCCGGCCGACTACGTCGCCCACCACTACACCCGCTACCTCGGCGACCTCTCCGGCGGGCAGATCATCCGCGACACGGCCGAGAGGAACTGGGGTTTCGCGAAGAAGGGCGACGGCGTCCGCTTCTACGTCTTCGAGGAGATCCCCAACCCGGCCGCCTTCAAGCGGACTTACGCGGAGCTGCTGGACGCGGTGCCCGGTGGCGAGCTGGAGCGGCAGCGGATCGTGGCCGAGTGCAAGCGGGCGTACGGGCTGAACAACGCGATGTTCGAGGCGCTGGGCGAGGAGTTTCCCCTGACGGCGACGCGCTCCGGTCAGGTCAGCGTTCCAGATGGACCCGGCCGCCGACCTCGGTCCATCCGCCCGGCTGGGGCGCGGTCAGGATCTGGGAGCCCGAGCCCTGGGTGATGTTCAGGGCCCGGCCCAGCCGGTCGGTGAGCAGCAGGGCAGCGGCCCCGGTCGCCTCGTCCTCGTCGATGCCGTCACCCCGGCCGGGGAAGGCCCGGGCCCGGATCCGCCCGGCGGGCTCGTCCTCCCACGCCCAGGCGTACACCCTCCCCCAC
>NZ_POUC01000516.1 GCF_002891435.1 Streptomyces cahuitamycinicus
GGACGGGCTAAGGGTTCGGTACTCAGCCCGCCGCTGCCGCCTCCACCAGCGCCCTCATCACCCGCACGTCCTCCCCCATCTCCGGATGCCACTGCACGCCCAGGACCCAGTCGGACGAGGGGAGTTCCACCGCCTCCACCGTGCCGTCCGCCGCGTACGCCGAGGGGACCAGGCCCTCGCCCAGGCGGTCGACGGCCTGGTGGTGGTACGTCGGGACGAACGACTCCTCCGGCACGACCCCGGCGTACAGACTCCCCGGCACCGGCTTGACGGCATGCCCCCCGAAGACGCCCACGACCTCCGCGTGCCCGTCGATGTGCTGCACGAGCGTGCCCCCGAGAGCGACGTTCAGCAGCTGCATGCCCCGGCAGATCCCCAGCAGGGGCACGCCCGACGCCAGCGCCGCGTCGATCAGCGCCAGCTCCCACGCGTCCCGATCGGGCGCCGGCGGCCCCGTCCGCTCCTCGCGCTCCGCCCCGTAGCGGACCGGCTCGACGTCCGGCCCGCCCGCGATGACCAGCCCGTCCAGCCGGGCCACGGCCTCGGCGGCCAGCTCCGGGGCGTCGGGCGGCAGCATCGCGGCCAGGCCGCCCGCCCGTTGCACCAGCCTGGGATAGCCCACCGGCAGCAGCGCGGCCTCCAGCTCCCACACACCCCAGCGCGCCCCGGACTCCAGATAGGTGCTGACCCCGATCAACGGCCTGGCCACGACAACTCCCTCTCCACTCGACAGCTAGTCCCGTGCCAACTCTGCCTCGGCCGCGGCCAGCGCCGCGAACTCCTCCTCCGGCGCCTTCGCCACCAGCCGCTTGCGGCTGTACAGGCCGAAGTAGCCGACGGCCACCGCGTAGACCACCAGCGCGATCAACGCCGCCGTCACGTCCACGAGGAACGTGGCCACCAGCGCCGCGCACGCCAGCACCAGGGCGACCGAGGAGGTCAGGACCCCGCCCGGCGTCCGGTACGGCCGCGGCAGCTCAGGCTCGCGGCGCCGCAGCACGATGTGCGACAGGGACATCAGCGCGTAGGAGATGGTCGCCCCGAAGACCGCGATGTTCAGCATCCGCGCGCCGTTGCCGGAGAGAGCAGCCAGCAGGAAGCCGATCGTGCCGGGCACCAGCAGGCCCAGGTACGGTGCCTTGCGGCGGCTGGTCAGCGACAGGAAGCGCGGCAGGTAGCCCGCCCGGGACAGCGCGAACAGCTGGCGCGAGCCGGCGTAGATCAGGGAGAAGAACGACGCCACCAGGCCGGCCAGGCCCGCGTAGTTCACGATCCGGCTCAGCGTCGTGGCCTCGCCGTTCGGCTGGAGCGCCTCGACCAGCGGGTTGCCCGCTCCCTGGATCGCGTCGGAGCCGCGTGCCCCGGCCGCCGCGAAGAACGTGACCACCGCCAGCACCACCAGGATGCCCATCGACCAGCGGATCGCCTTCGGCAGCGTACGGGCCGGATCCTTCGTCTCCTCGGCGGCCAGCGGTACGCCCTCCACGCCCAGGAAGAACCACATGCCGAACGGGAACGCCGCCCAGATGCCGAGCAGGCCGAACGGCAGCCAGGAACTCGCCCCGGCGGCGGAGGCGTCGATCGGGATGTCGTCCAGCGACGCGAAGGAGAAGTCGGGCAGCGCCGCCAGCGCGAACACGATCAGGGCGACCACGGCGATGCCGGTGACGACGAAGCTGAAGCGCAGCGCCTCGCCCACGCCCCACAGGTGGATGCCGAGGAAGATCGCGAAACAGACCAGGTACATCGGCCAGCCGGACTCCAGGCCGAACAGGCCCAGCGACTCGACGTAGTCGCCGATGAAGATGACGATGGCGGCCGGCGCGAGGACGTACTCGATCAGGATCGCCGTGCCGGTCAGGAAGCCGCCCCACGGGCCGAGCGCCCGCCGGGCGAAGCCGTAGCCGCCGCCGGCCGTGGGCAGGATCGAGGAGAGCTCGGCGAGGGCGAAGACCATGCAGGTGTACATGGCGCCCATGAGGACCATGGCGATCGCCAGGCCCCCGAAGCCGCCTTCGGCCAGGCCGAAGTTCCAGCCCGAGTAGTCGCCGGAGACGACGTAGGCGACGCCGAGGCCGGTCAGCAGCACCCAGCCGGCGCTGCCGCGGCGCAGCGCTCTGCGTTCCAGATAGTCGTCGCCCTCCGGGGCGGCGGGTGTGACGGTGGGTTCCTGGGACATGGGCGGACTCCCGACGGGGCGGCGGTCATGGGGCGAGCGGGCTACGACTCAATGGAACGGAGCCATACCTTTGCGGTGCCGACCGGGCGATGGCAAGCCCCGTGCGTCAATCGCCCGTAAATCCTCACCGCGCCACGACAGCGCCCGGCTCAGCCGAGGAAGCCCCGCAGCAGCGCCGCCGTGCCCCCGCAGTGCTCGCGCATGATCTCCCGCGCCTGGTCGGCCTCGCCCTCGATCACTGCCTCCACCAGGGCGGTGTGCTGCCGCTGGGAGTGCTCCAGGTTGCGGACCAGGAGCGGGATGCAGTCGAGCAGGTCGTTGACCTTCGCGCGGACGGCCGCGTACTGGGCGGTGAGCGTGGGTGAGCCGGACAGCTCGGCGATCGTGAGGTGCAACAGCGTGTCCAGGCGGCGGTAGTCGGCGAGCGGCGCGTCGTGTGTGCGGGCCAGGGCCTCACGGAGCCGGCCGGCCTGCCTCCGCTCCAGCCCGTGCGCCGCGCACAGCCCGGCCGCGCCCACCTCCAGCACCTCCCGGAAGCGCAGCACGTCCTCTATGTCGACCTCGGCGACCCGGCGCCGCAGCTCGTCCTCCCCGACGGCGTCGGCGCGCGGCAGCACGAACGTGCCGCCGTACCGGCCGCGCCGCGACTCGACCAGACCCTGGTCCTGGAGGACCTTCAGCACCTCGCGCAGCGTCACCCGGCTGATCCCCAGCCGGTCCGCCAGCTCCCGCTCGGCCGGCAGCCGCTCGCCCCCCGGCACCAGCCCCAGCCGTACGACCTGCAGGATCTGCTCCAGCGCCTCCTCGAAGCCGTTGCCCGCGCGCACCGGCCGCAGCACCGGCGTCAGCCCGTCGCGCTCCACCCCGCCGCCGTCAGCTTCCTCCGGCATGTGGCCGCACCCCCTTCCCAAGCAATGGTTCTCCGCAATACCTTATGGCTCCCGGCGGACCCAAGGAGCCTAGGAGGCCTTCCCGTGGCAGACCGCACACCCCCGCTGAGCGTCGAGGAGCTGCACGCCCTCGTCGCCGGCGGTGAGATCGACACTGTCGTCCTGGCCTTCCCCGACATGCAAGGGCGGCTCCAGGGCAAGCGGTTCGCCGCACGCTTCTTCCTCGACGAGGTCCTCGAGCACGGCACCGAGGGCTGCAACTACCTGCTCGCCGTCGACACCGAGATGAACACCGTCGACGGCTACGCCATGTCCTCCTGGGACCGCGGCTACGGCGACTTCGCCATGCGCCCCGACCTCACCACCCTGCGCCGCGTCCCCTGGAACGAGGGCACGGCCATGCTCCACGCCGACCTCGCCTGGAGCGACGGCTCCCCGGTCGTCGCCGCCCCGCGCCAGATCCTGCGCCGCCAGCTGGAGCGCCTGGCCGAGCTCGGCTACACCGCCCAGGTCGGCACCGAGCTGGAGTTCATCGTCTTCAAGGACACCTACGAACAGGCCTGGGACTCCGGCTACAAGGGCCTCACCCCCGCCAACCAGTACAACATCGACTACTCGGTCCTCGGCACAGGCCGCATCGAGCCCCTGCTGCGCCGCATCCGCAACGAGATGGCCGGCGCCGGCCTCACCGTCGAGTGCGCCAAGGGCGAGTGCAACCCCGGCCAGCACGAGATCGCCTTCCGCTACGACGAGGCCCTCGTCACCTGCGACCAGCACTCCGTCTACAAGACCGGCGCCAAGGAGATCGCAGCCCAGGAGGGTATGTCGATCACCTTCATGGCCAAGTACAACGAGCGCGAGGGCAACTCCTGCCACATCCACCTCTCGCTCGCCGACGCCGACGGCACCAACGCCATGGCCGGCGACCTCGAAGGCGGCATGTCCGAGGTCATGCGCCACTTCCTGGCCGGCCAGCTCGCCGCCCTGCGCGACTTCTCCCTCCTCTACGCCCCCAACATCAACTCCTACAAGCGGTTCCAGCCCGGCTCCTTCGCCCCGACCGCCGTCGCCTGGGGCCAGGACAACCGCACCTGCGCGCTGCGCGTGGTCGGCCACGGCCGCTCCCTGCGCTTCGAGAACCGCCTGCCCGGCGGCGACGTCAACCCCTACCTCGCCGTCGCCGGACTGGTCGCGGCCGGACTGCACGGCATCGAGCAGAAGCTGGAACTGCCCGAGCCCTGCCCCGGCAACGCCTACGCCGCCGACCTGGACCATGTCCCCACCACCCTGCGCGAGGCCGCCGAGCTCTGGGAGAACAGCACCGTCGCGCAGGCCGCCTTCGGCGACGAGGTCGTCGCCCACTACCGCAACATGGCGCGCGTCGAACTGGACGCCTACGACGCCGCGGTGACCGACTGGGAGCTGCGCCGCTCCTTCGAACGCCTGTGAGGTCCCTCTTGTCTTCCGAGCACCTTCTGGAAGTACTCAACCCCGCGACCGAGGAGGTCGTCGCGGCCGTCGCCGGGGCGAGTCCCGCCGACGTCGACGCGGCCGTCACCCACGCCGCCAGGGCGCAGCGCGTCTGGGCCGCCCTCGCCCCCGGCGACCGCGCCCGGCTGCTGCGCCGCTTCGCGGCCACCGTCGACCAGCACCTGGAGGAACTGGCCCGGCTGGAGGTCCGCGAAGCCGGGCACCTCATCGGCAACGCCCGCTGGGAGGCCGGCAACGTCCGCGACCTGCTCGACTACGCGGCCGGGGGAGTGGAGCGGCTCACCGGCCGGCAGATCCCGGTGCCCGGCGGGCTGAACGTCACGATCCTCGAACCGCTCGGCGTCGTCGGCGTGATCGCGCCCTGGAACTTCCCCCTGCCGATCGCCGCCTGGGGCACCGC
>NZ_POUC01000517.1 GCF_002891435.1 Streptomyces cahuitamycinicus
CACGCGCACCAGGACGTGGTGCAAAGTGGTCTCGCGCCGCTCCTCGGGCCACCAGGGAACGCGACCGGTCGCCTCCAGCGGCAGCGCCGCGATCGTGCCGCCCGCGTGCTCCCACGCCCGGCGGTACAGCCCGGCGATGTCCTCGCGGGACTCGTCCGGGGTGGCCCACATGTCGGCTTCGGGTTCGGCGTCCTGCGTGTACCACCAGGGCGGTGGGTTCTCGGCGAAGTAGGGCCGGCCGAAGGTGTCGCCGAAGTAGCCCAGCTCCACTCCGGCGGTGTGCTTGACCAGCCCGAGCAGATTGGTGCCGGTCGGTGTCAGCGGGCGGCGGATGTCGTACTCGCAGAGCCCGTCGAGCTTCCACAGCAGGGCGTCACGCGCGTCCTGGAGATAGCGGAGGAGGTCGGCCTTCGCGTCGGGTGTGGTCATGCGCGGCAGTTTGGCACCCGGCACTGACATTGATGCTGATACTCGGGTTCCGGTGGTCGTGACCCGGGCACTGACTGACGCCCTGCTGGGCTGTCAACCGGGCCGGACCAGAAGAGCGGCCGCTTCCGCTGCGGAGCGGCTCAGCCCTCCAGGCCTGTGCTCCGCGGCGCCGCCCGCTTCTTGCGCCCGCCGCCCACCTGGGTGCGCACCGCGCCCATGCTCGCCGCGACGACGAGGGCGATCGCGGCGGCCTCGGCGGTGCTGAGCGCCTGGTCGAGGATGAGGAAGCCGGCCGTCGCGGCGATGGCCGGTTCGAGGCTCATCAGGATCGCGAAGGTGGAGGCGGGCAGGCGGCGCAGGGCGAGGAGTTCGAGGGTGTACGGCAGCACCGAGGAGAGCAGGGCGACCGCCGCGCCCAGGCCCAGCGTCACCGGGTCGAGCAGCTTCGTCCCCGACTCGGCGATCCCCAGCGGCAGGAACAGCACCGCCCCCACCGCCATGGCCAGGGCCAGCCCGTCCGCCTGCGGGAAGCGGCGGCCCGTACGGGCGCTGAAGACGATGTAGGCGGCCCACATGGCGCCGGCGCCCAGGGCGAAGGCCGCCCCTGTGGGGTCGAGGCCGCTGAAGCCTCCCCCGCCCAGGAGGAAGACACCGGCGAGGGCCAGCGCCGCCCAGACGACGTTGACCGCCCGGCGGGAGGCGAGGACCGAGAGGGCGAGCGGGCCGAGGACCTCCAGTGTGACCGCGGGGCCCAGCGGGATGCGGGCGACGGCCTGGTAGAAGAGGCCGTTCATGGCGGCCATGGTGATGCCGAAGGCGACGACGGTGCCCCAGTCGGTGCGCGAGTGGCCGCGCAGCCGCGGGCGGCAGACAAGGAGCAGGACGACGGCCGCGACCAGCAGGCGCAGCGCCACGACCCCGAGGGCCCCCGCCCTGGGCATGAGCGTCACCGCCAGGGCGGCGCCGAACTGCACGGAGATCCCGCCCGCGAGCACCAGGCCCACGGGTCCGAGGGAACCGAGCCGGCCCGGGCCGGCGGCCGGCGCGGTGGCGTCGGCGGTCGCGGACGAAGGCGGGGTGGCGGTCTCCGGCGTGGTCACGGGCTGTCCTGTGCTCGGTCGGTGTCAGGGGCTCGGTGTCAGGAGTGCTGACTGTCAGGGGTGCTGCGCATGTGCGGTGCGTACATCGGGGTGCACTCAACGTACAGCCCGATGCACTGCACAGTCCAGGGTAATGGACTCCGTCAGGTGCGTGAACCCCTTTTGCCTCTGTCTCGCGCTGTGAGACGTCAGCGGCGGGCGAGGTACAGGTTCAGCGCCTTGTACAGCAGCCGGTTGAGCGGGTAGTCCCATTCGCCGAGGTGTTCCACCGCCTCACCGCCGGTGCCCACCTTGAAGCGCAGCAGGCCCAGCAGGTGGCTGGACTCCTCCAGGGTGTCGGTGATGCCGCGCAGGTCGTAGACGGCGGCGCCCAGTTCGTGCGCGTCGGTCATCATGCGCCACTGCACGGCGCTGCTCGGCTGGACCTCGCGGCGGCGGGCGGTGGAGGCGCCGTAGGAGTACCAGACGTGGTCGCCGACGGTCAGCATGGTGGCCGCGGCGAGCACCTCGCCGTCGTGGTAGGCGAGGTAGAGCCGCATCCGGTCCGGGTGTTCGGCGGTGAGCGCGCTCCACATGCGCTGGAAGTACGGCAGCGGGCGCGGGACGAAGCGGTCCCGCTCCGCGGTCTCGCTGTACAGCTCGTGGAAGGCCGGCAGGTCCTCCAGGTCGCCGCGCACGACCTTCACCCCGGCCTTCTCCGCCTTCTTGATGTTGCGGCGCCACTGCTGGTTCAGGCCGCTGTGGATGTCCTCGAGCGACCGGCCGGCGAACGGCACCTGGAAGACGTAGCGGGGCTGGCCCGCGGCGAAGCCGTCCTCGCCGGTCGCCTCGGACTGCCGCCAGCCCATCCGGCGCAGGCTGTCCGCGACCCGGCCGGCCCGCGGTTCGTACGACGTCGCCCGCACGTCACGCAGCCGCCGGGCGGCCGGGTCCGCGATCGCCGCCTTGACCGCGTCGGCGCTCCAGCGGCGCACCACGACCGGCGGGCCCATCCGCACCGCGAAGGCACCCCGCCGTCTCAGGTGCGCGAGCATCGGCTCCAACAGACGGTCGAGGCCGGGCCCGTGCCAGTCGATCAGCGGGCCCTCGGGGAGGTAGGCGAGGTACCGCGGCAGCCCGGGCAGCCGCGGCCCGGGCAGGGGGCGCAGCAGTACCAGTCCCGCGCCGACGAGCTGCCCGCCGTCGTCGAACCAGCCGAGGCTCTCCGCCCGCCAGTCGGGCTTGACCTCACCCCAGGAGGGGACCTGGGTGTGGCTGGCGGAGGGACGGGCCGTGACGAACGCGAGATGCTCGTCGCGAGTGATCGGCTGGACGCGGACGCTCATGCGCGGGCTCCTTCGAGCAGCTGCCCTCGACGGGCAGTGGTTGGTCCCGCGAGCCTAGGAGCGGCTTCGGCACTCCCCCGGTTCAGACACTCGGGTCCGCCCTCCCGTGGCCCGAACGCCTCACGTGCCGTCGCGCCCGGAGTTCTCGTCCAGCGCCTCGGCCAGAACCTCCGCCAGATGCCTGCCCCGTACGCCCGCCAGCTGCTGGAGCTGGGTGCGGCAGGAGAAGCCGTCCGCCAGGACCACCGCGCCGTCCGGGGCGTCCCGTACGGACGGCAGGAGCTGTTCCTCCGCGCAGGCGGCGGACACCTCGTGGTGACCCTTCTCGAAGCCGAAGTTCCCCGCGAGGCCGCAGCAGCCGCCGCTCAGTTCACCGGTGAGCCGGGCCGCTTCCCGCAGCCGGCGGTCGGCGGCGTCGCCCAGCACCGCGTGCTGGTGGCAGTGGGTCTGGCCGGCCACCGGGCGGGCCACGCGCGGCGGTGTCCAGCCGGGGGCATGGCGTTCGAGCGTCTCGGCGAAGGTGAGGACCTTGGCGGCGAGGCGGGCCGCGCGCGGGTCGTCGTGCAGCAGTTCGGGGACGTCCGTGCGCAGGGCCGCGGCGCAGCTCGGCTCCAGGACCACGACCGGCGCGTCGGTCTCCAGCACCGGCTCCATCAGGTCGAGCGTGCGGCGCATGACGGCCCGGGCACGGTCCAGCTGGCCCGTCGAGACGTACGTCAGTCCGCAGCAGACCCGGCCCCGGCCGCGGAGCAGGGACAGCGGGTCGAGGGCGACCGTCCTGCCGTCGCCCACCGGCGGTTTCGCCAGGTGCACGGTCGGCGGCAGCGCCACCCGCAGCCCGGCCGCTTCCAGGACCCGTACGGCGGCCCGCCCCACGGCCGGGGAGAGGTGCTCGGTGAAGGTGTCGGGCCACAGGACGACCAGGTCACCCTGTGCGGAGCCCCGCCGCTGTTCCCACCACCGGCTGAACGTCCGTGACGCCAGCCGCGGGATCTCCCGCTCGGGGGCGATCCCGCCCAGCCGTTTCGCCGCCCGGGCGAGGGGGCGCACCCGGGCGAAGGCGTTGACCAGCCACGCCGTGCGCGTACGGGCCACCGCCCGGAGCCACACCGGCAGCCGGCCCATCGTGTGGTGCGCGGCCGGGCGGCGCCGTCCCGCGTAGTGGTGGTGCAGGAACTCCGCCTTGTACGTGGCCATGTCGACCCCGACCGGGCAGTCCGACCGGCAGCCCTTGCAGGACAGGCACAGGTCCAGCGCGTCCCGGACCTCCTCCGAGCGCCAGCCGTCCGTCACCACCTCACCGGCGAGCATCTCGTGCAGCAGCCGGGCCCGCCCGCGCGTGGAGTGCTCCTCCTCGCCCGTCGCCCGGAAGGACGGGCACATGACGCCCGAGCCGGACACCGACGTCGTACGGCACTTGGCGACGCCCACGCAGCGCCGCACCGCCGCCGGGAAGTCGCCGCCGTCGGCGGGGTAGCCGAAGGCCACGTCGACCGGTTCGCGGGGCAGGACGGAGAAGCGCAGGCCGCTGTCCAGCGGCGCGGGGCGGACGAGCATCCCGGGGTTCAGCAGGTCGTCCGGGTCCCACACCCCCTTGACCCGCTCGAAGAGGCCGACCATCTCCGAGCCGTACATCTTCGGCAGCAGCTCCGCCCGCGCCTGCCCGTCCCCGTGCTCCCCGGACAGCGATCCGCCGTGCGCCACCACCAGCTCCGCGAGCTCCTCCGAGAAGCGGCGGAAGCGGGCGACTCCGGCCTCCGTGAGGAGGTCGAAGTCGATGCGGACGTGGATGCAGCCGTCCCCGAAGTGCCCGTACGGCGTGCCGCGCAGCCCGTGCTCCGCCATCAGCGCCCGGAAGTCCCGCAGGTAGGCCCCCAGCCGGGCGGGCGGCACCGCGCAGTCCTCCCAGCCGGGCCAGGCCTCGGTCCCGTCGGGCATGCGGGTCGCCGTACCGCTCGCGTCCTCCCGGATCCGCCACAGCGCGCTCTGCCCCGCCGGATCGGTTACCACCAGCGCGTCCACGACATCGGCGGCCCGCACGACCGCCTCCGCACGCGCGCGTGCCTCCCCCGCGGACCCCCCGCCGGTCTCCACGAAC
>NZ_POUC01000518.1 GCF_002891435.1 Streptomyces cahuitamycinicus
TCTGCCCGGCGATCAGCAGCAGGATCAGCCGCAGCGGCAGCGCCTCGCGGTAGTACTGGGCGATCACGAGGAAGAACTCCAGCGCCACCATCGCGAAGGAGATCAGGCCGCCCGGGGCCGAACTGCCGAGGGTGGTCGGCTCGGCCGCCCGGTTCTCCTGCTCGCCGGCCTCCCGGTCCATCACGGTGATGGCCGTGACGCACGCGGTGATCGTGGCCAGGGCCAGCGTGCCCGCCAGCCAGAGCCGTCGGGTGCCCGGTGCCCGGGTGGTGTCCGGGGCCCAGCCGCTCTCCCAGGGGCGGTCCTGCGGCGGCCGGGACTTCTGTTCTGACATGCGCTGTTCCTCCGGCGGGGCACCCTTGACGGCGGCGCAGTTGTGGGGGCCCGGTGTGTGATCGGTGGACACCGTAGTTGACTGGTGGGGCGCCTGTGGCGCATTTGGTGAGAGCGGTTTCTCACCGATACCCGGACCGCCGTTGCGTACGGGCGTACAGATGTTGTGTACGCTCGTACACATGGGTTATCTGCTGCTGGCCGGGGCCATAGCCGCCGAGGTGGGCGCGACCACCGCCATGAAGTACAGCGACGGGTTCAGCAGGCTCGGCCCCTCGCTGCTCACGCTCGCCGGTTACGTACTCTCCTTCGGGCTGCTCGCGCAGACCCTGAAGACCGTGTCGGTCGGCACGGCCTACGCGATCTGGGCCGGGGCCGGCACCGCCGCCATCGCCACGATCGGGATCCTCTTCCTGGGCGAGGGCATGACCGTCGCCAAGGCCGCCGGGATCGCCCTGATCATCGTCGGGGTCGTGGTGCTGAACCTGGGAGGTGCGCACTGATGCCCCGGCGCCATGACCCCGAGCGGCGGCAGCGGATCATCGACGCGGCGATCCGGGTCGTCGGCTCCAAGGGCATCGCCGGACTGAGCCACCGCAGCGTCGCCGCCGAGGCGGACGTGCCGCTCGGCTCCACGACGTACCACTTCCGGACCCTCGACGAGCTGATGGTCGCCGCGCTGCGGCAGACCAACGAGGGCTTCGCCAAGATGATCGCCTCGAGCGGCGGCCTGGAGGATCCCCGCGCCGATCTGGCCACCGAACTCGCCGGGTGGATCGGTGAGTGGCTCTCCGGCGACCGCACGGGTGTGGAGCTGGAGTGCGAGCTGTACCTGGCCGCCCTGCGCCGGCCCGCCCTGCGGCCCGTCGCCGCCGAGTGGGCCGAGGGGGTCGCCGAGCTGCTGTCCCTGCGAACGGACCCCGTCACCGCGCGCGCACTGGTGGCGGTCGTCGACGGCATCTGCCTGCAGGTGCTGCTGACGGGGGCGCCGTACGACGAGGAGTACGCCCGGGAACTGCTGGGGCGGGTGCTCGCGGGGGCGACCGGATGAGGCCGGCGGTTTCAGCGGGCCGGCCGGGCGGTTGGACAGGTGGGGCGTGTTGGGAGGAGCGGTCGTCAGAGAGTCGTCCGTGCCCGGTGTCCGTGCTGCTGAGACGCGTCTTCGGGGTGCGGATACCGCCCGTCCCGTGAGATGGCCCCGCATGGGTTCGCATCCATCGGCGTCCGCCGGTTAGGTTGCCCTCATGACCGACACGACTGCTCCTCGCACGACCGGCGCCGTGGCCGCCGGCCTCGCCACGATCGCCGCCGACGGCACCGTTCTCGACACCTGGTTCCCCGCGCCCGAGCTGGCCGAGCAGCCCGGCCCGTCCGGCACCGAGCGGCTGTCCGCCGAGCGCGCCGCGGAGCTGCTCGGCGGTGGCGCGACCGCGGCGATCGGCCCGGACGCCCGCCGGGGCGTCGAGGTGGTCGCGGTCCGCACGGTCATCGCCTCGCTCGACGAGAAGCCGATCGACGCGCACGACACCTATCTGCGTCTGCACCTGCTCTCCCACCGCCTGGTCAAGCCGCACGGTCAGAGCCTGGACGGCATCTTCGGCTTCCTCGCCAACGTCGCCTGGACCTCGCTCGGCCCCGTCGCCGTCGACGACCTCGAGAAGGTGCGGCTCAACGCCCGCGCCGAGGGCCTGCACCTCCAGGTCACCTCCGTCGACAAGTTCCCGCGCATGACGGACTACGTGGCCCCCAAGGGCGTCCGGATCGCCGACGCCGACCGGGTCCGCCTCGGCGCCCACCTCGCCGAGGGCACCACCGTCATGCACGAGGGCTTCGTCAACTTCAACGCCGGCACGCTCGGCACGTCGATGGTCGAGGGCCGCGTCTCCGCCGGTGTCGTGATCGGCGACGGCTCGGACATCGGCGGCGGCGCCTCGACGATGGGCACCCTCTCCGGCGGCGGCAATGTCATCATCGCCATCGGCGAGCGCTGCCTGATCGGCGCCGAGGCGGGCGTCGGCATCGCCCTGGGCGACGAGTGCGTCGTCGAGGCCGGTCTCTACGTCACCGCGGGCACCCGTGTCACCATGCCCGACGGGCAGATCATCAAGGCCCGCGAACTGTCCGGCGCTTCCAACATCCTCTTCCGCCGCAACTCGGTCACCGGCACGGTCGAGGCCCGGCCGAACAACGCGGTCTGGGGCGGTCTGAACGAGATCCTCCACAGCCACAACTGACGGTCCCGCGCCGATCCCGTACGGATGACCCGGCGTGACCTCACGGTGCTTTTGGCAGATGAACGGGTGGACGCAGTGTCCGATCAGACGCCGAACCGACGAAACGAGGACCGGGCATGAGGAACGAGCGGGGGCGGACCGCCGTGCGCAGGCTGGCCGGGGTGGCCGCGGTGCTGGCGGTGTGCTGGCTGCCGGCGGGCGCCGCGCACGCCGACGAGACCAACACGGATTCCCACAACGGCCACCGGGTCGGTCTGATCAACGTCAACGTCGGTCAGATCGACGATCCGGCGGAGGACGTGCTGGAGCACACGCTGCTGTTCGGTGACGGGTACGCCTGGAACTGAGCCGGCAGAGGAGATGGGACGGCCCGTACCGCAGTCACCTGCGGTGCGGGCCGTCCCGTCATTGTTCCCGGCCGGTGGCATAGCGGGGCGCCCCCGCACGCGTCACAGGGAGTACGGGGGTGGACACAGGGTTCGCCCCGGGGGAGAGCGAAGGTGACGATGGATGCCGAAGCGCAGGAGAGTTTCCGGGAGTTCGTGGCGAACCGGTCGTCCGCGCTGCTGAAGACCGCGGTCCTGCTCAGCGGCGGCGACCGGCACGCGGGCGAGGACCTGCTCCAGAACGCGCTGATCAAGGCTGCGGGCCGCTGGCACCGCATCGACGAACCCGAGGCCTACGTCCGGCAGATCCTCTACCGGCAGCAGGTCAGCCGCTGGCGGCTGAAGTGGCCGAGACGTGAACTGAGCGTCGCCGAACCGCCGGAGACCGGCGCCCAGCCGGACGCCTCCGGCGCAGCCGAGCTGCGTCTGGTGATGCGCGGCGCACTGGCCCGGCTGACCGCGCGGCAGCGCACCGTGCTCGTGCTCCGCTACTTCGAGGATCTGCCCGAGGGCGAGGTGGCCCGCATCCTGGGCTGCTCCGTCGGCACCGTGCGGTCCGCCACCCATCGTTCCCTCGCCCGGCTGCGCGTCCTCGCGCCCGAGCTGGCCGCTCTCGGCCCGGCCGCCGCCGAGCAGCGGCCCTCCCCCGACTACTCGCCTGTGGAGGTGCGTCAGTGAACGTCGACGAACTCGTGCGTGACGCACTGCGCGACCAGGCCGACGGGCAGCAGCCCGCCGGCCCCGGCTTCGCCGACCGGGTGCTGTCGGTCCGCCGTCGCCGCCGCAGCCGACGGCTCGCGAGTGTCGCCGCGGCGGCCGCAGCCGTGATCGCCGTCGTCGTGGCGGTGCCCGTCCTGGACTTCGGCAAGCAGGACGTGCGCCCCTCGGGCAGGGCTGAGCAGACCGACATCACCCCCCATCCGGACCAGTCGCCGCCGCGCGACATGATCGCGGCCGGGCGGGTCGCGCTGGCCGCGTACTTCACCACGAAGAACGTCGAGCAGTCCGCCGACCGGGCCGTTGAGCAGCGCACGTACTGGCTGCTGAACCCGAAGACGAAGAAGTACGCGAAGGACGACCGGTGGTCGTACGTCGCGGTCGCTCCCGGGATGACGACCGCCGCCGTCCTGGAGCGGAACCTGCCCGTGCCGCGCATCGGGCTGCTCGATCTGGCGAGCGGTCAGGTCAAGCGGTGGATCCCGGTCGACCATCCGGTGGCGGGGGTGGAGTTCTCCACCGACGGCAGGAAGCTCGTCGCGACGACGTACAGCGAGAATCCCGACCACCGGGTGAAGGTCGACGGGGCGGAGGGCTGGGAGCCCCCGTTCACGCAGTCGGACCGGACCGGGTTCCATGTCATCGACGTGGCGTCCGGGAGCAGCTCATGGGCGGGAGTGGAGATCGGCGGTGGTGCGCACAACCCCGAGGCCTTCATCAACCCCCGTCAGGACTTCGCGTTCACCCGCGACGGCCGTCTCGTCTGGTCGGGGATGCCCACCGAGCCCGGTGAGAAGTTCTATGACTTCACCGGCGGGGAAGTTCCCCCGCCTGCGCTGGAGCGGTACCGCGACTGGAGCGTCGAGGCGGGGGCGTCTCCGGACGGGCAGCTCGTCGCCGGGCCGTTCGCGGGGCGGAAGTGGAAGACGTCGTCCTTCGTCCTCGACGCCCGCACCGGCAAGCAGCGCGAGGTGCGCGGGCAGCAGCTGCTCGCCTGGGCGGACGGGAACTCGCTCGTCGCCTGGGACATCGGCCGGGACGGGAACGAGTTCCGTCAGCGGCTGGTGCTGGTGACCGTCGGCGGCGAGAAGACGATCCCGCTCAGCGACTTCCGGTCGCCCAAGGACGACACCAAGGGGCGGTGGGAGCCGGTGTTCGCGGAGCGGTGATCAGGGCCCGGCCAGGTCCGCGTGGAGCGACAGCAGGGTGTCGGTCGTGGGCGGGGGCGCGGGCCGGAGC
>NZ_POUC01000519.1 GCF_002891435.1 Streptomyces cahuitamycinicus
CCGCTGGTTCATCGCTGGTGGGGCGGCGGCCAGGGGTCGCGGGCGGACGAGTCGGAGCCTGGAGTCGCGCGGGATACGGGACGTCACGGGTGCAGTCTTCCGGTTGACGGTCCGAAAACCCAAACGGAATGTCACGGCGGGCGACGGGGAAGGCCAAGGCACCGGTTCCCGGGAGTGGTCGAGGGCTCAGAACCGGCCAGTGGTACGACACTAAACGGAATCGTCGCGACCGGTCGTCGGAGGGGCGACGGAACGCGGTTGCGACGAGGCGAAGGGGCGTGTACGGGGGTGCGTGAGGAGCCGGACCGGGTGGGTCGTCGGCGGTTGACGGAAACGGCGTCACATGAGGGGCGTCAGGAAGCGCCGGAGCGCCTCCTCGTAGGCCTCCGGGTCGGCGTTCCACATGGCTCCGTGGGGTGCGTTGCCGACGGTGCGCAGGGCGACCATGTCGGGGCGGGCGTCGGCGAGCCTGCGGGAGAGCTGCCAGGGGGCGACGCTGTCGTCCGGGCCGTGGATGACGAGCGCCGGGACGCGCAGCCCGCCGGGCGGGGCCGTGCCCGCGACCCGGCCGACGGACAGGCCGGTCCGGCCCTGGGCGGCCCGGACCGCGAGGGGCAGCAGCGCGGCCGGGGTGCGACGGGCCGAGGCCAGGGCGCGCAGGGTGGTCTCCCAGGCGAGCACCGGGGAGTCCAGGACGAGCCCGGAGACGCGGTCGCGCAGCCCCGAGTGTGCGGCGGCGCGCAGGGCCATGGTGGCGCCGGTGGACCAGCCGTGCAGGACGACCTGGCGGGCTCCGTAGCGCACGGCGTAGCGGATGGCGGCGTCGAGGTCGCGCCACTCGGTCTCGCCGAGGTGGTTCAGGCCGTCGGGCGGGCGGGGGGCGCCCAGGTCGCCGCGGTAGGCCAGGGCGAGCACCGGGAAGTTGCTGCGGTGCAGGAACGGCATGACGTTCATGGCGAGTTCGCGGGTGGTTCCCAGGCCGTGCACGGCGATCACCCAGGTGTCCCGCTTGCCCGGCACGAACCACGCGGGGAGGGCGCCGAGTTCGCCGGGGACGTCGACGTCGGCGTGTTCGAGTCCGAGGGCGGCGCCTGGGTTGCCGACGTACACGTTCGGTGTGAGCCAGACCTTGTCGCCGGGCTTCAGCGTGCCGTGGGTGACGCTCTCCAGGCGGCGCACGACGGTGTCGGCGGGGTGCGGGGCGCTGGTCAGGACGGGGCCGACGACCGCGTGCGAGCCGTTGCCGGACAGGCCGTAGCGGCCGGGGCGCAGGGCGGCGAGATCCCGGGTGAGGCTGATCTGCCCGGCGGCGGTGCCGTGCACGGTGAGCCGGGGTTCGGTGGGCAGGGGCCTGCCGGGGGGCGCCTTGAGCGCGGCGTCGCTGGCGAGCCGGCCGACGGCCACAGCGGCGGCACCGGCACCGAGGACGGCGGTGACGGCGGCGGCCGTTGCTCTGACAGTGCGCACGGCTTCAGTCTCCCGGCGGATTCCGTGGGCGACCAGTGGGGCGGAGCGGCGGGGTGACGTCGGCGGCGGCCGGGGAGGGCTCAGCCTCGCTGGCCGTAGCCGCGCAGGCGTTCCTCCACCTCGGTCAGCTGCTCCGGGGACAGCAGGCTCGGGGCCTGGCCGGGCACCGAGGCGGCGGTCAGCCACAGGCGGCACATCCACTCCAGCTGGGCGGTGCGGTCGTAGGCCTGGGCGAGGGTGGTGCCGTGGGTGACGGTGCCGTGGTTCTGGAGGAGGCAGCCTGAGCGGCCGGCGAGGGCGCGGAGCATGTTCTCGGCCAACTCGTCGGTGCCGTACGTGGCATACGGGGCGACCCGGACGGGGCCTCCGAGCGCCGCGGCCATGTAGTGGATCAGCGGAAGCTCGCTCACGAGCGTCGAGACGGCCGTCGCGTGGACGGCGTGGGTGTGGACGACGGCCCGGGCGCCGGTCGTGCGGTAGACGGCGAGGTGCATGGGCAGCTCGCTGGTGGGGACGAGGGTGCCGAGGACCTGCCGGCCGTCGAGGCCGACGCCGGTCACGTCGTCCGGGGTCAGCCGGTCGTAGGGCACGCCCGACGGCGTGACCAGGACGGTGTCCCCGACGCGCACGGAGACGTTGCCGGACGTGCCGACGACGAGTCCGTCCGAGACCGTGCGGCGGGCCGCCGCGACCAGGTCCTCCCAGGCGTGCGCCTCCTCGGGGCGCGCGCTCCTGCGCCGCGGCTCCCCCGCATTCCGTTCGCCCTCTCGCGCGTCCCCCGTGCCCCGCTCGTCGCCTCGCTGCTCAGCCATGCCGCGATCCTGCCAGGCAGGGGCTCGGCCCACGCCGGGCCCGGGAAAACCCGTACGACGGGAAGCGCAGGTGCCACGGCCCGGCCAGGGCGGGAATGATCAGCTGGATCAAGGCGTTCAGCGACGAGACCGAGCGGCTCACCGGCCGCCCTCCCGGGGCGTCGCCCCGACCCTCCTTCGCGGTCACCCTCGCGCCCCTCCCAGTTCATCTTCCGTTCACTCAGGTTGCCTACGTTCGTACGGCCAACGACCTCGAACGATTGCCTGGGTAAATGGAAAGCTTCTCGCTGATCCTCGCGATTGTGGTAGTAACCGCACTCGCGTTCGATTTCACGAACGGTTTCCACGACACCGCGAACGCGATGGCCACGACCATTTCCACGGGCGCCATGAAGCCCAAGGTCGCGGTGGCCATGTCCGCGGTCCTCAACCTGGTCGGCGCCTTCCTGTCCGTCGAAGTCGCCAACACGATCTCCAAGGGCCTCGTCGACGAGGCCGGCATCCGGCCCGAGGTCATCTTCGCCGCCCTGGTCGGAGCGATCCTCTGGAACCTGCTGACGTGGCTGGTCGGTCTGCCGTCCAGTTCCTCGCACGCTCTCATGGGCGGTCTGATCGGCGCCACGATCGCCTCGGCGGGCGTCGGCGCGGTGCACGGTGACGTGCTGGTCACCAAGGTGCTGATCCCGGCGATCGCCGCCCCGCTGGTCGCGGGCCTCGCGGCGCTGCTGGCCACGCGGCTGACGTACTCCCTCGGCAAGAAGGCCGACGGCGAGGCGTCCCGGAAGGGCTACCGGGCCGGCCAGATCGCCTCGGCGGGCCTGGTCTCCCTGGCGCACGGCACCAACGACGCCCAGAAGACGATGGGCATCATCACCCTCGCCCTCGTGGCCGGCGGCGCCGTCGCGCCCGACTCCGACCCGCCCATGTGGGTCATCCTCTCCGCGGGCATCGCGATCGCGCTCGGCACGTACCTGGGCGGCTGGCGCATCATCCGCACCATGGGCAAGGGCCTGACCGACCTCCAGCCGCAGCAGGGCTTCGCCGCCCAGACCTCCGCGGCCACGGTCATCCTGGCCTCCTCGCACCTCGGTTTCTCCCTCTCCACGACGCACTCCGTCTCCGGCGCCGTGATGGGCGCGGGGCTCGGCCGCAAGGGCGGTGTCGTCCGCTGGTCGACCGCGACGCGGATGTTCGTCGCCTGGGGTCTGACGCTGCCGGCGGCGGCCCTGGTGGGCGCTCTCGCCGAGTACGTCACCGGTTTCGGCGCCTGGGGCACCGCGGTGGTGGCCGTCTTCCTCGTCGCCTCCAGCGCGGCCATCTGGAAGCTGTCGCGGCGTGAGATCGTCGACCACACCAACGTCAACGACACCGACGACGCGGAGCCCGCGGGCGTGGTCACCACGGCGATGGCCGCGGTGACGCCGCCGCCGGCCGGCACGCCGGCGGAGGAGCCGGTGCCGTCGTTCCCGGCCCAGGCCACCGCCGAGCGGACGCACTCCACGACCACCCCGGTCTGACCCCGCCCACCGGCAACAAGGAAGAGTCTCCGATATGAAGATCGACTGGGCGGCCCTCGGCTCCGTGTTCGGCGTCAGCCTCGTGGTCACCGTGGCTCTCGTGGGCCTGTTCACCCTCGGCATCACCGGCCTGTCCCATCGCGAGCGGGCGGTGGCCCAGGGCGGGTCCGCGGGCCTGGCGGTCACCGGCGCGTACGCGTGCTTCGCCGCGTGCGCGGCGGCCGTCGGGTACGGCATCTACCTGATCGTGGCCTGACGGCCCGATCGCACATCGTCCGCCGGGCGGCACGGGACCTCAAGTCCTGTGCCGCCCGGCCCTCGTGTGTGCGCAGGAGGCGATGTGGGGTTCTCCACACTGCCCCCTCGCAGGTCAACGGCAAGTTGACGGCGGTTCGCGGCCGTGGTGGACTGCCGGGGCCAGTACGGCGGCAGGAGAGGAAGCCGGTGAAAGTCCGGCGCGGTCCCGCCACTGTCACCGGGGTAGTGATCCCCGGGAGCCAGGAACTCTCACCGCCGGTCTCGTCGAACCAGGGCGTGGACACCCTGAGTGAGGACACATATCGCCATGCGCGGCTGCCGACCGAGGTTCAACACCCCACCCCCGCCTGCCCTCCTGGCCGGCTGAGCCCATGGGTGCCGGTCGCGTCTTCGCGTACGGTGCCGCCGCCGGTCTGATCGGTGACCTGCTGCTCGGTGATCCTCGCCGGGGGCATCCGGTCGCCGCGTTCGGACGGGCCGCGGGTGCCGTGGAACGGGTGCTGTGGCGGGACCACCGCGGGTGGGGCGCGCTGCACACCGCCGTGTGTGCCGGAGGGGCCGCCGCCCTCGGATCCGTCGCCGCGCGTGCCGTGCGGACGTCCACCGTCGCCTCCGTCGCGCTCACCGGAGCCGCCACCTGGGCCGTCGTCGGGGGGACTTCGCTCGCCCGGGAGGCGCGGACCGTCGGGCGTGCCCTTCGGACCGGGGACGTCGAGGCGGCCCGGGCCCGGCTGCCGCATCTGTGCGGGCGGGATCCGCAGGCCCTCGACGCCGACGGCATGGCCCGGGCCGTGGTCGAGTCCGTCGCCGAGAACACCTCCGACGCGGTGGTGGGGGCACTGGTGTGGGGG
>NZ_POUC01000051.1 GCF_002891435.1 Streptomyces cahuitamycinicus
ATTCCCGGGTACGAGCCGGAGCCGGAGGACTGTCACCCGCTCGAACTAGGCTCCGAAGCATGAGCACACCTGTCCCCGCCGCGAAGGACTCCAGCGCCCCCGGGCCGGCCGCGACCCAACCGGCCCCGTTCAACCCGCACCACTTCCCCGGCGATCTGATCGCCGCCCAGCGCATGGTCGCCGAGCTGTTCGCCAGGCTCCACGCCCACCAGGCCGCGCTCCCGTGGTCCCGTGAGAAGCACAAGGGTTGGCCGGACGAGACGGAGCGGGGCAGGGAGCGCCCAGGACGGCCCGCAACGCCCGGCTGGGAGCCCGACGAAGCCGCCGAGTACGACCGGCTGTTCGCAGCCCTGCGCGACGCCACAGCGGTCGTGCAGGGTCACCCGTGGTGGGAGCGCTGCGAGCAGGAAGGCGTCAAGGGTGCGGCCCTGGTCGCCGCCCGCATGGCCCTCAAGCACGCCGAGGGCGCCGTTCCCCTGGCCCGCGATGATGTTGAGGAAGCCGCCTGATCCTCGCCAGCCCCAGCTTCGGGCGGATCCGCCCGAAGCTGGGAGGCGCCTCAGACGAGTTCCGATTTCTGAAACCGCCGCAGGTCAACGAGTCGCACAGGCACGTCGAGCACTTCAACCGCCCGTGAACCGCTACGTGCCTGGCTGCGCCCGACGGTGCGGCGCCTGTGGCATGTCCCCCTGCTTCCGCTCCTGGACCCCCCTGGACGGCTCCGAGCCGCTTCCATGGGCCACCCGCAGCCCCGGGTGAGGCCACACGTACGTGCGGGCCGTGACGGACGTGGTCCCGTGCAAGTCCACCTCGACCTGGTAGCGGACCGTGCCGTCTGCCCAGTTCTGCCGTGCCATCACGGGCGCGTACCGCCACTTCCCGGCAGACCGCACTTCGAGCGCCGGACGGTCGCCGTGCGGCCACGTCCACACCTCGGGCGGCGGCCCGTCCTCGGGGCGCCACGGGCGGGCCGGTGTCGGCTCCTCGATCGTGCTCATGCCTCGACTGTAGGCACGGTGCCCTCGAGCGCCCGGGGCGGGCAAAGGAAAGCACGGCGCTCGCAGGGGATTCGAACCCCTCGGTGGCACCGGAGGCGGTGATCGTGGCGGCCCGCGGGCTCGCCCCCGCCTCGCTCCAGTGGTGCGCAGCGCCGTGCGGTGCACAGCCTGGCCGGCCGGGACCCTCACGGGCAACCCGATTCGACACCGCGCGACGCAAGGCGTCCCCAGCCTCCACGATCCGCGGCCTCATCCCTCCGCCTGGAAGGCCACGCCGTGAAGACCAGCCCCGTGCACGACGACCGTCAGTCCCGCCTGATCATCTCCGTCGCGGTCGGCACTCTCGTGCTCGCCCTCGTGATCCTGGTCGCGCTCCTGGTGGGCGACGAGACGGAGAGCGGGCACGAGGGCAGCTCCTGCCCCGCGGGTGCCGCAGGGGTGCTCAACCCGGTGACGTGCCAGCCCTACGGATCCACCGGCGCGGCCGTCCCGGGTGCCAGCGAGTCCCGGAGCAGCGCGCGGAAGCCCGTCCAGCAGCCGAAGGCGCCCGCCGTGAAGATGCCTGCCGCCCCGAAGGCTCCGGCCCCGCCGCGCGTCTCCGTGGGCCGGAGATGAGCGACGTCTCGGGCGACGACGAGACACAAGCTGTCCGTGTCGGAGACCTTCCACGCCTCGCGCTAACTCTCACGGAAGGACTTCGATGACTTTCTCCACGACGACCAGACGAACCTTGGCGTCGGTCGCCGCGCTCCTGGTGCTCCTGGCGGGCCTACTGCTCGCCGTGTCCCAGTTCGGTGACGACTCCTCTGGCGGCACGAATCCGCAGCCGACCAGCTCCCCGTCGGCCCCGCCGTCGACTGGGCCGGGCGACCCGTCGCCCAGTACGCCGCCCACGAGCGAGCCGCCGTCGACTCCGGAGCCGACCATGCCGCCCGACCCGACCCCTACGGCGTGCAACATCTTCGACCCCGAGTGTTCAGGCGCGGCGGGAGGTGCTGGCGACTCCGCCTGACCTCACGTTTTGCACGCTGCGCCCCGGCCAGGACGACTCCCCCGGCCGGGGCGCAGTGTGTTTTAAGGGGGCGCGCACGGGTGTCGATCACCACCCCCTCGGCGAGGTGTGATGCACGTCATATGCGTCGCAGTGCGCTGCGGAAACGCCAGATCAAAGAGCCGTCGCCTTCGCGAAAAAAGTCGGCTGGCAGATGCCCGCACGGGCTGGTTCCGACCTCTCCCCAATGAGAGTCGAAAACTAACTCAGAGTTACGGATTTCCTGCGGTCGGTCGCGAAGCCTGTGGGTTCACCGGGTTTCAATCCACAGGCGCTCTGGTTTGCTTAGTTCCTGCGGCGCCGCTCCCGGCACCGGCCACATCTCAAGCACCCGGGTCCTGAGATGAGGGCAAGTCCTGGCACATGGCCAGGGCGCCGAGAGAGGGAGGTTCCGCGATGCGTATGGGAAAGGGATGGCGCAAGTTCCGCGCGGGCTGCGTCATCGTGGCCGGCGGAATGGCCGCCACGTACTGGACGCTGCGCACCGTACAGGCCGCAGTCGACCTGTACGGGGCTGTCGGGCTCTGATGGTTACCCAGCAGAGCGCCGACAGCTAGTCGAGCAGTGGGGTCCCGATGGGTGGGTCCGGAGGGACCCCTCTGTGACAAAGGCGGACGAGCCGCCTCGCCGCCACCATTGCACGGTCTCGCCGGGTGGCGCTACCTGATCCGCGTCACGGTGACGACGGCATGCCGGGTCGTACCCGCCAGACTTCTACCTCGAGATGGAGTTCCTGGATCTCGTTGTACGGGTCCCCGCCGCTGGTCCGCGGCCGGGGCGCAGCCGTGCGGGGACGTTGAAGGCCCCGCCGCTGCGCCCGGGGGTGGGAGGCGCAGCATCGGCGGGGCCACACGGCGCGTACCCCGCAGGGAGCGACGCAAGCGTGCCCGCTCCCTACCGTGCGCGCCCATGACGTTCATCCCGCTCACGCGCTGCGCCGCGCTCGCCGCCTCCGCCCGGACCTACAACCGCCCTCACCGGACCGGATGGGTTCCCGTGGCGACCGCGGAGCTTGCACACCGACTCCTGGGCCTTCCGGCCGACGAGCGGCGCAAGGAGATCGCCGAGCTGCACGACGCCACGCTCATGGACGTGATGATCGCGCTGGACTGGCACACAAGCAGCGCGTACGAGCTTTGGCGTGACACCCCGTCCGGGTTCGCCGAGGATGTCCTCGGCCTCGCCCTCACCGACGCGCACCGGGCCGTCCTCGACGCCGCGGCCGGCCGCGACGTCCGCTGTGTCGCCGCCCGGGTCCCGCACCCGGACAACCACCTTCTTGCCGCGGTGCTCATGGCGTGGGCAGCTCTGGTGTCCTGCCCCCGCCCGTACGGCGACGTCCCGCGGGTGGCCGTCTCGTTCACCCCGTACCGGAACACCTCGGCGAGCGTGTGGCGGGTCCTGGCCCGGTTCATCGACAACGCGCACCTGCCCGGCACTCTCGACCTGACCCGGCGCGCCTGGTGGGTCGACGACGACGGCCCGCAGCGCCTCCTGGCGTTCGCCCTGTGGAACACCGACCCGTACGCGATCGCAGGGCTGCACCAGTACTTCGCGGTTGCGGCCGACGCGGACCGGATCGCCGACCCGGACATGCGCGCCGCGATCGGCTACATCGCCGAAGAGGTGTACGGCGGTTCACGGCTGGTCGCCCTGGGCGGCACGACCGACGAGCCCGAAGAGTGGTTCGCGCTGTACGAGTCGTGCGACCAGGTCACCATCCCCGCCGATCCGGCGAAGTGATCGACGTCTCACGGCCTGACCTGCGCTCGCACCGGACGCAAGGGTTCCGCCTTCTGCAACGTGCGCCGTCACCCGGGGCACGCCCCGCGGCCGCCGCCCGGCGGCTCCGTGACCTGGGCAGATAGGAGACGACGTGCAGCCACACGTCACTACGGCACTCGATAGCTGGCACGGAGCATGGAAGCTTCACGAGCAGACCGCTCAGGCGGCCTTCACCGCGGCGTTCCCCACCCTCACCCCCGCAACTCGATGCCAGTGCCTCGGGCCCACCCTGCACTGGGTGACGGCCGGAGAGGGCCGGGGAAAGGTCTGCCTCGACGACCACGGGCGCGCCACCATCGAGTTCGAGAACGTCCCGAAGTCGGCCGTCGGTCAGGCCATGACGGAGTGCTGGGGCGCCGACTGGTTCGACGAGGGCCCTGGCGGGTTCGCCGACGCGGAGCCAGGCCAGTACCACTACGAGGACGAGCTGAGCTACGCGGAGTACGCGTTCGACGTGAACGCCGACGGAACCGTCACGTTCGGGATCTGCTACGTGAAGGTCGACGACATCGTGACGATGCTCGACGCCCTCGAGCGGGCGCTCGCCGCCCAGCGCGTGGACTGACCCGGGCGAGGTGAGGTGACGCGCCCAGAGCTGTGGATTCGCGTCACCTCACCTCACGCAGCACGGTAGCGGGCGACGCAAGACGCCCCCGTCCCTACGGTCCGCGGCCATGCTCCCGACTGCCGCACCGCCCCGCCCCCGGATGGCAGCGCTCGCCGTCCGCGCCCGGAACATCGTCGACTCCGGCCTGTGCACCCGAACCTCGGCCGTCCCTGACTGGCTCGCCCGCCTGGACCAGCTTGAGCACCTGACCGCGGCCGCGGCCGCCGACCGGCGCGCCACCCTCCAGATCCTCGACGACCAGGTGGTGATTGACCTCCTGGTCCTGTCGTACCTGCGGCACGGCACGCCCTACGCCCTGTGGTCCGACACCCTCGCCGGGTTCGCCCAGGACGTCCTCGGCGTCACCACCTGGGCGCAGCTCCACACGCGACTCGACGCGACGTAAGCCTCCCCGGCGGCTCATGGTCCCGGCTCGCTCCGCCGTCCCCCCGCGGCCGCCGCTCCCGGCCGGCCCGACGAGCCGGGGCAGGACGGACGGACCCCGTGGCGGCAACGAACCTCGCCCCCGCCGGGCAGGAAGCCCTGATACCCGTGGAGGAGCTGACCGGGCTTGAGCCGGTCGTGCACCACGCGGAAGCCCTCGAGCACCTACGGACTCTCCCTGACGCCTCCGTGGACGCGATCGTGACCGATCCGCCGTACGAGCTGGGGTTCCTCGGCAAGGCGTGGGACTCCTCCGGCATCGCGTACAGCGTGGAGCTGTGGGCGGAGTGCCTGCGCGTACTCAAGCCGGGCGGGCACCTGGCCGCGTTCGGCGCGACCCGCACCTACCACCGCATGGCTGTGGCCGTGGAAGACGCCGGATTCGAGATCCGGGACTCCCTGCACTGGCTATACGGGTCGGGATTCCCTAAATCGCTGGACGTGTCCAAGGCCATCGACAAGCGCCGCGAGGACCGGACGGACATCTGCCGCGTGACGTCCTGGCTCGCCGACCAGGCCGAGCCGCGCGGCATTACCCGCCGGGACGTGGACGCCCACATGGGCACCTCGGACATGGGCGGCTGGTGGCTGTCCCGGCTGCCGCACCGGTGCGCTGTCCCGACGTGGGAGCAGTGGCAGCAACTACGGGCGTTCATGGGGTGCGGTGACGAGATGGATGCCGAGGTCTGGCGGCTGAACGGCCGCAAGGGAACCCCCGGCGAGGCGTGGGAGCAGCGTGAGGTCATCCAGGAGCGAACCCGTAAGGCGACCGGCCGCTTGGCGCAAGGCGAAGGCGGCTACGCCTACGGTGAGACGTTCGCGGACACGGCCCCCGCAACACCGGACGCGGCCCGCTGGGAAGGCTGGGGCACGGCGTTGAAACCGGGCCATGAGCCGATCGTCCTCGCCCGCAAGCCCCTCGAGGGCACGGTTGCCGGGAACGTCCTCGCGCACGGCACGGGCGCCCTCAACATCGACGGATGCCGAGTCGAGCCTATCGGCGCGCCGCTCCTAGCCCCGGCGAATCCTGGAGGCCGCTGGCCGGCGAACGTTCTGCTGTCGCACTCGCCCCTCGTCGACGAGGACGGTGAGCCGATCGGCGACGCCTGCGCGGATGGCTGCGTGCCCGGTTGCCCAGTGGCCGAACTCGATGCCCAGTCGGGTCTGCTCACCTCCGGGGCGAACCCTCGGCGCCGCGGATCGGACAAGTTCCGCGACGTCTACGGCGACTTCAAGGCCCAGGCCGTGTGCAAGCCGATCCGGGGCGCGGACTCCGGCGGCGCCTCCCGCTTCTACCCGGCGTTCCGCTACCAGGCCAAGGCCCCCACCAGCGAGCGGCCGCGCCTGCCGGACGGCACCGTGCACCCCACAGTGAAGCCGGTCGCCCTGATGCAGTGGCTCGTCCGGCTGCTCACCCCGCCCGGCGGGCTCGTCCTGGACCCGTTCGCCGGCACCGGCACCACGCTGGAGGCCGCCCGCCTGGAGGGCTTCGACTCCATGGGCGTGGAGGCCAAGACCGAGTACGCCGAGCTCTGCCACCTCCGGCTGCGCCGCGACACCGCGAGGAGCACCTGATGCGGACGGAGGGAGCTGTGCTCACGAGCAACGAGGAGACGCGGCTGCACCTCGTTCCGGTCCGGCAGAAGGATGCCAAGGTGTTCGTTGCCGCATGGCACAGGCACCACAAGCCGCCCGCTGGGGCGGTGTTCACTGTGGGGGCCGCTGACCAAGACGGTGTGCTGCGCGCCGTGGCCATCGTTGGCCGCCCAGTGGCCCGGCACTTCGACGATGGCCAGACACTCGAGGTAACTCGGACCGCGACGGACGGCGTGCGCAACGCCAACAGCTTGCTGTACGGCGCGGCGTGGCGAGCCGCGAAGGCGTTGGGGTACACGCGGCTGATCACGTACACGCAGGAAGGCGAGTCCGGTGCCAGCCTGCGCGCAGCTGGCTGGACGGTAATTGCACAACGCCGCCCCCGGCCCGGCTGGGACTGCGCGAGCCGCCCCCGCCAGGCACACGGAACGGAGAATGTGGCGCGCACCCTCTGGGAGGCGCAGCCGGTCGACGCGACGTAAGCCGCAGCCGCCGTCCACTCTCCCCGCCTCGCCCCGGGGCGCGCATCCAGGGCCGTGAACGAAGCGGCCCGGCGCCCGGGGCAGGCAGGAGACCAGCGCTGTGGCACGACGACGGACCGGCCCCACCGAAGTGGTGAAGGCCCTCGTCCACGACCGGGATGGCGGCGCCTGCGTGCGCTGCGGGACACGGCAGGACCTGACCATCCACCACCGCGTGAACCGCGGCATGGGCGGGGCACGTGAGCCGTGGATCAACCAGGCTCACAACCTGCTGACCGCGTGCACGACCTGCAACGGCTGGTTCGAGGACAACCCGAGGGAGTCCTACGAGGCCGGGTGGAAGGTGCGCCGGCCGCAGCTCCCCGGCGAGGTCCTGGTGCGCTACGCCGACGGCAGTGAGTACGAACTCACCCCTGACGGGGTGCGCTCCACGACTGTGGCGGCCGCGCGATGAGCCGGGCCCGCCGCCAGCGCGGCCGTACGCCGAGGGGTTCCGGGGCCGGGTGGATCGCCACCGTCTTCGAGGGCCTGGTCGACGGGCTCCTCGACTTCCTGTTCTCGTGGGGGCGCAAGTGATTCGGCGACGGCAGTGCCCCACCTGGTCGAAGCGTGAGATCGACCTCCAGTGCCAGCGGCGCGCCCGGCATGACGGCCCGCACCAGGCGTCGTTCTCCGACCGCCATCCCAGCCACTTCCAGTGGGAGAACGGCGCCAACCGGTTCGGTTACGAGGTACGCCCCGGCACGGTCCGGTACCGGCCGGGGACGCCGTCCCTTGCGTACCGCTTCGGCGAGTGGACCGCGTCCGTGCTGTTCTTCGGGGTGTTCGGCACGCTGCTGTGGGCGATGTGCTCGCCGGTCGCGGCGGTCACGTACTGCCTTGTGGTGGCGCTGTTGTCGGTCCAGCGGCCGCACTTCGTCGACATCGGCCGGTTCACCGCCGGCGTGTTCCTCGTGCCCCAGAGGAACTTCCCGCCGTTCTTCGCGATCGGCTTCGCCCGGTATGGGCCGGAGACGGACGCCGGGCGGAGCGGCCTGCAGGTCATCATCGGGCGGAGGTCGCTGATGGTGTGCGCGCTGCTCCCGCGGGCGGAGTGGGCCGAGTTCCAGCGGCGGAGCGCCGAGCGGGACGCCGCGCGGCGGAAGGATGGCGCCCAGTGAGTCCCCGGATCACGGTGAGGGCCCGCGTGCGGCGGCCGCGGGGGCTGCGCCTTGGGCCGTGGCTGCTGTGGGCCGTACGCCTGCCGGACGGCCCGAACCTCGGCGTCGGTCGGATCGCGGTCACCGATACGCCCGGCGACCCGGCTCCCGGCCAGACTCGGGCCCAGGACGGGCAGGGGCGTGTGCTGGTCGTGGGCGGTGTGGCGTTCACGTTGCTGCGGTGCAGGTCAGTGCCGGTGCGTCGCGCCCACTCCTGACACGGGTCTCGTGGCTGTACTATTCTCGGCAGTGCGCAGGCGTGGGGTTACCCCAGTCGGCGTGAGGCGCAGCAAGCGCCACAGCTTGAGACAGGAATCGGCAGCCATGCCCAAGGCCGGAATCACTTACTCGACGAAGAAGATCGACGCGACCGACTACAAGGCCCTGCGCGAGCGCGAAGAAGGCGCCGTGAAGGAGGAGCTGGGCCGCATCGCTCGTCCGGACGACCGGATCGAGCGCGCGGCCGAGATCATCCGCCAGGCGGACGCCGAGATTGCCCTGCACCTCGAGGACCGCGACAAGGCCGTGGCCTCCCTGTGGTTCTTCGAGCACGTCAAGGGCCTCGCCCGGACGATCGGGGTCACGGCCACCGCCTACCGGGAGATCCTGAGTAAGGCGTACTACGGCGGCTTCGAGCGCAGGCGCACCGCGAGCGGGCACTTCGAGTTGCGGCCCGTCCCCGATGTGCCGGGCGGTGAGCTGGTCAAGCTCGCTGAGGAGGCCGGGGTCCCGCGCGTTGAGAACGCGTCGGAGGACCTGCCGCGCCTGGCCCGTGTTGTCGCCGCGGCGCGCGCCCGCCGCGGTGCCGCAGTGGTGTTCATGCGAGAGGCGGCCCTGGCCCTGATGGAGGAGCCGTATGGCTGGGACGCTGAGAAGATCGCCGAGCACGCCGGCGTCGGGAAGAAGCTGATCTATCAGCAGACGCGGACCGCCCGCTTGACGCGCGAACGCTGACCGATCCTCCTCGTTCCACCGGCCGGCCCTGAGCACTCTCGGGGCCGGTCTTCGCTTTGTGCCGCAGGTCAGACCGGGGCCTGAAAATCAGGCGCCGGTCACCGGGGCCTGAAAATCCGGCTTCCGGTGAAACGGCCGCCGGGCATCCGGTCACCGGTAGATCAGGCGCCTTTAGTAACAAGATCAAGCACCACAATGAAGTAAGAGTTCCGATGCCTTCGCTTCGCTCAGTCATCGGCGTGCATCGCCTCCCAAGGGCCTGCGAACCGGCTTCCAGCGCAGCAGCAGCAACAGGGCGGCGAAGGGGAGGGGTGTCACAGAATCGGCCGCCCGGCGTTCCCCCAGGCATGACGATGCGATCCATGCCCACGCGCACGCAGCTCCCCCGGAACCTGACCCGGCACTTCTACGAGGCCCGCCGGGCGTTCCTCAAGAGCGCCGGCCAGGAGACCACCCCGTGGTTCCAGCTCCCCCCGGAGGAGCGTGCCGTGGTCGAGTCGGAGCTGGGCATCTTCCGCTTGGCCATACGGTGGGCCGAGGACGAGGAGGACCTGCTCGCCAGCCTCGACGCGACCCGCGCGGCCGTTGCCGACGAGCCTGCCGCCGAGGAACCGCAGCCGGACGCGGCCGCCGAGGAGAACGCCCCTGACTGTTGCGTCGGCTGTGCGGCCGTCGCCGCGGTCCTCAAGCTCATCGGGGCACCGAACGAACGCCTCGAGGCCTCCCTCGGGTGGGACGTCGGCAGCGACGGCCAGGGCGCCACCGCGGTCGCGGTCCGCGTCGTCCCCTTCCACGCCCAGGCCCTGGGCGCGCCACTGAGCGACGAGGAGGCGGCCCGTGCCAAGAAGGACGCCCGGGAGGCCCTCGACCAGTGGGTGGCCCTGGGCAAGCCGCTCAAGGAAGTCACCCCGGATCCCAGACTTTTCGACGCCCGACCGATCAGCGTCGAGCGCCTGCTGGTGAACGACTTCCCCTCCAGCGACGTCCGCGCCGAATTCCGGCTGAGGAAGCCCCCGACCGCCGACAAGGCGTAACAGAATCCGGCGCGCGACGTACTACAGGGTGCGGCTGGCTCTTTGCCCGAGATCCCCCCGGGGAAAGCACTCCAGCCACGCACCCCCCGAGAGCTGGGGTGAAGGTCCTGCTCCACCTCCCCGGTGCAGGGCCTCACCCCGGCCATGACTTCCGGCACAGAGCGCCAACCCGTTTATCCCCCGGGTGGCCGTTCTAATGGTCAGTGCCGGAACACCCGCGGCCTGGCCGACGGTCTGGGCATGGGCCCCGGCCAGGCCGCGACTCCCTTCCCCCGACATGCCGCGGCGCCCGGTCCAAGCTCTGGGCTCGACCGGGCGCCGCACTGCATCACCTCTGCATGGGTAGGACTATTCTCGGAACTGTGACCTCCTGGATCGGCGACGACCGTGGAGGTCCCGACAGGCACTCTCACCGGTGGGCCCACTCGCTTGCAGGCATCAGGGCTCACCCGGTGAGATGTGCGGACACAGGCATCGCCCAGATGATGACCGTGTAGGCCAGCAAGTGGCCGCCTGCGGCAATCAACAGGTCTCGGCCGAACTTCCGCATCGAGATCTCACCTCCTCTCGCAGAGAGAGGTTTCGCCGCCCGCCCCCAGGCCGTCGACCTCGACTACCTGATTTTCCCATGTCGACCCTCGGTTTCGGGCCCCCCTTATCCGGTATCACTTTGCCGGGCCCGCCGAGAGCGCCTACATGGTGCTCAATATCCCGTCCGCGCTGACGACCGTGAACGCGACGTAAGCGGGTTGCAGACCGCACCCTCCGGGCCATGCTCCGCAAGCAGTTCCCGCCTCCCGCACGCCCCCGCGTGGTCCCACCGGCCCGGGAGCTGCGGAACGGACGTCAGCCCGGCGTCATCTCCCGAGACGCCTCCAACGTCGCCGACATCCTGCTCCGCGCCCCCGCGGCCACCCGGCGCCGCGCCTTCAAGCACGACATCACCGCCCGCGAGCGGCCACACGTCATGCGGGAAGTCGAGCGGGCCACCGGCTCGATGTACGGCCTGTGGCACGACACCCCCTCCGGCTTCATCGAGGACGTCCTCGGGGAAAGCATCTGGGGCAAACAGCGAGAGATCGTCGACGCTGTCCCATTCCACAAGCGCATCGCTGTCCCGGCCGGATTTGGTGTGGGGAAAACCTGGATCGCGGGCAGGCTCGTCGCCTGGGCCGGAGCGGTCAACGCTCCCGGGACCATGGTCATCGTCACCACGGCGACCCGATTTCGACAGGTCCGAAACCAACTCTGGCCGCACATCCGCAAGACCGTCGCCCGTGCTGGCCTACCCGGCTACTGCGACACCACGCAGTGGAAAATGCCTGATCAGTGGGGCAACGACGTCCTGGTCGCCTACGGCTTCACCGCGCCCGAGAACGACGAAGCCGCCATGCAGGGCATCCACGGCACGCCCAAGCTGCTCATCGTCGTCGACGAGGCCGGCGGCATCGCCCGCATGATCGGCAACGGAACCAACAACCTGTTGACCGGTGACGCCAGGATGTTGGCGATCGGCAACCCCGCGATGGACGACCCGCGGTCCTGGTTCGAGGGCCTGTGCGAGGAGGGCGAGGACCCCGAGGAACGCGGCACCGTCACCATCCCCATCGCGACCTTTGACTCCCCAGCGATCACCCGTGAGCGGGTCCCCTACTGCAACGACTGCCCGGACGGTGTGCCCGCGCACTCCCTCGCAATCCACCTGCCCGACCAGGAATGGGTGGACCGCACGATCCGCGAGTACGGGCCCGATCACCCGTACGTCATCGCCAAGGTCCACGCGAAGTTCCCCAAGGGCGGGGGAGGCCTCACCATCCCCGTCACATGGGTGGAAGCCGCCCAGACCAGCGACGACCCGACCGGGCCCGGATGGCGCCGGCTGTGCGACCTCGGCATCGAGAAGGAGACCGCCACCCACACCGTGAAGGAAGGCGCCTGGGTCCGCCTCGGCGTCGACGTCGCCGCGGACGGCGGCGACGAGTTCGTCATCTCGCGCATCGTCGGCGACGTCATCGAGACCCGCTACACGGCCTCCGGCGCAATCAACGACGACCAGGTCCTCCTCGCCGAGAAGGTCCTCGAGGAGATCAAGGCCGCGCAGCTCCTCGCCGACGCCCTCAGCTCCCCGCACGCGGTCCGTGTCAAGGTCGACCAGAACGGCATCGGCCACGGCGTGGTGTCCATGCTCAAGCGCTGGGCCGACACCGGCCGCCACCAGGCCGACATCGTCGGCGTGATGGTGTCCGAGTCGCCGGAGCAGGACGACCCGGGCGCCCAGATGCGGCCGTACCGCAAGCGCGACGAGATGTGGCTCGCCACCAGGGGCTTGCTGCAACCGGACCCGTCGACCGGCTTGGGCCGACTTCGCCTCCGCGTCGACCGGCAGACCGGCATCCAGCTCTCCACCCCGCGCCTGGGCTCCAACAGCGCCGGCTACAGCGTCGTCGAGTCGAAGAAGGCGATGAAGCAGCGCGGTATGAAGTCGCCGGACCGGGCGGATGCGGCCCTGCTGACCGTGTACGAGCCGGAGCCGCTGAACCAGCCGCGCCGCCGAGGCCTGCTGAACTAGGCCGAGGGAAGTGCACCCAATGTCAGCGCGAGGCGGCAATATCTATGCCCATGAGTACGCCCGCCCGCCACCTCAGCGCCAGCGGCGGCCGCCCGACGCCGGCGGCCGCGCTGACGGCCGTCCCGTCGACCGCGGCCTCGATCATCGAGCTGGAACGCATCCTCGACGTGTTCCGCACGGTCAACCGCACGGCCAAGGACGTCGTGTCGGACTCCCGCCTGCAGCAGCTCGAATGGGTCGCCTCCGAGCTGGCCCTAGCGCTGCCACTGGGCCTGTCGGAGACGGCCGGCGACTCCCTCGAGGACCTCCTCGCCCCGGACGCCGTCCACGCCTACCTGCTCCTCGGCCGCGGCGGGTTCCTGCGAACCATGCCCACCGTGTCCACCGACCCCACCAGCGTGGACTCCTCCGAGCGCATCCGGATCTACTGCCTGGAGGCGTTCGCCCGCCAGGCACGGATCCCGTTCGAGGCCCCCGACATGCCGCCGATGACGCTCCGCCCCACGGTGCCCCCGCAGTTCGCCGACCTCATCACCGACCACCTGGAGGACGAGGCCGGCCAGTGGCCCGAGGTCGACCGGCCTGACGTCATTGTGCGGGGCCTGGCCATGTGGGGCGTCATGCGTGACGTCCTGCCCCGTCGGGGCGAACTCGAGTCCATGCTCGTCGACGACCTCACCCTGACCATGGACATGCGTACCCGGAAGGTGCAGAACCGCACCCTCAAGATCGTCCGCCAGCCGCAGGGCGGTCTCCGGGGACGAGAGCCTGAACCTGAAATCGTGGAATTGAGCGAGGACACCGCAGAACGGCTGATCGACTGGCTCGACCGCCGGGACAAGCTGATCACCCGCCTGCAGGGCAGCGTCCCCGAGCACCTGTGGCTGTCGACCCCACCGCACCCGGACTCCGGCGTACCGATCCACAGCCGCGGCATCAGCAAGTGGTACAAGAAGGTCGCCGACGCCGTGCAGGTCAAGCAGGACGCCGCGGCTGACGGCGAGATCGCCGAGGAGGACCTGGTGCCGACCCGCTGGGAGACGATGCGCCGGACCCTCCTCGCGCAGCGCCAGGCCACCGAGGGCACCGCGTAGATCACCCGTGACGGCCCCTGACGGCCCCCAGGACGCTGGTACCGTCCCGGCATGGACATCGCGCTCTGTCTGCTCGCGCTAGCGCCGCTCACGGCCGACCAGTACGCCCAGGTGCAGCGCGCCGCCGCGGCCGTCGGCCAGAGCGTCGAGGACTTCGCCAGGGACGCCGTCCTCGACGCGGCCGCGGACCCGTTCCTTGCCGCCCTCGAGCGCGCCGTCGACACCGTCACCGCCCGCACGGCCGAGGACCGGATTCAGCACGACTACGCCGTCTGACCCTGTTCGCAACAGGACTGTCCGCATTCCGCCCTCGTCGGGCAACAAGCCTTCCCGGCTGATCAGCGTCCCGGGGAAGCTGCCGCCGTGAACACGCTCCTCGAAGCCCTTGCAGGGCAAGCCGAAGCACTGGTCAACGGCGTGGTGGCCCTCGCCGGCGGTCTGGTGATCTGGCGCCTGACGAACCGGTCGCGTGACCGCGCTGATCAGCAGACCGAACTGGCCACCTTCCGCGAGCGGGCCGACGCCCTGATCGTTGCTGTTGTGGACGTCCGGGCCGCCGCCGACCTCAATCACCGTCTCTGGGAGCGCCCTTGGGAGCAGGCGCGGTTCCTGGCGGTGGCTGCCTTCGCGGCGGTCGGGGAGGGCGCCCGCGTCCGCGCCCTGGGCGGATCCGATCGGCATATGTTCGCGGCCGCCGGTGGCGCGGCCGCGCAACTCGGTCTCCGCGAGATCCACGCCAACAAGACCTCTCTGGCAGCTCTGCGCGAACCCCTGGTCCGAGTCCACGAAGCAGCAGCTCCCTTCCTGCGCCATGCAGATCAACGTGTCGTGACAGCAACGAACGAACTGCTCGCCGCCGTAGGGGACATCAAGGACCGCACCCGGCTTGAGGCGGCACTCGCAGCCTTCGGGCAAGCAGTCGTCGCGGTAGCTGACCCCCGCCCGTCCCTGTGGGCACGCCTGCGCAGCCGGCGGTCCCGCGACTGACGGTGAGCATGAGAAGGGCCCGGTTCCGACGGGGGATGCCCTTCTACGACCACCGTAACGCCGCGGCGTCGGGGGAAGTCGGTGTTCCGGCCGACTACTCCGGCGCGCCGTCCTGCTCCTGCCGGGCGCGCAGCGCGGTCTCGGCCGTACGCGCCCGGTCCTCCGCAGCGCGGAGCTTGTCCTTCGCCTGGTCCAGCTCGTTGCGCAGCGCGTCGACGCGGGGGTCCAGTTCGCTCAACCTCTTGTTCGTGCGCTCGAGCTCGGCCTTCAACCCGTCCTGGACGGTGTCGGCCGCTTCCTTGGCTGCTGTCACCCTGGCGTCGGCATCGCTCCGGGCCTGCCGCGCGTTCTCCTGAGCCTCCCGGGCCCGCTCGTCCGCGGCCGCCGCCTTCGCGTTGGCCTCCTGGACCTGAGCGTTCGCGGCGGCCTGCGCCTGCTCGAGCGTCGCCGTCATCTCCGCGACCTGGCGCTCCGCCTCGACCCGGACCTTTCCAGCCTCGTCCTCAGCCTTCTTCACCTCCGCGGCGGACCGCTTGCGGATGTCGGCGATCTCGTCGGCCGCTCCTTGGCGAGCAGCGTTGACGTGCCTCTCGGCCAGCTCGCGCGCCTCCGCGACCAGTCGGTCTGCCTCCGCGCGGGCTTCCTCCACGGCGGTATGCGCCGCCTCGACCTTGGCGTTGGCCTCCGCGGTGATCCGCTCGACCTCCGCCTGGAACTGGGCGCGGGCCGCCTCGAGCTCCTGCTCCATCTGCTCCGCGGCCTGGTCGGCGGCCGCCTTCTCCTGCTCGGCCGCCTCCTTTGCCTTCACCGCGGCGATCCGGGTGTTGCGCTCCGCGTCGGCGCGGGCCTCTGCCGACGCGACCCGGGTGTTGGCCTCGCTCTCCACGGCCATCACCTGGGCCTCGGCCGCCTCCGGGTCGCCAGCCGTCTGCAGCAGACCGATGTAGCGCTCGAGGGACTCGGGGAGCAGCTTCAGCAGGCGAACGATGTCCTCACGGACGTTGACCGCGTCGACCAAGGAGTCCGTGACGGGCTTGTCGGTCTCTGGCTCCTCCGGGGCGCCGGCATCCCGGGCCTGCCTTGCTGCGACGCTCCGCTCATACCGCCACTTCGCGCCCCCGTTGTGGTCCTCGCGCTCGCAGAACTTCGGCGCCGGCCCCGGAGCCTTCGCCTTCTTCGGCTCTCTCGGCGCTCCACACCCCGGAAAGATGCAGGTCTCTTGCTCTGCGCTCTCCCCGGCCGGGGCATCGGCGGTGGGCTCGCTCATGGACTTCGCTCCTGGTCCGCTGCGGACGTACGACGGCCCGTTCTACCACGGTTTCCACCTCCCATTAACCGATCTCATCTCATCCCATCTCAACTCATCACAGAGACGAGATGAGATGGGATGAGATGAGATCGGATGCAGAGAGGTGGCCGGACCGCTACGCTGAGTCCCGCATGAAGTGTGGCCACGCCGCACAGACCGCCGATCCGCTACCCACGCAGCGACGGCACCACGGTCGAAGGCTCGCCGGACACGGCTACCGGCACCCGGGCGAACCCCGGGCGAGGGCCCGTGACGAATCGCCTTGCCTTGACACCTGCGGCGGGCGGCGTGGGGCCTGCCTCGGAGACGACATGTCACGGCACGTCAGCAACGACCTCAAGCGCCGCGCCCGCGAACTGGCCGCCCGGGAACGCATCCCGTACAGCGCCGCCCTCGCCCGCCTGCGCACCTCCCGCACCCAGTCCGACCAGCCGACGGACACCCCAGCGGACCAGCCCAGCCGCTTCCTGCTCCCCGAGTACCTGTACGTCGACTTCCCTGCTCCCGACCTGGGCGACGCCCGCCCCTGCGACGACTGCCAGGGCTCGGGGCTCGACGCCGAGGGGCGCACCTTCGCCCAGCCGTCCGACGGCGGCCGGCCCCCGCTCCTGGTCGAAGTCGTGTGCTCCAAGTGCGAGGGCTGCGGCCGCGCCGAGCACCTGGACGACGGATGCGGGCACCCGCACACCGACCCCGACATGGATGACGGCCTGTACGACGAAGACGAGGAAACGCCCTGCTACTCGTGCGCCGGACGGGAGTTCAACTACCTGCAGGCCGTGGTGCACGACGAGGAGGGCGAGCCCGTGGAGGTCATCTACCTGCGGGTCCCGTGCGGCTGCACCGCCGACCGCATGCGCGTCGTCCTCGGCGACCTGGTCGAGGTGAGCGGCTGATGGCACGCCAGCCCCGCCGTGAGCGCCAGGACCGCGAGGACCGCGTAACCCTCCCCGGCGTCGCCGAGGTACGCCTCCGCGCCGACGATGCGACCGCCAAGGTCGTGATGGACGTGCTCCGCGCGAACTTCACCATCACCGCCCCGCGCGACTACCCCGGTGACCGCTGGTACTTCCAGCTCGACACCGGCAACACCGCACCCGACCCGGACGGAGACAAGTGACCATGAACCGCCTGGTGTACGGCCCGCACTGCCCGCACGACGAATGCGCCTGGACCGGCTGTGACCACGAAGAGGGACGCGGCAACGGCATCGTGTACCCCTGCCGGTTCGAGCACGAGGGCTGCCCGTACTGCGGCCCCGCCGACAAGGCCAACCCCATCGAACCCGGCCCCGACCGGCACACCTGGAAGTGCCCCCAGTGCAGCGGCCTCACGCTGACCGCGGGCAGCCCCGACGCGCTCGAGCAGCTCGTCGGCCGATACGGCGTCCCCCACCTCAACCACGACCACGAGAGCGGCGCAGCATGACCACCAATCCGTACTGGAGCATCGTCACCCAGCGGTCGGCCGACTACACGGCCGCGCTCCTCTCCCCGGGCGCGCCCCCCACGGCCGGCCTGCCCGTCCTGCTGGCCCACGCCGAGGAGTTCGGCCTCGCCCGCACCATGCACGTCGCCCAGATGTGCCTGCTCGTCATTGTCGACCCTGACGCCCGACCGCACACCCGCACTGCGATGGGCACCGTCGACCTCGACAAGCTCGTCCCTCCGACCGCAGACGCCCTCACCGTCCTCGACAACGCCGCCGCGCTCTCCCGGGCCTTCCAGCTCTCCCCCACCGAGGCGCTGAACGACGTCGAGCAACAGATCGCCGCCACCGTCCGGGCCCGCTCCGCCGTCCAGGCCGTCCTCGACGCCGCCCCGAACGGCATCCCCGGGCGACGACGAGCCCTTGACGCCCTGTGGGAGCTGCACGACGACCCGCGCGCGGTCTGCTCGGTGCTCGCCCTCACCGCGGCCGCCATGCGCGCAGTGCTCCCCGTCCCCGCCTGAGCCAGCTTGGAGTGCAAAGAGAGTTGATACGGTAGGCAAGACCCCGTGTTTTTGGGAGCCCTCCTTCTAGGGGTCCGACGGGCGCCGTCTGCGCGGTGAGAGGTGACGGACGGCGCTTTGTTGTACCTGCGGTGGTAGGCCCGATTCCGTTATTCAGGCGATGGACTGTCAGGCCCGTGCGGCACGATGGGGCGCGGCCGGATTCCCAACCGCCCCCGGCCGTCTTCAACCGGGAGGTCACCATGTCCGATCTCATCGCCGTCTGCACGCCGAACAGCCAGCCCCACGAGGACGGCCGGGTCGAGCACGGATACCAGCTCAACGTGCTCGACCAAGGCCTCACTGTCCTCGCCACCGTGGATCTGCCGGACTGGGAGAGGTTCCGCCAGGAGGCGGCCGGCCGCCGTCTCGCCGACGCCGGCTTCGCCCTCCAGCCCGGCCGCGACTCCGCCGACGCGGAAAGGTGGAGCCCCTCCGGCCTCGGCTACATGGCTCCCGTCGTCCGCACCGGAACGGCCGAGCATCCGCCGTCCTCGGGCTGATCGGCCCGTACGGCGGACGGGGTCACTCCTGCGCCTGAGCCTCCGGGTTGTACGTCGGGACCTTCTTGAAGGGGTCCGCTTTCGCGTCCTTGGTCGGGCGGACGTACCGCTCCCGAGGGATGCGCGAGCCCTTCTTCCAGCGGCCCGCCTCCTCGAGTTCTTCGTCCGTCGCGCCGTTCATACCGAGGTCGGTGGCGCCGCCGGCGCGAAGGCTGTGCGAGGACACGGGGCGGCCGTCCGTCTTGAGGCCGGCCGCGGCGAACCACAGCTTCACCCGATCGTTGACAGTCTGCGGGCGCAGGTGGTCACCGCGCTTGGTGGCCGTCTTCGCGCGGGTCTCCGACGAGGCGATGGTTCCGTTGCGCTTCACCTCCCGGAATACGGGGCCGGTGGTGATGCCCTGTGAAGCGAGGTAGTCGACCCAGCGACGCATGCGGAAGACCAACCGCAGGTCTTCCCGGTCGTGGAGGTAGAGGGTCTGTTCCTCGCCCTTGTGCGTCTTGTCCTCGGCGAGCCACACCGTGACCATGTCGTCGAGGATCTTCACGTCCTCGAGGTCCAGGTCGACGTCCTCGATGCTGCGCCCGAGGAACCGGTACCCGAAGGCGAGCATCGCCGAGTCGCGCCAGCCGATCGGCCGGTCACCGGCTTCCGCCTTCTTCATCATCGGGACCAGGTACGACAGCGTGATAGGGAACGCTTCCTTGCGCCGCAGCGCCCGCTTGTTCTTCTTCCGGTAGTGGCGGAGGAGCATCAGGTACACGCTCGGGTCAGGCCGCTTCCCGGCTGGCATCGAGGTCCGGATCAGGGACATGTAGTGCTGGATCGTGGTGACCTTGAGTCCCCGCTCCATTAGGTGATGCCCGTACTCGGTGTATGTCTTCGTGGTACACGGCTTCGCCACCTGCTTTTGCTCCGCACACCACGCCTCGAACAAGCGCATGGCGGTCCGGCGCTGGGGAGATTCCGCTGCCTCGGCCTCCTTGATGGCCTGGGCGGTCGCCTCGTTGTAGTACACGTCCCGTTCCGTGTACGTGGTGCGCGGATTGTCGCTGGTCGGGATTTCCTCGCCCGGCATCAACGCCGTGTGCTGGTTGACGAGCAGGCGGGGGGCCGGCGCGGCGCGCGCCAGCTCCCGGTCCTCGACGAGTTCGGCGTCGACGATCTCGTCCACGTACTCCTCGTTCATGCTGATGCTGCGTCGCCCTCGGGCGATGCCTGGTTCTGCTGCAGAAGACAGGCCACGGTCATGATTTTGCGCGTGGTCGCCGGGCCGATGGGGACGTCTTCGTCGCAGAGCTGGCGCACGAGGTGCATGAGGCCGACGAGTCCAGGCCCGTCCTGCTTGTAGAGCAGGACGTAGGCGTTCTGGTCGCGGGGTACTCGGGGTGGAAGACAGCCGATATCGTGCGCGGCCAGTTCCTGCTCGATGCCCGCCACGATGCGCGCTCCGGCCGCTTGCTTGCCGACCACGGTCAGCAGTTCGTGGACCTTGGCAACGTGATAGCCACCGGATGCCTCGATAAGGCGGGCGTATCCGTTCCATCGCGCGTCGGTCATCAGTTACTCCACTTCCAGCAGTCGGGGGTGCAGTCCTCGGGCAGGTGCCACGGCGTGGGCTGGCCGGACAGGAGCGTGCCCGGGTCGTAGTGCGCGCCGCGGGCCTCGAGCTCGGCCGCCCTGGGGGACTGCCAGAAATGGCCGCCGCCGTGCCCCTCGGCCGCGGCCCAGCCTGCGGGGATCCGCTTCACGCACGGGTGCCCACTCTCGGGGGCGGGGACGGGGCAGGGCATGGTGCCGTCGGAGATCGGCTCGGGGTACTCGGGGTGCGTCTCCCACGCGGATGCGCGGTTCCGGAGCCCCCAGAGGTGGTCCTCGGCCTCCTCCTGGACGCCACGGTGCAGCGCGTCGACGAGGGCCTGGTACTCGCTCTGCGCGCCGCGGTACTTCTCCCGGTACTCGGTGACCGCCGGTGTGCTGTCCGCGGTCGGGTACTTCGTCCGCAGCTCCTCGTCGAGCTGCTGGTCGATGAACTCCCACCAGGCGCGGGCGGTCTGCTCGTCGATGCCGCTCATGCCTGCACTCCCGGATCAACGGGGGAACGTCCCTCGGCGACCTGGCGCAGGTAGAGACTGAGCCAGCGCCGGGCCTCGTCCTTGCCCATTGGCGGGCCGCCCATGCTGAACTCGGCGAGCGCGTGAATGATGACCTGCTCGACGGCATACGGCTCGCGATTGCGGATGTCCTCCAGGGCGTTGCCGGTCTGGATGGCCCCCGCCTCGATCTTGCGCCACTCGATCGCACCCGCGGGGATCGGGCCCGGGTCAGTGCTCATCGCGGGTTCCTTCGGCCGGGGCCGGCCACCGCCGGACGGGTGACGTAGAGCCCGCCACGAACGCGGCGACCCACTCGTCTTCGGTCGGGTCCGGCCACCACCGGACGGGTGACGTAGAGCCCGCCACGAACGCGGCGACCCCCTCGTCCAAGTCGTCCGGCATAGGGTGCGGGTTGGGCTCCGGTGGGTTGATCAGACGGAGCATCGTCCATTGCTCCGTGGGCAGGGGCACGATGCCGGCCGGGGCAAAGGGGCGTTTGTCGTCGGTCATGGCTGTGCCTTCCGGGTGATGAGGAGATCAGGGCCGACGCCAACCCAGCGGACGGGACGGTCTGCAGGGCGGGCCTGGCCGGTCATGTCGGCCGCCAGTTCGACCATGCGGCGGAGCTTTACACGCTCGTCGTCAGGGGCACGTACGCCCGCTTGGAGGTCGGCGAGGATGGGGCGCAGCGGGTGGGCGTCGATCTGGACGCGGCCGCGGGTGCGGCGCTCGAGGTGCTTGCCCATCAAGTGCAGCCAGTCGGCCGCGTCCAGCGGAGCGGCCAGGGCGCGGCGGTCGATGTCGTCCCCGAGGGGGTGACCGCCCGACGTCCAGGCGTACCAGACTCGGGCGCCGCCGTCGGGCCGGTTGAAGACGATCCACAGGAACGTCTCCGGCCCGAAGTCGCCCGCGATGCCGTCGACAACGGCGCGCTCCACGGGGCGCGGGTCGTCGCTCGGTGTGAGGATGAGTGGAGGTTCGAGAACGGGCGCCGCTTCGGTACGGCCGGCCATGGGCTCCCCCTGAGTCGCGTGATCTGACGTCTCGCCAACTTTAGCGACAACAATCACAGTTGTTGTCGGCTACTCATTAGTAACCCTCTATCGTGTTCCACGAGGGCGGAGAGCACCGCCCGAGTCCCGAACGAAGAGGAGCACCGCCATGGCGGGCTACATCAGCGAGGGTCAGCAGAAGCGCGACCACAACGGCCAGCGGAACATCTGCGCGGCCGACGGACACCCGGGCACCGAAGACGACCCGCTGGTGAAGACGACCGACGGGTGGCGCGTCCACCTCTCCGACACCACCGACCCGAGCAATGGCTTCTACGGCCAGCAGCAGGAGGGTTGAGATGGGCGCCAAGCTGCGGCTTCTCGCCTGGGCCCTCGGCCTCCTGGCCCTCGCGCATCCCGCCCTCGCCCCGCTCGCGCTCGACGTGCTCGGCGTCGCCTTCGCCATGGCGGTCGCCGCGGTGGTCGGCGTCATCGGGTGGGCTCTGGCGAACATCTCGTTCACCCTCACGATCGCGGCCGGCCTGCTCCTGGCCCACGCATTCCCGGGCGTTCCGCGATGGTTGGGCCGGGCGTGGGTCGCTTCGGTCGCTGCCGTGTCCCCCGCCAAGGCGTAACAACCGGCCTGTTCGAGCCGTTCGATTCTTCGCTGAGAACGATTCTCCGCTCAACCCCTCCGAGGAGCTCAACGCCCATGGCCACTTCCGAGACGCCTGAGCCGACGGCCGAAAGCGTCATCAGCGGACTTTTCGAGGAGTCGGGCCTCCGCCCGAGCCTCATCCCCGCCTACACCGCCGCGGTGCTCGCCCTGCGCGATCGCGACAACGCCGCCACGCTGCGCGCAGCCGGTCACAGCGTGGCGGCCACCCGCCTGGACCCGGACCCCGCTGTCATCGACGAGGCCTTCGGGCCGGAGACACCGTAGGGCCCACCTACCGCACACCCCTACAAGGAGCGAACCCAGATGAGTGAGCAGCCCAACGAGGAACGCAGCTGCGTCGTCACCGTCAAGGCCGAAGGCGGAGCCAACACCGTGATCGTCACGACCGAAGGCGTACACGTCCACCACATTCCCGGCGGCCTCACCGAGGACGAACTCCTCGAATGACCGCCTGCGAACTCAGGCCCTGACACGGGTTCTTGCCACACGAAACCGTACGGCGCCCACCGTGGCGCCATCCGGCGGAGAGCACCGCCGGAAGTCCCGAACGAAGGAAACCGCGATGTCCCGTCGCCAGATCATCACCGTTCTGCTTCCAGCTCCTGAGCCGGAACCGGCGTACGAGCTGTACCAAGAGCTGAAGCGCGAAGCCGAGTTGAGAAGTCGGCCGCCGCTGGGCCCGGCCGACCTCCAGCGCATGAAGGAGGTGGCCGCGCGCTGCGGCTACGACTGGTGCACGGCCGTACTCGGGCGGAGCTTCCCCGGCCTCGACCGGGTGTCCAGCGTCGACGGCTGGATGCTGGTCGCCGCTGACGAGCTGAACCTCGACCCGCCGCTGCCGCACCGGATCGTCGAGGAGCGGGAAGCCGCGGCGCAGCGGCGCAAAGCCGAAGAGGCGCTGGCCGCAGCGAAGTTGGAGACGGCGAAGCGCCGTTGGAACCTGGTGGTCGGCGCGGCTCCCGTCGTCCTGACGGTGCACGAGAACACCCGCCACACCGGCCCGGACGGTACTACCCGGCACACCGCGCCCTCGGCCGACGTGGTCTCCGGGAAGGCGCGGAGGCACCCCGCGGGCCGGGGCCTGTGCGAGACGCCCGACCGGGCCGACCCGCTGCACCTGGGCGATGCCGTCGACCTCCCGCCCAACTGCGTGCGTTGCCTGGTCTACGCGGCCAAGATCCGCGCCGTGGACGCTCCCGCACCGCCGACGGACGCCGAGGCGGCCATGCTGCGGCTCATCGCCTCCGGCGTGGTCTTCACGTTCAGCGTCCGCGGCTGCATCACGATCCGGGACACCAGCCAGCGCACTCGCGCAGCCTGGGGACACCTCGGCCGGAAGGTCGACGTCGCCGTGCGCAAGCTGCAGAAGAAGGGCTGGGTGTCCCAGGACCAGGAGTACGGCGCGACGCAAAAGGGGGTCCGCGGCCACCGTTGGCGGCTCACCGAAGCCGGTACCGCCGCACTGGAGGGCTGACGCCGTGGTCCGCATGACCGCCCAGCAGTACCAGGAATTCATTGCGCGCCGCCGCGGGGCTCAGGCTCCCGCGGCGGCCGCCGCCCCGAAGAGGACGGCCCGGAAGAAGCCGGCCGTGCACCCGGGCCTTCCGTCCGTTCCGGAGCCGCCCGCGCTCGAGCCCCTGCTCGCCGGCCTGTCCGGTGTGGGGTACGTCAAGACGATGCTGATGCCATACGTGGAGGAGATGCTGACCAGCAATCAGCGTCTTCACCACATGGCCGAGTACAAGATCAAGAAACGGCTTCGGGCCGACGCGGCGCAGATGATCAGGCGTGAGCGCCTGCCCCGCCTGCAGCGCGCGGCCATCTTCTACGTGCTGCATCCGCGACCCATCAACCGGAAGCGTGACCCGGGGAACTGGGCGCCGACTGCGAAGGCGTACGTCGACGGCCTCGTCACCCCGAACCTGCACCGGCCGCAGGAGCACCACCTACTCCCGGACGACGACCACGAGCACCTGCTCGGCCCGAACCCCGTAATGGGCGCCCCAGTCACCACCGGATTCGCCCGCATGTCCCTCGTCATCGTTGAACTTGCCGGGAGTAGCTGACCAGCGGAAACGCGGGAAGCCGTAACAGAAATCGACGGCAGACGTACATGAACTGAGGGCTGGCCCGTCCTCCCGTACAGCGCTAGGAGATGCCCCTCCGTGAGCACCACACCGAACGTGTCCCTCCAGGTCTACGACCGGGACGGCACGCCTATGCCGCCGAGCGTGAGCCGCGAGCGCCTGGTCGACCTGGTCCGTTCCGCGTACGCGCGTGGCGGCAAGCACCTCGACCGCGACGTCGTAGACCTCGAGCTCGCTGAGATCGCCGACAAGGCCGCATGTTCCCTGCTGCGCGACCGCTGGAACGACGACTTCCCCATCGCCGCATATACCGAGCTGCTCTCCGCGGTCGCGGCGGTGCGGGCCGTTCTCGGCTTCGCCCCGACTCCGACCGCACGAGAGGTCCACGAGTGGGCCGAGAACCTGGGGAAGCAGATGGCAGAGGAGATCGACGGCCTGGTGTCCCCGTGCTTCATCCAGTTCGTGAACGGCCCCTACAAGGGGGCCGTTCTGAGCGTCCCGGCGCGCACACCCGCGATGGGCCCGGCAAACACCCTCACGCTTCCGATCGCCTGGGGCGACACCGAACAACCCGGCCGTGGTGAGGCCCAGTACGAGCGGATCCCGATCCCAGACGAGGGCCTGTGGCTGTACCGACTGATCCACGAGGCCCCAGAGGGCTCCCGTCCGCACATCACCCTCCCCGACCGACAGGATGGTGTGTGATGCCGCGGAACATTAAGGCCGACCACGGCGCCGTCTACCGGGCAGTCATCACCTGGACTGAGATCCCGGAGAAGGGCGGCACGCCCCACACGGAGTACGAGGGTCCATACGGAGAGCCCGGCGCCGCGCAGGGCCGGGTCACCTTCTGGGAGAACTACCTTCGCGACGACGACACGGGCGAGACCCGGGCCTCGGGCCACGTCGAGGAGGGCACGATCACCTGGCAGCCGTACACGCCGCCGGTGAAGAAGCGCGCCAAGAAGGGCGGCCCCGCGTGATAGCCCTCCTCTCCGCCGTGATCCCGTCCCCGGCCGCGGACGCAGCGCACGACGCTGCGCACGAGACCGCTGCCCGGTTCCGGCACGGCGTCTACTCCGTGCCATGCAAGACATGCCACGTCCCGGCCGGCGTCCTCTGCCTCGCCCGCCGCAGCGTGCACGCGGCCCGCCGGGAGCTGTACCGGCAGAACCCCAAGCCCAACGGCCTGGTGCCGCTCCTCATGGCGCGTGGCCGATGAGTGCTCTCGCCGTTGAAGCCCCGACCGCCGCGCCCGAGTGGGACGGCCGCCTGGTCGTGCGCGCCGCTGGCCGTCCTCTGCTGCACGTCGCCGGGGAGGGCATCACAGCCCCGGCGGTACCGATGTTCACCGTGCCCCTGGAGTGCGAGCCGGACGCCGAGCGAGCGCCGGGTGTACGGCCCTGGGACGGGCCGGTCACCGAGGCGAGCATCTGCCCGGCCTGCCTGCGCGCCCTGCGCGGTGAGCCGGAGCCCGAGGCGCCCAGACTCGTTCCCGCCGCCGTCGCCGAGGAACTGCCTGAGCCGGAGACCGACCGCGGCCGCGGTCATTTGCGGGCCGTCCCGGACCTCACGACGTACGCCGAGGCACCCCTGCCCGCCGAGCACGCCGGCCGCCCGATCACCTGGTCCCGGTGGACGATGTCGCCCGTCATCTCCCACTACGACCCGTCATGTGAGTGGTGCGGAGACCCGGGGCCCGGCGAGATGGCCGGCGGACGCCAGGGCAACCCCATGTCCCGCACCGATCCCCTGCGCCGATACGTCGCCTACCGCTGCACCGCATGCCAGGAAATGACCGCGTACGAGCAGGTCGGCAGCGAACTCAAGACCATCGCACACCACAAGTCGCGCGCGCCGAAGGACTGCAACCTATGAGCCCCACCCCCACCCTCGCCCTCGTCCCCGACACCAGCGGCCTCGAGCAGCGCATCGCCCTGATTGCGTGCGGCGTCAAGGCCGGCAAGACCCAAGCGTGCGACATGCACCGCGGGAAGGGCGCCGCCTTCCTGGATATCGCCTCTACCGGGGCCGTTGACGCCCTCGCCGCCGCGATCTGCGGCACGGGCCGCGGCCCCGCCTGCACTCGGTGCGAGGCCAAGGCCCAGGAGATCATCCGCGTCTACAACGAGGGGGCCGAATGACCACGGCTGTTGCCCAGCGCGAGGCAGTCGCCTTTGACCTTGAAGGCGGGCTGATCAACGTCTCGGGCATCCATGACCTAGCGCGAGACGCCTCCGCGTTTCACCGTGCCAGCCTCGGCTGCCCACCCAACCTCGACGTCGTGAATGCCGCTCGACGAGCGCGCGAGAGGGGGGCCGCCGTCCTCGTCATGACCAGCGGAGACCGACGTCTGCAGCAGCTCGTGACCGTGTGGTTGGGACGCAACGGGGTGCCCGCGACCCTCCTCCTGATGCGATCCCGCCACGACCACCGGCCCGGCGCCGTGGTGAAGCGGGAGCAACTGCGCGCCGCCCACCACCAGTTCGGCAGCCTCACCGTGTGGAGCGCCGACCCGAGCGTGAACCGCCTGTCGGAGCAGGACGGCATCGACGTCGTTGAGTTGACCGGCTACTGGGGAGACACCCAGTGACCCAACAGCGGGCCGGGAACCAGGAGCTCGCCCCCGAGGAGCTGTCCAAGCTACTCGGGGGCGAGCTGCCGTCCACGCTGCCGCTGGAGGGCTGGCGGACGGTGACGGTGCACTGCCAGGTAGACGCGATCGGCCCGTCCGACCGGCACCCCGACCTGGTGAAGCTCGAGCTGTCGTTCCCTCCGGGCGGTGAAACGCCGTGAAGGGCATCCAGGTGCGCCCGGTCATCGCGTGGCAGCCCTGGCCGTTGGAGTTGGCCCGCGATTGGCTCGGGTCCGACAGCCTGCCTCCCTCTTCGAGTCTGCCGGAAAACGTGCTGCATCTTCTGGAAAGGGCCAGGCCGTTCATCGTTTCAGGTCGTTGAACCTGTTTATCTCGCGGAGAACTATCAATCTCCCGTAGATGTCGGGCACAATGAGGGCTGTGTCTGATCAAGAGGGGGGATGATGGCGACGGAGCGAGACGCCCCGCGGAAGCTTCGACTGACTGTCGAGTTGGAGATTCCGCGCGGCACGCCGGCCAATGTGCGCACCAACAGGCGTATGGCGGCCGTGGATGCCATGAGGACCGCCGTGACGGCGATCGCCGCGCGCGAGTTGCCGCCGACGACCACGGTGAGCTTCCGGCACGAGTGGATGTACGCCTGGCACGACGAGACCACCGAACCCGTGACGCTGGGGCCACCCGTAGCCCCGGAAGCACCGTGAGATAGCAGGCCGCACGGCCACAGCGATAACCGAACACCTGGCGTCATGGCCAGACCACCCCGGCGGAGAGCACCGCCGGGAACTCCCGAACGAAGGAACACCGCGATGCCCTCGCGCACCATCCCCTGCCGTCTGTCCCTCCTCACCCTGTCGAGGTGAGGTGACGTGTCTCGACCTATGGATGCGCCGGATCACGTCGCCTCGGCCGCGGAAGCCGCCTACACGGAGTACACCGCCACCAAGCCATCGCGTCGGGCCCGCATGCTCCACATCGCGTGCACCGTGGTCCAGCGCCGCGCCCCCTACTTCGCTCCGCCCGCCGTCGCCACGACGTGGGGCGGCTGGATCTACACCTCTTCGTGGGTGACCGACCCGGGATGGGAATGGCCGGTCGCCTACGGCACGGCGGGTGCCGGCCTGGGCGCGGCCACCGTCGGAGCCACTGTCCTGGGCATCCGGCACCCGATCGCGCTGCCCGCCCTGTACGGCGGGGCTGTGGCCTCGTGCACGCTGCTGTGGTCGGCGTGGCAGACCGCTTTGCCCTCGGCGCCGGGCGCCGCCGTCGGTCTCGTCGGTGCCATCGCGGCCGGCGTCCCGTACTGGCTGTGGCTGGCCAAGCACCGCCTGAACCGCGCCAAGCTGGAGAGCAAGAATCCGACGCAGGCCGCCGCGCCCGTCGACGTGGTCCTGGCGCCCGACGACGTCGCCGGCGCGCTGGCTGCCACGGGGACGCCCGGCGCGTCCCTTGAGCAGATGCTTCGGCACCCGGACGGTGCGTGGACGGCGATCCTGTCCCTGCCCGTCGGAGTCTCCCCGCGGGACATCGTCGGGAGCGCTCAGCGGACCGCGCGCCTGCAGGCCGCGCTGCGCCTGGCGCCCGGTTGGACGCTTGAGGTCGGCGACGGCGGAGCCTCGCACCACCTGATCGTTACCGCCCGGCCGCCCGCCCCGGCGCGCAAGGTCACCGTCCCGGCCCGGCACCCCATCCTCGACGAGTTGGAGGAGTGGGACCCGTGGCAGCCGGTGTTCATCGCGATCGACCTGGACACCGGTGAGGAGGTTCACCTGCACCTGTTGGCCCGTGCTGGCATCCTCATTGCCGGTCTTCAGCGCATGGGCAAGTCCGTGCTGCTGTCGGTCGTCGTGGCCCACCTGGCGCTCGCCGGGGCGCGGCTGATCCTCGCGGACGCCAAGCTGGTTGAGCTGTCCCTGTGGGCGCCGCTGTGCCAGCACGAAGACGACTTCATCGGCCGCGACCCCGTCGCGTTCCTGGCGAAGCTGCTGGAGCTGCAAAGGGAGATCGACGTCCGCTACGCCCGGCTGGTGCGGGAGGGCCGTACGAAGGCGGAGCCGGGCGACGGGTGGACCACGATCGCGCTGATCGTGGACGAGTTGGCGGCGTTCATCGACATCCCGGACCGCAAGCTCCGCGGACAGATCGTGTCAGTGCTGCGGGATGTGCTTTCCCGCGGCCCGGCCTGCCTCGTCCCGGTCATCCTCGCCACGCAGAAGCCGGAGGACAAGGTCGTCCCCTCTCAGATCCGTGACGTCTGCGGGCAGAAGATCGCGCTTGCGACGACCACGCCGGAGATGACGGACACCATCCTGGGCCGCGGTTGGGCCGCCAAGGGCGCGGCCGCGCACCTGATCGGAGAGTCCGAGAAGGGTAAAGCGTTCGTCCTCGAGGACGGCTCGCGGCCGCGGATGGTGCAGACGTTCCCGTTCGAGCCGCCGGAGCGCCGTGAGGTGATTGCGGCCGTCGGTGAGCTGTGGCCCGACCGCCCTGGCGCCCGGGTGCCGCTGCCCGGCGCCGAGGACCAGGACCCGGACCCCAAGCCGCCGACGCCCCCGACGGGCGGAGGCGGACCGCGGGGCGGCCGGCCGCACCTTCGGACAGTGCCCACCTTCCCGGACGGCTCCCGCATCCCCGACAACCGCATCGCGCTGTGGGAGGCCCTGCAGAAGGCCGGGCCAGAGGGAGTGACCAAGCCTGATCTGGTCGCCGACGGCATCGTCGGACACGGCTCCAGCGCCACCCAGCCGCTCACGCAGTGGACCAAGAAGGGGTGGCTGGACGACACCGGCAAGCGCGGCCAGGCCAAGGTCTGGCGCCTGGTCGCCGGGGCCCACACCCCCGCC
>NZ_POUC01000520.1 GCF_002891435.1 Streptomyces cahuitamycinicus
GCCCGCAGCTGGGCGCCTCCCCCCCCGCCCCGGGCTAAGCCAGTTGGGTCGGCAGGGGGGTCGTGTGGGTAACCGTCAGGCCCGATACCGCCCTCGTCAGTGCCACGTACAGGCGGCGCAGGCCCGTGCGTTCGTCCGGTTCGCCGTCGACTACCGCCTGAGGGTCGTCCAGGACGACGTAGTCGTACTCCAGGCCCTTCGCCAGCGATGCCGGGACCAGGGTCAGGCGGGTGTCCTGGGTGGTCTCCTCGCCGGGGCCGAGGTACGGGATGCCGGCCTCCGTCAGGGCCTCCGCCAGCTCGGGCACGCGGGCGTCCGCCGCGATCAGGCCCGTCGAGCCCTCGTGGCGCAGCGACTCGCGGCAGGCCTCGACCACGTCCTTGCCGCCGGAGACCGGCCGGACCTCGAAGTGGCCCGGGTTCTCGCGGATCGACACCACCGGGGTGAGGCCCGGGGCGATGTGCGGGAGCAGCCGGGAGGCGTAGGTGATGACGTCCGTCGGGACACGGAAACCGGCCGTCAGTTCCTCCACCAGGGCGTCCTGCTTGCCGAGGTGCTCCAGTGCCTCCTGCCAGCTCCGGGTCGCCCAGGGTGTCGTGCCCTGCGCCAGGTCGCCGAGGACGGTGGCGCTGCCGGTGGTGCAGCGGCGGCCCACCGCCCGGTACTGCATGGGGGAGAAGTCCTGCGCCTCGTCGATGACGACATGGCCGAGCGAGTGCGTGCGCTGGATCAGGTCGGTGGCCTCGTCGATCAGGACGGCGTCCGCGGGTGACCACTTGGCCGACTTCACGCTGCGCGCCGGTTTCGCCCACAGCACCGCCTTCTGCTCCTCCTCGTCGAGGATCCCCGCCGCGTGTTCGGCGAGGAACTCCGCGTCCGACAGCAGCCGCAGCACCAGCTTGGCCGGGTCGACGGCCGGCCAGACCGCCTTGACCGCCGCCTTGACCGCGCTGTTGCGGGCCACCGCGTCCTGCACCCGGTCGTCCGGCGCCTCACCCGACCGCTCCATCTGCACCAGCACGGCGTGCGCGATGCGCTGCGGCAGGGCCTCGCGGGCGGCGCCGTAGCGGATGTCGCGGTCGAGCAACTCGCGGACGAGCTCTTCCAGTTCGTAGGCCGGGACCCGCCAGCGGCGGGAGCCGCGCACGACCACGACCGGCTCGGTGGGCATCGTGACGTGCGAGTAGAGGGCTCTGCGCAGCACCTGCGCCAGCCGGGCGTCACCCTTGACGACGGCGGCCGTCGCGTCGTCCGTGCCCTTGATCTCGACGTGGGCGACGAGATCGTCGACGGTGGCCTGCTGGACGGCCAACTCGCCCAGTGCGGGCAGGACTTGCTCGATGTAGTGGAGGAACGACCGGTTCGGGCCGATGACCAGCGTGCCGGTGCGGGCGAGCCGCTCGCGGTGGGCGTAGAGGAGGTAGGCGACCCGGTGCAGGCCGACGGCGGTCTTCCCGGTGCCCGGGCCGCCCTGCACGCACACCGTGCCGGAGAGGCCGGACCGGACGATCTCGTCCTGCTCGGGCTGGATCGTCGCGACGATGTCCCGCATCGGGCCGACACGCGGCCGCTCGATCTCCTGCTGGAGCAGCTTGCTGGTCCGGGCCGCCTCACCCGGGTCGGAGAGGTGCTCGTCCTCGTACGCCGTGAGGTCGCCGCCCGTGTAGCCGAAGCGGCGGCGCAGCGCGATGTCCATGGGGTTGTTCTTGGAGGCCCGGTAGAAGGGCTGCGAGACCGGCGCGCGCCAGTCGATGACCATGGGGTCGCCGTCGTGGTCGTGCACATGCCGTCGGCCGATGTAGAAGCGCTCCCCTGCCGCGCCCTCCGCCTCTTCGGCGCCGGGGGCGTGCAGGTAGTCGAGCCGGCCGAAGAACAGCGGGGTGCCGCTGAGGTCGGCGAGGGCCTTGATGCGCTTCTCGATCTGGTGGGCCAGCGCCTCGGCGTTGACCCAGTTCGCGGTGACGTCACTGATGTCGAGGGCCTCGACGCCCTCGCGCATGGCACGCAGGGCGGAACGGGACGCGGAGAGGTGGGAGCGCTCACGCGCGAGCGGGTCGTCGACGGGCGTGGACAAGGGGGTGCCTCCGGAGGGACCTGCTGAAGAGTGGGCGGTGAGATACCGGCCGGTTTCCGTCCGGTCGGCGGCACTCCGTGGCGGAGGCGGGCAAGAGCGGAGATCTTAGAGGAGCGGGGATGCCGGCCGCGAACGGTTTTTCACTCCCTGTCCCCTCGTCCCCTCGTCCGCTCCGCCCCTCGTCCCCTAGGGGAGGGAGCCCTCCTCCCTGAGGGGCCGGGTCACCCCAGGGGCGTATACCGGCCGCCGGAAGGTTCGGTCCCGAGACCGACGCGGGCTTTACGGACGAAAACGCACCATGGAGATATGAGCGCAGCAACCATCTTCCCCGCCCCGGCACCGGGCCGCCCGCCCGGCGCCACCGCCGTGGCAGGCAGCCACCGCCACCGCCTCGGCGATGCCCTGCGCGCCGTCAAGGTCTTCGCGGGCGCCGCCTTCGACGTGGTCGTCCTCGGTCAGTACGGAGAGGAAGTCGGCGTGGTCCGCCGCAAGTGAGCGGACCGGCCCGTCAGCTCTCCGTCAGCAGCTCGTCCGCGTCCATGATCCGGTACGCGTAGCCCTGCTCCGCCAGGAAGCGCTGGCGGTGAGCGGCGAAGTCCTGGTCGATGGTGTCCCGGGCGACCACCGAGTAGAAGTGCGCCTGATGGCCGTCGGACTTGGGGCGCAGGACCCGGCCGAGGCGCTGGGCCTCCTCCTGCCGTGAGCCGAAGGTGCCCGAGACCTGGATGGCGACCGTCGCCTCGGGCAGGTCGATCGAGAAGTTCGCGACCTTCGACACGACGAGCACGCTGATCTCGCCCTCCCGGAAGGCGCCGAAGAGCTTCTCCCGCTGCGCGTTCGACGTCTCACCCTTGATCACGGGCGCCCCGAGGTGCTCGCCGAGTTCGTCGAGCTGGTCGATGTACTGGCCGATGACGAGGATCTGCTGCCCCGCGAAACGGCGGACGATGGCCTCGGTGACCTTCCGCTTGGTCGCGGTGGTCGCACAGAAGCGGTACTTCTCCTCCGTCTCGGCCGTGGCGTACGCGAGCCGCTCGGAGTCCGTCAGATTGACCCGGACCTCCACGCAGTCGGCGGGCGCGATGTAGCCCTGCGCCTCGATCTCCTTCCACGGCGCGTCGAACCGCTTCGGACCGATCAGGGAGAACACGTCCGACTCGCGGCCGTCCTCACGCACCAGGGTGGCGGTCAGGCCGAGCCGCCGGCGCGCCTGGAGGTCGGCGGTGAACTTGAAGACCGGCGCGGGCAGCAGGTGCACCTCGTCGTAGACGATCAGACCCCAGTCCCGCGAGTCGAACAGCTCCAGGTGCGGGTAGACGCCCTTCCGCCGGGTCGTCAGCACCTGGTACGTGGCGATCGTGACGGGCCGGATCTCCTTCTTCGTCCCGCTGTACTCGCCGATCTCGTCCTCGGTGAGCGACGTGCGCTTCACCAGCTCGTGCTTCCACTGCCGGGCCGAGACGGTGTTCGTGACGAGGATGAGGGTGGTCGACTTCGCCTGCGCCATCGACCCGGCGCCGACCAGGGTCTTCCCGGCGCCGCAGGGCAGGACGACGACGCCCGAACCGCCGTGCCAGAAGTTCTCGACGGCCTGCTTCTGGTACGGCCGGAGCGCCCAGCCGTCCTCGGCCAGCTCGATCTCGTGCGCCTCGCCGTCGACGTACCCGGCGAGGTCCTCGGCGGGCCAGCCCAGTTTCAGCAGCGTCTGCTTGATCTGGCCGCGCTCGGAGGGGTGCACGACGACCGTGTCCGGGTCGATACGGGTGCTGACCAGCGGCGCGATCCGCTTCGACCGCAGAATCTCCTCCAGCACCGGGCGGTCGGTGGTGGTCAGGACCAGGCCGTGGGTCGGATGCTTGGACAGGGTGAGACGGCCGTAGCGGTCCATCGTCTCGGCGACGTCGACGAGCAGCGCGTGCGGTACGGGATAGCGGCTGTACTGCACGAGCGCGTCCACGACCTGCTCGGCGTCATGCCCCGCCGCGCGGGCGTTCCACAGGCCCAGCGGGGTCACGCGGTAGGTGTGGATGTGCTCCGGCGCCCGCTCCAGTTCCGCGAACGGGGCGATGGACCGGCGGCAGTCGTCGGCCTGCTCGTGGTCGACTTCCAGGAGCAGGGTCTTGTCGGACTGGACGATCAGCGGACCATTCACGCGCGGCACCCTTTCTACGGCCGGAGGGCTCGGACGGCTCGACAGTGCGACGCCTCGGCCAAACGTCCAGTGTGCCTGATCAACCGCGTCAGGTGGCCGCGTCGGGCGGTGTGATCTGCGCATCCGGTCGCACCGGGCACTGTTCGCGACCGCCGTTGGGCCGCCCGGCTCTGCGATGCCCGGGCCGCCGGCCGGCTCGACGCGGAGCCGGCCGCTCGCGACGATCACCCCTCCGGGCCGCGAGCCGCCGTCAGCCCGCGTCGTCGGCGAGCTCCGCGACCCCGGTGATCCGGTGCAGCGGATACGTACGGACCTCGTCCGCGGTGTGGTCGTACGCCGTGACGAAGCCGCCCTCGACGCGGACCGGGGCGATGACCCGCTGGCTGGCGGCTCCCTCGGCGTTGACGTAGCCGATCCACAGGGCCTCGCCGGTGAGAACGGCGGCCTGCATGGTGGCGAGGGTCTCGGCGGCACCGGTACGGGGCAGCTCGCCGGCGGCCGCCGGGGCGGAGCCGGGCTTGCGCGGGGTGGTGGAGGCGAGATCACCGGCCCGGATGGCGCGCAGCGCGGCCGACAGGAGGGTGTCGTCGGGGACCGGCGGGCCGTCCGGGACCGGCTCGGGCGGTGTGCGGGGCTGGCTCTTATACACATCTGACGCTGCCGACGAAC
>NZ_POUC01000521.1 GCF_002891435.1 Streptomyces cahuitamycinicus
GCGGGAGGGGCTGCGAGGATCCGGCACCATGCGAGCAGTCGTACAAAATGACAAAAGCCGGGCAGGGGGGCGCGCGCCCGCACGCGCACGGATCGGCCTCGCCGTGCTCGTGCTCGCCGCCATCGCCTCCGGCTGCGCGCAGGACGGCGGCAGCGACCAGGTCACCCCGGCCGGCGGCCAGCAGCCCCTCGACGCGCCCCCGGCCCGCGCGCTCGACTCCTACGCGGGCAAGCTGCGCGCCGCGCACGCCGCCCGGGCCGCCGCCGCGCACCGCTGGGACCTGCGCAGGGCCCCACTCGCCGCACCGCCGCCCCCGCCGGAGAAGCCGAGGATCAGCACCCGCAAGGGCTTCGAGGTGAAGGGCCACCGGAAGTCGGACCTCCCGCCCGTCTTCACCACGATCCCCACCCGGGACAAGGTCGTCTTCCTCACCATCGACGACGGCGCCGAGAAGGACCGGGCGTTCCTGCGGATGATGAGCGACCTGGACGTCCCGTACACCGCGTTCCTCAGCGGCTACCTGGTCAAGGACGACCCCCGCTACTTCCGGAAGATGCAGTCCGGGGGTGTGGTCCTGAACAACCACACCCTCCACCACCCCAACCTGCGGGGCCTGTCGTACCGGGCGCAGAAGCGCGAGATCTGCGGCATGCAGCGCTACATGGAGAAGCGGTTCGGCAAGCGTCCCGCCCTCTTCCGCCCGCCCTTCGGCAGCTACGACCGGACGACCCTGCGCGCCGCCAAGGCCTGCGGCATCGCGTACGTGCCCCTGTGGAACCAGGAGGTCTTCGCCGACCACTGGGAGTACCGCGAAGGGGACCGCAAGCTGCGCCCGGGGGACATCGTCCTCACGCACTTCCGGGGCCGCGACGAGGGGAAGGGCACGATGGCCGACATGATCCGCCGCTTCCTGAACAAGGTCACGGCCGAGGGGTACGCGGTGGGGCGGCTGGAGGACTACCTGTGAGGCGGCCGGCCGCCGCGGTGCTGTGCGCGGCCCTGCTGGCCGGCTGCGCCGGGGCCGCGGGGGAGCGGTCGGGCCCCGCCGACGGCCGCGCGCAGGATCCGGCACGCGCGGTGAGCGAAAGCCGCCATCTGCCGCCCGTCGTGGACCACGTCCCCACCCGCGACCCGGTGGTCTTCCTCACCTACGACGACGGCGCCGAACGCGACCCCCGCTTCGTCGGCCTCGTCCGCGAACGGCGCCTCCCGGTCAGCATGTTCCTCACGGACAGCGTCGTGGGACCCGGCTACGGCCACTTCGCCCGGCTGCGCGCGGTCGGCGCGTCCATCCAGAACCACACCCTCGACCACCCCGCCCTGCGTGGTCTGCCCTACGCCGGGCAGCGCGCCGAGATCTGCGGCCAGCAGCACAAGCTCCGCTCCCGCTTCGGCATCCGCCCCCGCCTCTTCCGCCCGCCCTACGGCACCTACGACACGACGACCCTGCGCGCCGCCGCCGACTGCGGCATCACGGCGGTCGTCCTGTGGCGCGCGTCCCTGGACGCCGGTGGCGAACTGACCTACACCCGGGGCGAGCCCGGTCTGCGCGCCGGCGACATCGTCTCGGTGCCGTCCGGCGAGACCGGGTCCCTGACCCTCACGGAGCGGACCGAACGCCTGCTGCGGGAGATCGCAAAGCGCGGTCTGCGGGTGGGGCGGCTGGAGGACCACCTGGCGAGAGAATCCGGCCGACGCGCCGCGGGCAATTAGCAGTCCGCTTGACCGAGTGCTAATCACAGTCATAGTCTCGGCTCTGGCACTCCCCATAGGAGAGTGCCAACACAGCGACGGGCAGGTCCGGCACCCGCGACGACGGATCCACCTGGTCGCCACCTCAGACAGTTAACCCCGTGAGATCTCCGAAGGGGGAGGTCGGATCGTGACGACCACCAGCTCCAAGGTTGCCATCAAGCCGCTCGAGGACCGCATTGTGGTCCAGCCGCTCGACGCCGAGCAGACCACCGCCTCTGGCCTGGTCATCCCGGACACCGCCAAGGAGAAGCCCCAGGAGGGCGTCGTCCTTGCCGTGGGCCCGGGCCGCTTCGAGGACGGCAACCGTCTTCCGCTCGACGTCTCCGTCGGCGACGTCGTGCTCTACAGCAAGTACGGCGGCACCGAGGTGAAGTACAACGGCGAGGAGTACCTCGTCCTCTCGGCCCGCGACGTGCTCGCGATCGTCGAGAAGTAATTCACCCCAAGCACATTGCTTTGAACTGCGCCCCTGGCCCCCCGCGATCGACAGAAGCCGGGCGCCCGGGGCGCAGTGCCGTAACCCCTGATTCCGGAAGAGGGCTCACGCTCCCATGGCGAAGATCCTGAAGTTCGACGAGGACGCCCGTCGCGCCCTCGAGCGCGGCGTCAACAAGCTTGCCGACACGGTCAAGGTGACGATCGGCCCCAAGGGCCGCAACGTCGTCATCGACAAGAAGTTCGGCGCTCCCACCATCACCAACGACGGTGTGACCATCGCCCGCGAGGTCGAGGTCGAGGACCCGTACGAGAACCTCGGTGCCCAGCTGGTGAAGGAGGTGGCGACCAAGACCAACGACATCGCGGGTGACGGTACGACCACCGCCACCGTGCTCGCCCAGGCGCTCGTACGCGAGGGCCTGAAGAACGTCGCCGCCGGTGCCTCCCCGGCCGCCCTGAAGAAGGGCATCGACGCCGCCGTCGCCGCGGTCTCCGAGGAGCTCCTCGCGACCGCCCGGCCGATCGACGAGAAGTCCGACATCGCCGCCGTCGCCGGCCTGTCCGCCCAGGACACGCAGGTCGGCGAGCTCATCGCCGAGGCGATGGACAAGGTCGGCAAGGACGGTGTCATCACCGTCGAGGAGTCCAACACCTTCGGTCTGGAGCTGGACTTCACCGAGGGCATGGCCTTCGACAAGGGCTACCTGTCGCCGTACTTCGTGACGGACCAGGAGCGCATGGAAGCCGTCCTGGACGACCCCTACATCCTCATCACGCAGGGCAAGATCTCCGCCATCGCGGACATGCTGCCGCTGCTGGAGAAGGTCATCCAGGCCAACGCCTCCAAGCCGCTGCTGATCATCGCGGAGGACGTCGAGGGCGAGGCCCTCTCCACCCTCGTCGTCAACAAGATCCGCGGCACCTTCAACGCCGTCGCCGTGAAGGCCCCCGGCTTCGGCGACCGCCGCAAGGCGATGCTGCAGGACCTGGCCGTCCTCACCGGCGCCACGGTCGTCTCCGAGGAGGTCGGCCTCAAGCTCGACCAGGTCGGCCTGGACGTCCTCGGCTCCGCCCGCCGCGTCACCGTCACCAAGGACGACACCACGGTCGTCGACGGCGCCGGCAAGAAGGACGAAGTGCAGGGCCGCGTCGCCCAGATCAAGGCCGAGATCGAGACCACCGACTCCGACTGGGACCGCGAGAAGCTCCAGGAGCGCCTCGCGAAGCTGGCCGGCGGCGTGTGCGTCATCCGTGTGGGTGCCGCCACCGAGGTCGAGCTCAAGGAGCGCAAGCACCGTCTGGAGGACGCCATCTCCGCGACCCGCGCCGCGGTCGAGGAGGGTATCGTCTCCGGTGGTGGCTCCGCGCTGGTCCACGCCGTGAAGGTCCTGGAGGGCAACCTCGGCAAGACCGGCGACGAGGCCACGGGTGTCGCGGTCGTCCGCAAGGCCGCCGTCGAGCCGCTGCGCTGGATCGCCGAGAACGCCGGCCTGGAGGGTTACGTCATCACCTCCAAGGTCGCCGAGCTCGACAAGGGCCAGGGCTTCAACGCCGCCACCGGCGAGTACGGCGACCTGGTGAAGGCCGGCGTCATCGACCCGGTCAAGGTCACCCGCTCCGCCCTGGAGAACGCCGCCTCCATCGCCTCCCTCCTCCTCACGACCGAGACCCTGGTCGTCGAGAAGAAGGAAGAGGAGGAGCCGGCCGCCGGTGGTCACGGCCACGGCCACTCCCACTGAGGCATGACGGCTGAGGGCTGACGACGTCAGCTCGCCCGAGCCCGAGCCCGAGCGAAGGCCCGGCACCCCGGAGACGGGGCTGCCGGGCCTTCGTCGTGCGCCCTCCTCCGCCGGTCAGGGAACCGCGCCGGGGCCGGCGACGGTCTACCTCAGAGCAGTCGGATCACGAGGGGGCAGGGATGCGTCAGGTGCTCTACGGGGAACGGTCCCGCAACCCGCTGGCGCGGACGGTGCGGCTCACCGAGGACGGACTGCGCAGGGGCGGCAGGACGACCCCGCTGGAGGAGCTGAACCTCGCCGCCATGGCAGAAGCGTTCCTGCGGGGCCGCTGGCTCGGCGGCCGGGGCACCGAACGCCCCCTGGGGATGCTGCCCCAGGACCCCGGCGTCGTCCCGGTCACCCGCGTGACCGGCACCACCACCCCCCTGAAGACCCGTCAGGCCGCCGACTTCGCCCGCGCGCTGGGCGAACTGGCGGTGCGCAGGTGCGGCGGGCCGGACCACGTGGCCGACCTCGCCGCACGGGCGCAGGCGGAGGGCGTACCGCTGTGGATCGCGCGCCGCCACGCGCCCGGCCCCGCCGGACGGGTGACCGTCGCCGTGGACCGGCGCTCGGTACGCGTGGACGTCTGGGGCCCACACGCCCCCGCCGTGCGCCTGCGAGCCCCCTACGGCTACCGCCCCGACACCGCCGACCGGGCCAACGGCCTGGTCATGACCGTCGGTGACATCACCGCCCGGCTCGAACTGCGCAAGAAGGTGCGCAAGTCCAAGAGCAAGGTCGAGATCCGCCTGCCGGACCGGCTCTGGACCCTGTGCAGGGAGAACGCGGAGAGTTCGTGGCTGCTGCGCGACGACCAGCGGGTCGCGCTGCTGGCCCGCCCCTCACGCCGGCCCGGCCCTGTCTCTTATACACC
>NZ_POUC01000522.1 GCF_002891435.1 Streptomyces cahuitamycinicus
CCCCGGAGCCGCCCGCCGCCTCCTCCCGCGACTACGCGATCGTGCACTACAAGCGCGCCGACGGGGACTACGCCGACTGGGGCCTGTACGCCTGGGGCGACCTCGCCGAGGGCGAGGCCACCGAGTGGCCCGAGAGCCACCCCTTCACCGGCCGCGACGCCTACGGCGCCTTCGCCTGGGTCAAGCTCAAGCCCGGCGCCTCGAACGTCGGCTTCCTCGTCATCGACAAGGACGGCACCAAGGACGTCGCCACCGACCGCACGATCGACGTCACCAAGACCGGCGAGATCTGGATCGAGCAGGGCAAGGACACTGTCACCACCGAGCGGCCCGCGTACCCGGCCCCCGACAAGAGCAAGGCCGTCCTGCACTACCACCGGGCCGACAGGAACTACGACGGCTGGGGACTGCACGTCTGGACCGGCGCCGCGAACCCCACCGAGTGGTCGAAGCCCCTCGAACCGGTCAAGACTGATTCCTATGGCGCAGTCTTCGAGGTACCGCTCACCGACGGAGCCACCAGCCTCAGCTACATCCTGCACAAGGGCGACGAGAAGGACCTGCCCACCGACCGGTCGCTCGACCTCAAGGCGAACGGCCACGAGGTGTGGCTGGTGAGCGGCCAGGAGAAGTACCTGCTCCCGCAGCCCGAGGGCAGCGCGGCCGCCCTCGACCTCACCACCTCCAAGGCCGTCTGGATCGACCGGGACACCCTCGCCTGGAACGGCTCCGACACCGCCGCCTCCACCCAGCTGCTCTACGCCCGCGACGGGTCGATCGCGGTGAAGGACGGCGCCCTGACCGGCGACGCGAAGTGGCTGCGCCTGTCGAAGAGCGAGCTGACCGACGCCCAGAAGGCGAAGTTCCCGCATGTGAAGGCGTACGACGCCTGGACCGTCGACCCGCGCGACCGCGACCGTGTCCGTGAGGCCCTGCGCGGCCAGGTCGTCGCCACCCAGCACGCCGCGAACGGAGCGGTGCTCGCCGCGACCGGTGTCCAGATCGCCGGTGTCCTCGACGACCTGTACCCCGGCGCGACGAAGGCCGACCTGGGACCGACGTTCTCCCAGGGCCGCCCCACCCTGTCCGTGTGGGCGCCGACCGCGCAGTCCGTCGCCCTGGAGCTCGGCACCGGGACCGTCCCGATGAAACGCGACGCCACCACCGGCGTCTGGTCCGTCACCGGCCCGAAGTCCTGGAAGGGCAAGCCCTACCGGTACGTCGTGAAGGTCTGGGCGCCCAGCGTCCGCAAGGTCGTCACCAACAAGGTCACCGACCCCTACGCCCTCGCCCTCACCGCCGACTCGAAGAGCAGCCTCGTCGTCGACCTGGGCGACAAGGCGCTCAAGCCCTCCGGCTGGTCGGCGTACACCAAACCGAAAGCCGTACCGCTGAGGGACGCGCAGATCCAGGAGCTGCACATCCGGGACTTCTCCGTGGCGGACCGCACGGCGAAGCACCCCGGCACCTACCTCGCCTTCACCGACAAGGCCAGTGACGGCAGCAAGCACCTGCGCGAGCTGGCGAAGGCGGGCACCTCGTACGTGCATCTGCTGCCCGCGTTCGACATCGCCACCATCCCGGAGAAGAAGGCCGACCAGGCGAAGCCCGACTGCGACCTGCCCTCCTTCCCCGCCGACTCCGACCGGCAGCAGGAGTGCGTCGGGAAGATCGCCGCGAAGGACGCCTACAACTGGGGCTACGACCCGTTCCACTACACGGTCCCGGAGGGCTCCTACGCCACCGACCCGGACGGCACCGCCCGCACGGTCGAGTTCCGCCGGATGGTCAAGGCCCTCAACGGCGACGGGCTGCGGGTGGTCATGGACGTCGTCTACAACCACACCGCCGCCAGCGGCCAGGCGGACACCTCCGTCCTGGACCGGATCGTGCCCGGCTACTACCAGCGGCTCCTCGCCGACGGCTCGGTCGCGAACAGCACCTGCTGCGCCAACACCGCCACCGAGAACGCCATGATGGGCAAACTCGTCGTCGACTCGGTCGTCACCTGGGCGAAGGAGTACAAGGTCGACGGCTTCCGCTTCGACCTCATGGGCCACCACCCGAAGGCCAACATCCTCGCGGTCAGGAAGGCCCTCGACGCGCTGACCGTCGCGAAGGACGGCGTCGACGGCAAGAAGATCATCCTCTACGGGGAGGGCTGGAACTTCGGCGAGATCGCCGACGACGCCCGGTTCACCCAGGCCACACAGAAGAACATGGCCGGCACCGGCGTCGCCACCTTCTCCGACCGTGCCCGCGACGCCGTGCGCGGCGGTGGCCCCTTCGACGAGGACCCCGGCGTCCAGGGCTTCGCGTCCGGTCTGTACACCGATCCCAACTCCTCCGAGAACAACGGAACCGCGGCCGAGCAGAAGGCCCGCCTGCTGCACTACCAGGACCTGATCAAGGTCGGTCTCTCCGGAAACCTCGCCGGCTACCGCTTCACCGACACCGCGGGCGAGGAGGTCGAGGGCTCCGACGTCGACTACAACGGCGCCCCCGCCGGCTACGCCGACGCCCCCGGTGAAGCCCTCGCCTACGCCGACGCGCACGACAACGAGACCCTGTTCGACGCGCTCGCCTTCAAACTGCCCGCTTCGACGAGCGCGGCCGACCGGGCCCGGATGCAGGTCCTGGCCATGGCCACGGCCACCCTCTCGCAGGGCCCGGCCCTCTCCCAGGCGGGCACCGACCTGCTGCGCTCCAAGTCCCTGGACCGCAACTCCTACGACAGCGGCGACTGGTTCAACGCCGTCCACTTCAGGTGCGAGGACGGCAACGGCTTCGGCCGCGGCCTGCCCATGGCGGCGGACAACGCCGACAAGTGGCCGTACGCCAAACCCCTGCTGACCAGGGTCGAGGTGGGCTGCGAGCAGATCGAGGGCACCTCGGCCGCGTACCGCGACCTGCTGCGGATCCGCAGCACCGAGAAGGACTTCTCCCTCGGCACGGCCGCACAGGTGCAGTCCAGGCTCTCCTTCCCACTGTCCGGCCAGGACGAGACACCCGGCGTGATCACCATGCGGCTCGGTGACCTCGTCGTCGTCTTCAACGCCACACCGCAGCGGCAGGAACAGCACGTGCCCGCACTCGCCGAGGCGGGGTACCGGCTGCACCCGGTCCAGACGGCGGGGGCGGACTCCACCGTCAAGTCCTCCTCCTACGCTGCCGAAACGGGCACGTTCGCCGTCCCGGGGCGCACGGTCGCCGTCTTCACCCGGGCAGCCGGATAGCGCACACGTCGGGTGGGGCGTGCCGTGAGCCACGGCACGCCCCGCCCCCGTACGCCCCGGGGTCGCCGAGAGGGACGCCGACGGCATCCGGCACAGCCCCGGCACCCCTGTCTAAGGTGAGCCCACTGGCCCAGAAACAGGAGTACTGATGCCGCAGATCACCGTCGACTATTCCGCCGACCTCGCCGACGACTTCGACCGGCCCGGATTCGCGAAGGCGCTGCACGAGGCGACGGTCGAGATCGCGGCCGCCAAACCGCCCGCGTGCAAGAGCCTGTTCCGCCCGACCGAGGACATCGTCGTCGGCCCCGAGGCCGAGGGGCACGCCCATGTGCACGTCCACATCGCGCTGCTCGCGGGCCGCACCGACGAGGTCAAGGCCCGGCTCACCCAGGCCGCGCTGGAGCTGCTGCGGACCCACCTCAAGCCCGCCGAGGGGGTCGCGCTGCACGCCTCCGCCGAGGTCCGCGACCTGGACCCCTCCTACGCCAAGTTCGAGAGCTGAGCCGGCTCAGCTCGCCAGGGCGATGAGCCGGCCGACCAGCATCGCGAACGGCCCGTCGGCCGGCTCGTCCTTGACGACGCCGCGCAGCAGCGCGGCCATCTCCTCGTCGTAGGCGGCACTGACCGCGGCGAGGGCGGCGAAGTCGTTGACGAGCTGGGGCTCCAGTTCCTCGCGCGGGATGCGCCGGCCGTCCAGCCAGATCAACGCCGTCGACTCGGCGAGCGAGATCCAGGAACGGACGACCAGTTCGAGGCGCGCGGGCGGATCGGTCACGCCCAGGTGCGAAAGGATCTGGACATACGCGGCCTGCCGTACGGAGTCGACGAGCGCGTTGGTCGTCGAGGAGCCGACCGCCGGACCGCCGCGCATCAGGGCGGAGAAACCGGGCCCGTGTTCGTCCACGAAGTCGAAGTAGCGGTGCATCACGCGCAGCAGCCGTGCCCCCAGCGGACCCTCGTACGGCTCCACGAAACGGGCCGCCAGATCGTCCGATGCCCGCTGCAACGCGGCCTCGTACAGGCTGAGTTTGCCGGGGAAGTAGTGGTAGACCAACGGGCGTGAAATGCCCGCGGCCGACGCTATCTCGTCGATGGAGACCTCGTCGGGCGAGCGGCGGCTGAACAGTTCGAGGGCGACGCCGATCAACTGCTGCCGCCGCTCCTCGACTCCCATTCTGCGGCGAACCCCGATAGTCATACGAACACCTTACCGATCGATTCCGGCCTCGAACGGGCCGGATCGATCGCGGGGTCCCGAGGCCTCACCTCGCGGGCCCGGAAGCCGCTCGCGTCAGCGCAGTCCGCGCAGCGAACGCCCGTCCTTCAAGGTCCCCTTGAGCTGAGCCTGCGCTCCCTGCTCGGCCGGCACGGTCAGCAGACTGCTCCGCGCCACCCCGTCCACGCCGCCCGTCGCCCGGATCGACGCCGTCTTCCGGCTTCCGGCGGCCAGCAGGTACCAGCCGCCGGCCTTCGACTTCCACAGCACCCCGGCCAGCACATACGGGTCCCGCGGCCCGCACGCCGGGACGTTCTCGGCCTTCGCCGCCGCCGCCCCGTACGCCCCGCCCGGCGTGTGGAAC
>NZ_POUC01000523.1 GCF_002891435.1 Streptomyces cahuitamycinicus
CCCCGCGCCCTCCCCTCCCGCCAGAACAGCGAGCCGCCCGCGTACCCGCGCTCCACCTGGCCCATGACCGGGTGCACGGCCACGTTGTCCCAGTGGTCGAGCATGCGCAGGGCGAGCGCGGGGAGGTGTGTCTCCCCGGCCCGTCCGCCGGTGAAGGCCGTTTCGCCGAGGCGTACGACATGGAACAGCCCGTACAGCAGTCCGCGTCCGCCCCGGGCGGTGACGGTTGTCGTGCCGTCCTCCCGGGCGCAGGTGAAACCCTCCTCGCCGAGGAGTTCCGGTCCCTCGGCACCGAGGTCGAGGACCAGGTCGTACGCGCCGTCCGCTACGGCGTCCCGCACGACCCGGCCCCCGAACCGCCGGCAGGCCTGAGCCACCTCCCCGTGCACCGTCTCCACCAGCGGACCCGATCCGCGGATCAACGTCCTGCGGCTGCCGACAGCCCGGAAGGTGGCGGGCGGCAGCCAGGCCGGGTCGACACCCTCGGGCAGGACAGGCACGGGAAGCGGCATCGGACCCCCAACTCGGTTGTGCGGGACAGCAGTTGGACCACCGCCGACGTGTTCTCACGCCGAGGACCAGGCGGTACCTCTCCTACGTACCCGGCGATCTCACGGTGAACGCGCGGGTCCGCCGGTCCCCGGCGAAGGCTGCCCCGGGCGCCGGTCCAGCGTCTGCCAGGCCGTGCCGTCGGAGGAGCCCTGGAGCGTCCACCGGGCCGCCGACGACGTCAGCGTGTACTCGACCGCCTCGGCGCCCTTCGGGACCGGCAGATCCACGGACGTCACCGCGTCGTCCGTCGCCGACGCGTCGTCGAACAGGGCACCGTCGCCCTCCAGCACGTCCGCGCGCGGCGACGGCACCTCGTCGTCCCGGGTGATCGACACGGGCGCGGCATCGCCGCCCGTGCCCCAGGACGACGGCCGCGGACCCATGCCGGAAAGCGAAGGCGGTCGCCGACACGACCGCCGAACCCCAGCTGTGCCGAGCTTTCCGCAGCATCTACGGGTACCCTCCCTGCGCAGTGGACAACGTTGTCAGCTTCGACGCGCAAGGATCAGTGGTTGCCCAAGGGCCCGGGAGTGTCAAGGGTGTTGCTTGTGGCATTCAGGGGTGATGACCGGGATATTTCCGCCGAGGAACAGACGCAGCCCCCGACTTTCCGCCAGGTCTCAACTCGGATAAGACCCACGGCCAACCCTGTGTTCGATCTTGATCCGCCGACGGGAAGTGGACTATACCTGTCGCACGCTTCACACGATCCGCACGTCACCACCCGCACTTTCCTGCACGACCCAGCTTGACCCGATCGCGGTGCCGGGAAGGATCCGGTTCACCGCCTGAGTCCTGGAGAAGGCGAGGACTTGAGCATGGGATCCACTTCCGCCGAGAACCACGGCACCGAGGGTGTCGGCCGCCGTGATCTGATCAAAAGGTCCGCCGCGCTCGGGCTGATCACCGTCCCCACCATGAGTTTCCTGTCCGCCTGCGCCTCCGGCGGCGGCGACGACACCGGTGACAAGGCCAAGGCCGGCAAGAAGACCGCGAAGAACCCGCTCGCCGTCAACGACACGGCCGGCATGGAATTCGTCCTGTTCGACGGCGGTTTCGGCAAGGAGTACGCCGAGGACGCCGTGAAGATTTACGAGAAGAACTTCCCCAAGGCCACGGTGAAGTTCTCCGCCACCCAGAAGATCCAGTCCACCCTCCAGCCCCGCTTCAACCAGGGCACCCCGCCGGACCTCATCGACAACTCCGGCGCCGAGCAGATGGACATGGGCGTCCTGGCCGGCAAGAACCAGCTCACCGACCTCACCCCGCTGCTGGACGCGCCCTCCTACGACGACCCGGCCAAGAAGGTCCGTGACACGCTGCGCCCCGGCATCGTGGAGATGGGTCAGCTCGACGGCGACCCGGTCTGGATCATGTACTACGCCTACACGGTGTACGGCGTCTGGTACTCGCAGAAGGCGTTGGACTCGCTCGACGCCGCCTATCCCGAGACGTGGGACCAGATGCTCGCCGTCTGCGCGAAGGCCAAGAAGAAGGGCATGGCGGGCTGGACGTACGCGGGCAAATACCCGTACTACCTCCCCTTCTCGCTGTACCCGATGATCGGCAAGGTCGGCGGCAGCGAGGTCCTCGACGCGATCGACAACCTGGAGCCGAACGCCTGGAGGCACCCGGCCGTCAAGGCCTGCTTCGAGGCGTACTACGAGCTCTACAAGAAGGGCTACGTCCTCAAGGGCACCCCGGGTCTGGACCACATCCAGTCGCAGACCGCCTGGGCCGAGGGCAAGGCACTGTTCATCCCGAACGGCTCCTGGGTGGAGAACGAGTCGGCCAACGTCATCCCCGAGGACTTCGATCTGGCCGTCTCCGCGCCCACCGGCCTCGACTCCTCCGACAAGATGCCCTTCGGCACCATCTGGGCATCCGGCGGCGAGCCCTTCATCGTCCCGGCCAAGGCCAAGAACGCCGCCGGCGGCATGGAGCAGCTGCGCATCATGCTCAGCGAGGCATCCTCGAAGAACTTCACCGGCAAGGTGAAGTCGCTGACCGCGTACAACGGCGGCACCGACGGAATCACCCTCACCCCTGGTCTGAAATCCGGCGTCGCGGCGCTGGACAAGGCCGGCGAGAACGTGGTGAATCCCCGTCTCCAGGACTGGTACGTGCAGTTGCAGAAGGAGAAGATCGGCGTCTCCGGCCTGGGCGAGATGATGGCAGGCCGCCTGACTCCGGCCGAGGCCATCAAGAAGATCCAGGCCTTCGCCGACGAGACCGCCAAGGACGACTCCATCAAGCACTACAAGCACCAGTAACGGCACCGGAAAACCCAAATTCCGCACACGGCACCGGAGTGGCGATGCAGCACGGCAAGTACCGGTTCATCGTGGGCTTCCTGGCGTTGCCCCTCGGCCTGTACGCGCTATTCGTGGTCTGGCCGTTCATCCAGTCCATCTATTACTCGTTCACGGACTGGACCGGCCTGAGCCCCGAATTCACGATGGTCGGTTTCGACAACTACAGCCGGATGCTCGACGACGACATCTTCTGGAAGTCGTTGCAGCACAGCCTGCTGTTCGCCCTCCTGCTGCCGGTGGTGACGATCGGCCTCGCGCTGTTCTTCGCCTTCATGATCAATGTGGGCGGCAGAAAGAGAAAGAACGGCCCGGTCATCACCGGCGTCCGCGGCTCCTCCTTCTACAAGATCGTCTACTTCTTCCCGCAGGTCCTCTCGATCGCCATCGTCGCGCTGTTGTTCGCGTTCGCGTACAACCCGGACAGCGGCGCGATCAACTCGCTGCTGCGCGGCATCGGCCTGGACGACGTCCAGCCCCTGTGGCTGGGCGATCCCGACCTGGCCCTCTGGGCGGTGATGGCGGTCCTCGTCTGGTCCACGGTGGGCTTCTTCGTGGTCCTGTTCTCCGCAGGCATGGCATCCATCCCCGCGGACATGTACGAGGCGGCCCTGCTGGACGGTGCCAACCGCTTCACCACGTTCTTCCGGATCACCCTGCCCCTCCTCTGGGACACGGTGCAGTCCGGCTGGGTCTACATGGGCATCCTCGCCCTGGGCGCCGAGTCGTTCGCGGTCGTGCAGATCATGACGACCGGGCCGGGCGGTCCCGACTACTCGACCACCGTCATGGTCCTGTACGTGTACCAGAAGGCGTTCCGTGACGGGCAGGCCGCCTACGCCACCACCATCGGTGTCGCCCTGCTCGTCGTCACGCTGGCCTTCGCCGCCGTGGTGATGCGGCTGGGCCGTCGCGAGCGGCTGGAGTACTGACCCATGAAGACGACCGAAACCCCCGCGCCGCTCCCGGCCGAGTCCGGGGCCCCGATCACCAAGACGGACATCGAGCCGCCGCCTCCCGTGAAGGAGAAGAAGGAGGGCACGGTCCTCAACGTCTTCTCCCACGGCGTCCTGGTCATCTGGGCGTTCATGGTGGTCCTGCCGCTGCTGTGGGCGGTCATGACGTCCTTCAAGGACGACCGCTCGATCTTCAGCTCCCCCTGGTCGCTCCCGGACTCCCTGCACTTCGACAACTGGTCGCGGGCATGGACCCAGGCCAACATGAGCGACTACTTCCTCAACACGGTCCTCGTGGTGGGCGGCTCACTCGTCGGCACCCTGGTCCTCGGCTCCATGGCGGCCTACGTCCTGGCCCGCTTCGACTTCCCCGGCAACCGTTTCATCTACTACCTGTTCATCGGCGGCATGAGCTTCCCGATCATGCTCGCGCTGGTCCCGCTGTTCTACGTCGTGAACAACATGGGCCTGCTGAACACCATCCACGGCCTGATCCTGGTCTACATCGCCTACTCGCTGCCGTTCACGGTGTTCTTCCTGACGGCGTTCTTCCGCACGCTGCCGACGTCGATCGCCGAGGCGGCGTTCGTGGACGGGGCCTCGCACAGCCGCACGTTCTTCCAGATCATGCTCCCCATGGCCAAGCCGGGCCTGATCAGCGTGGGCATCTTCAACTTCCTGGGCCAATGGAACCAGTACATGCTGCCGACGGTCCTCAACACCGACCCGGACAAGCGGGTCCTCACGCAGGGCCTGGTCCAGCTCGCCGTCAGCCAGGGCTACAAGGGCGACTGGTCGGGTCTCTTCGCGGGCCTCGTCATGGCGATGCTGCCGGTGCTGGCGGCGTACATCATCTTCCAGCGGCAGGTGGTGCAGGGGCTTACCGCGGGGGCGCTGAAGTAGCCAGGGCCGGTACCACAACCGCCGGGTGGTTCCGCAGCCCGGCGCAGCGGGGTGCCTCCCCCAAGC
>NZ_POUC01000524.1 GCF_002891435.1 Streptomyces cahuitamycinicus
GGCGGGAAGTCTTAGTGGGGCAGCGGGCCGATGCGGTACAGCACCTCTGCGTCGTGCGGGCCGTCGGGGAACAGGCCCGTGTCGAACAGCACCTCGCGCTCCAGCCGGGCGCCGTGGCGCTCGGCGAACGACGTGAACAGGCGCTCCGAGGCGGTGTTGCCCGGGGTGATGGTGGTCTCCACCGTCGTCACCCCGCACTCGGCCACGGTCCGCGCGACGAGGCCGTCGAGCAGCGCGGCGGCCAGTCCGCGCCCGCGGTGGGCCTCGTCCACCGCCACCTGCCAGACCAGCAGGGTGCGCGGGCTGTCCGGCCGCACGTACCCGGTGATGAAACCCATCGGCTCGCCCTGCTCGTCGCGGGCGACGGCCGAGGTGGCGGCGAAGTCCCGGCACCACAGCAGATAGCTGTAGGACGAGTTCAGGTCGAGAACCTTCGAGTCCTTCGCCATCCGCCAGAGTGCGGCTCCGTCAGCCACCGTAGGGCGGTCGATTTGCGGATCTGCTTGTACGGCAGTCATGCGAATTGAACTTACCCAGCGAAATTCGAAATTGCATCGCCGAGAGGGGTTACATATGAGGCCCGTCCTGTGTTATCGCGCGAGCGCGAGAGTTCCTGCGCAGCGGCGGTGGAATGCCCGATATTGCCCGGTAATTACCGGGCAAAATGGTCACAGTGTGTAACGCGTCACAGCTGTGCGGGCCTCGCGGTGGGCGTCAGAATTTCCCCTCCGAGTGTCCTCAAATCTGCGCGTTTAGGATCTGGAAAAGCGGGCAGAAGAAAACGGGAAGCTGTTCTTGGAAGAATTCGCTAATTGTGTGCCAGCTTACATGTGAGATATCGCAGAAAGCACGTGGAATTCAGGCCCCGGTCACTCCGTCGATGCGTTCCCGCAGGAGATCGGCGTGACCGTTGTGCCGCGCGTACTCCTCGATCATGTGGATGAGCACCCACCGCAGGCTGACCTCCATCCCGGGCACCGGCCCCTCGGCGACCCGCCCGATGTGGTCCAGCGGCAGCCCGGCGCACAGCTCCCGCCCCCGAGCGATCTCCCGCCGCCAGATCCCGAGCGCCTCGGCGAGCCCGCGCGCCGGATCGAGCGAGTAGCCGGTCGCGTCCTCGAACACGGGCGCCACGGCCACCCCGCCGGCCACCCGCTGGAACCAGTTCCGCTCGACCTCGGCGAGGTGCTGCACCAGCCCGAGCAGGGTCAGCGACGACGGCTCGGCCGCCGCGATCCGCACCTGCGCGTCGTCCAGACCGGAGCATTTCAGCTCCAGCGTGGCCCGGTGGAAGTCCAGCCAGCTTTCGAGCATGGCGCGCTCGTCGCCGGTGAGGTGCGGGACGGGACGGCCGTCGGGGAGGGCCGGCGCTTCAGCGGGTGTGTCGGCAGTCATACGGCGAGCATGGCACGGGGCACTGACAGCAACAGGAGCGTCAACGGTGCCGCGGAGCCTCTCAGTCGGGGGCTACCGCCACGCCTCCTCGGCGGCGCGCAGCGCGCCCTCCACGTCGACCGACAGACCCGCCTCGGACAGTGCCGCCCCCAGCGCCGCCAGACTCGCACGCACGGCCCCCGGCGTCGCCTCCGCGCCGTAGTGGTTGACCCGGATCATCTCCTTGGCCAGCGTGCCTCCGCCCGCGGCCAGCGGCACGCCCGGGTCCGCCGTCAGCGCCCGCCCGACCAGCTCCGACGCCACCAGTCCGGACGGTGCCCGCAGGGTCGTGGCGACGGGCGCCGCGTCCCGGGCCTCGTACACGTACGGCTCCAGACCGCCACCGAGCGCGACCGCACCGGCCCGGGTCGCCGCGGCGGCGGACGCGTGCCGGGCCATCACGGCCTCCGGTCCCACCGTCTCGATCCGCTCCACGCACGCCTGAAGCGCCAGCATCTCCAACTGCGCGGGCGCGTGCAGCAGCGCCCTGCGGCCGCCGTCGATCCACCGCTCCTTCCAGTCGAGCAGCGACAGGTACGACCGGCGCGGAGCCTTCGGGTTGGCGGCCATCCGGGCCCAGGCCCGTTCGCTCACCGACACCGCCGAAACCCCGGCAGGGCCGCCCATCGCCTTCTGCGCGCCGATCACGCACAGGTCCACGCCCCAGGCGTCCGGCAGCACCGGCTCGGCCCCGATCGACGCCACGGCGTCCAGGTAGAACAGGGCGCCGTGGGCCCGCACGACCTCACCGATCTCCGCGACCGGGTTGGTGTTGCCGGTCGCCGCCTCCGCGTGCACCAGCGACACGAAGTCGATCTGCGGGTGCTCGGCGAAGGCCTGCCGGATCTCCCCGGCCGTGACCGCGCTGTGGAAGGGCACCGCCAGGTCGATCACCGTGGCACCGCAGTCCCGCAGCCAGTCGCCGAAGGTCTGCCCGTACGGCCCCGTGATGACGTTCAGCGCCGTCGTGCCCGGACCGGCCGCGGCGCGGATCGCGCCCTCCAGCGGCAGCAGCGCCTCGCCCTGCATGATCACGACGTCCTGCTCGGTGCTCAGCAGCCGCGCCACACGGTCCTCGATCGCGGCGAAGCGGTCCGCGCCGAGCGGGGCCAGGTCCAGAAACGGATGCGTCACGGCAGTGCTCTCTTCACTCACAGGTTCGATCGCATCGAGGGTAACCGGCGGCCCTCGCGCCCCCGCGCGGCGCGTCCCCCGGGCACCGGCCCCCTTCGAGGCCGGGCGGGCGGCTCATTAAGGTGCGGTGCATGAGCGATCGCACGGTGCTGCACGTGAAGGGGCGGGTGCTCGTCGGGCCCGAGGACGTCCGGGACGAGCTGTGGATGGTCGACGGCCGCATCTCCTACGACCGCCCCGCCGGCGCCCGCGATGTCCGCACGGTCGTCGGCTGGGCCCTGCCCGGCCTCGTCGACGCGCACTGCCACGTCGGACTCGACCGGCACGGACCGGTGCCCGAGGACGTCGCGGAGAAGCAGGCCCTGACCGACCGGGACGCGGGCACCCTCCTCATCCGCGACGCCGGCTCGCCCTCCGACACCCGCTGGATCGACGACCGCGAGGACCTGCCGAAGATCATCCGCGCGGGGCGGCACATCGCCCGCACCCGCCGCTACATCCGCAACTACGCCTGGGAGATCGAGCCGGAGGACCTGGTCGCCTACGTCGCCCAGGAGGCCCGGCGCGGCGACGGCTGGGTCAAGCTGGTCGGCGACTGGATCGACCGCGACCTCGGCGACCTCTCGGCGTGCTGGCCCCGCGAGGCCGTCGAGGCGGCGATCGCCGAGGCCCACCGCCTGGGCGCTCGGGTGACCGCGCACTGCTTCGCGGAGGACTCCCTGAAGGACCTCGTCGAGGCGGGCATCGACTGCATCGAACACGCGACGGGCCTGACCGGGGACCTCATCCCGCTGTTCGCCGAACGTGGCGTGGCCATCGTCCCGACCCTGGTCAACATCGCGACGTTCCCGCAGCTCGCGGACGGCGGCGAAAGCAAGTTCCCCCGCTGGTCGGCCCATATGCGCAGGCTCCACGAACGCCGCTACGACACCGTGCGGGACGCCTACGCCGCCGGGATCCCCGTCTTCGTCGGCACCGACGCCGGCGGCAGTCTCGCGCACGGCCTGGCCGCGGCCGAGGTCGGCGAACTCGTCACCGCCGGCATCCCGCCCGTCGAGGCCCTCGCCGCGGGCACCTGGACGGCCCGCTCCTGGCTCGGCCGCCCCGGCCTGGACGAGGGCGCCCCGGCGGACCTCGTCGTCTACGACGAGGACCCGCGGGCCGACGTACGGGTGCTGGCGTCGCCGCGGCGGGTGGTACTGAACGGGCGTGTGGTCGGATAGTCATGACGGCGATGGGCAACGTCTGCGCCGGGGAAATTCGAAAACGCCCGTGCACTCGCCACGTTGGAGTGAAGCGGCGTCAGATCGCTCAAGCCGCAGGCGCGGTGGGGCGATTCTCACCGGGACCCGAGCCGGTTTTCCTGGGAGCCTGAACGTGAACAGCCTTTCCGTCCGCAAGCCCGCACTTCGTCTGGTGACCATCGCGACTGCCACGGCACTCGCCGCCGGACCCCTGGCACTGACCGGTGTGAGCACGGCCCACGCCGCGGACGACCACGGACGCGCGAGCGCCGTCGTCCTGCGCACCGACCTGGACGTCTCCCTGTTGAACAAGTCGGTGAATGTCCCCCTCGCCGTCTCCCTCAATGACGTCCGGGCCCCGCAGAGCGCCGAGAAGACGACACTGACAGCCACCCTCGACGCGGTTGACGGCGGCCGGCCCTTCAGCGTGCTGCGCGCGGAGGTCGCCGAGGCGAGAGCCACGACCGCCGCCACGAAGGCCGAGGGGGCCACGACCCTGGCCCATGCCCGCCTCAACGTCCCCGGCCTGCCGCTGCTGTCGCTGATCGAGGTCGAGCAGGTGACCGCCAAGGCCACCTGCGAGGTCGGCGAGAACCCGGTCGCCACGACCGCCCTGCCCGATTTCGTGACCGTGCTCGGCAAGCGCGTGGCCCTGACCGGTCAAGGCTCGGCGGAAGTCAAGGTGCCGGGCGTCGGCGAAGTGCGCCTGGACCTCGACAACACCCGGACCACGGCCCGCAACGCCGCCGCCACCGCCCTCGAACTCAAGGTCTCCGTCGACCCGTTGAAGCTGAACGTCGCGGAGGTCGACGGCACCGTCACCCTGGCCGAGGCGTCCTGCAAAACACCCCAGCCCGAGGCCGCCGTACAGCCCCCGGCCGAGCAGTCCGCCCCGCCCGCCGCCCTCGAGCCGCAGGGAGCTCGCGCCGAGAGGGGCCCTGCCGAGACGGGCC
>NZ_POUC01000525.1 GCF_002891435.1 Streptomyces cahuitamycinicus
TCCCCGTTCGGGCCCGCCCCGGAGGCGGGTGGGGCCCGTGGGTGGCAGATTGCGCCCAGAGGAAGACCGGGTCCGGCCGTCGCGTCCCCGCGTGTGCCGCTCGGGAGCCGGGCCCGGTCTTCCCGCTCCCGGACAGCACACCTAGGGCGCGATGGCCTTGCGCAGGGTGTGCAGGCACAGGGTCAGAGCCGCGTGCTTGGGAGTGCCGGTGGTGCGGGTGTGCTCCCAGGCCGTGTACAGCAGGGCCCACACCAGGTTGCGGACCCACTCCTCGTGGAGTTCGGCATCGATGCTGCCCTCCGCGTGACCGCGCCGGACCGTGTGCAGGAAGTGCCGGTCGGCGGGGGTCTCCTCGTCCCAGTCGGACCAGTTCGCCAACTGCGGCGTGTCGAACATCAGAGTGAGGCCGTCGCCGAGTTCGAAGTACTCCTGGCAGAGCCGCTCCAGCGCCTCGGCGGCCGGGCCGTCGTCGAGCCGGGCGCGCTCGGTCGCCGCCTCGACCTTGTCCAGGACGTCCGAGCTGATCGCGGCGAGCAGGTCGGACCGCTCGGGGAAGTAGCGGTGGACCGTCGTCCGCCCCACACCCGCCGCCGTCGCGACATCGCCGAGCGACGCGGTCGGGTCGCCGGCCAGCAGGGTGACGGCGGCGTCGACGATGGCGCGCCGCGTGCGTGCCCGGGTCCCGCTCTCGGCCGCCACGGCCCGCTCCTCACCCATGCCGCATACGGTAGCGCGCCTTCCGGGATGAAAATCGATTGACCGTTATGGAACATCAATGCTCCACTCGGCATCATGACTGTTCCGGAAAGTACGGCCCCCAAGCTGTCCGTCCCGCGGCTGCGGATCCTCTTGTCGTTCGCCCGGCCGCACCGGGGCGCGCTGGTCCTGGCCCTCGTCCTCGCCCTGGTGGGCTCCGGGATGGGACTGGCCACGCCGATGGTCACCAAGGGTGTGCTCGACGCGCTCGGCGGGTCGGACTCGCTGCGCGGGCCGATCCTGGCCCTGCTCGTCCTGCTGGTCGTCGGCAGTGCCGTCATGTACTGGCAGTGGACGCTGCTCGGCGCGCTGGGTGAGCGCGTGGTGCTCGGGGCCCGTGAGTCGATGGTGCGGCGCTTCCTGCGGGCCACGGTCCCGGCCGTCACCCGGCGCCCGCCCGGCGAGCTGGTCACCCGCGTCACCTCCGACACGGTCCTGCTGCACCAGGCCGTCACCGGCGCCCCGGTCGGCCTGATCAACGCCGTGGTCATGCTCGTCGGGACCCTGATCCTCATGGGCGTCCTCGACCTGGTGCTGCTGGGGACGGTCGCGGCGGCCGTGGTGGTGGTCGGCGTCCTGTTCGCCGTCCTGATGCCCGGGATCGCGACCGCGCAGCAGCGCGCCCAGGACCACCTCGGCCGGCTCGGCGGGAACCTGGAGGGAGCGCTGCGCGCGATCCGGACGGTGAAGGCCGGCCGGGCCGAGGACCGCACGGCCGAGCACATCGTGGCCGACGCCCGCACCTCCGCCGAGCACGGTGTCCGCGCCGTCCGCCGCGAGGCCCTGGCCTGGACGATCGCGGTCGCCGGCATCCAGCTCGCGATCATCCTCGTCCTGGGCGTGGGCGCCTGGCGGGTCTCCGAGGGCGCCCTGGAGGTCTCCAGCCTCATCGCGTTCCTGCTTTACGCGTTCGGGCTGATGGACCCGATCAGCGAACTCAGCCAGAACATCACGTCGCTCCAGTCGGGGATCGCCGCAGCGGAGCGGATCCGGGAGATCGACGCCCTGGAGTCGGAGGACACCGAGGCCGACGTACGCGGACCCGCGCCGCGACGTGCGGCGGTTGCCGAGGACGACACCCCCGTACTGGAACTGCGGGACGTGACCGCGGCCTACGGCCCGGGCGCCGACCCGGCGGTGCGCGGCGTCTCCCTGGTGATCCCCCGGCACGGGCACACGGCGATCGTCGGACCGTCGGGCGCGGGCAAGACGACCCTGTTCTCCCTGGTCCTGCGCTTCCTGGAGCCGACCGGCGGCGAGCTGCTCCTGGACGGCCGCCCGTATCGAGACCACTCCCACGACGAGATCCGCTCGCGCCTGGCGTACGTCGAGCAGGACACCCCGGTCGTGCCCGGGACGATCCGCGACAACCTGCTGCTGGCCCGCCCCGGCGCGACGGACGCGGAACTGCGGCGCGTTCTGCACGAGGTGCGGCTGACCGAGAAGGTCGACGCCCTGGACGAGGGACTCGACACCCCCCTGTCCGGCGCGGCGGTCTCCGGCGGTGAGCGGCAGCGCATCGCCCTGGCCAGGGCCCTGTTGCGCACTCCGGACGTACTGCTCCTGGACGAGGCGACGGCCCAGCTCGACGGGCTGACCGAGGCCGCCGTGCAGACCTGCGTGCGCGCCCGCGCGGCGACCGGCGCGGTCGTCACCATCGCCCACCGGCTGTCGACCGTGATCGACGCGGACACCATCGTGGTGATGGAGGCGGGCCGGGTCCGCGCCCGGGGCGGCCATGCGGAACTGCTCGTGACGGACGCGCTGTACCGGGAGCTGGTGGAGGCGCTGCGCATCACGGCGGGCACACAAGCGGCCTGACGGTAACTCAGGGATTGGCGGCCGGTTTTCGATCATCCCTCGGAAGGATGTAAGGACCGTCCGCCGCCCAAGACGATGATCCCGACCTGTTCGAACACGACCGAGTCGAAAACCGGCACAGTCGTACATCGACGTACTCGGATATCGAAGTCACTCGGACAACGACGTACTTGGATTCCGACGTACTCGAACACCAGGGAAGGGACAAGCAGTTGCGCATCGCACGGCTCCTCGGAACCGTCCTGGGCACCACCTTGCTGACCACCACCGCCGTACTGACCGCGCCCGCGCAGGCCGGTCCCGCCGCGCCACGGGACGCCGCGTCCCTGGACGGGCCGGCCCTGCGCGACTCGCTCGACGCCGTCCACGAGGCGGGCATGTACGGCGTCTTCTCGTCCGTCCGGGACGGCGGCGAGCGGTGGACCGGCGCCTCGGGTGTGGCCGACGTGGCCACCGGACGGCCCGTCACGCCGGGCATGCGCCAGCGGGTGGGAAGCATCAGCAAGACCTTCACCGCCGTGGGTGTGATGCAGCAGGTGGAGCGCGGCCGGATCCGGCTCGACGCGCCCGTCGGCGACTACCTCCCGGAACTGATACCCGGGGAGCGCGGCCGGGAGATCACCGTCCGCATGCTCCTCAACCACACCAGCGGCATCGGCGACTTCGTCGCGGGTGCCTTCCCCTCCCTCACCCGGAACTCCCCGGCCAGCCTGGAGGAGGAGCGCTTCCGCTCCATACGCCCCGCGGAACTGGTCAGGATGGGCCTCGCGGCCCCCGCGACCGGACGCCCCGGTGCGGTGCCCGGCTCGTACTCCAACACCAATTACGTCATCGCCGGGCTGCTCCTGGAGAAGGTCACCGGCCAGAAGGCGGACGCCTACCTCACCCGGCACGTCATCGACCGGGCCGGGCTGCGCCACACGTACCTGCCGCGCACCCCGTACATCAAGGGCCCGCACCCGCGGATGTACGAGTCGTGGTTCGGCCAGCTCGACCCGCCCCGCGACTTCAGCGTCTACGACATGTCCTGGGCGTCCACCGCGGGTTCGGTCGTCTCCACCACCGACGACCTGAACCGCTTCTACCGCGCCCTGCTCGGCGGGAAGCTGGTCGGCAAGACGTCCCTCGACGAGATGACGCGCACCGTCCCCGTCTCCGGCATTGACTACGGCCTCGGCATCTACGCCCTCGACCTGCGCGGCTGCGGCCGTTTCTGGGGCCACGACGGGGCGGTGTTCGGCGCCGGCACGATCGCGCTGTCCAGCCGTGACGGCAAGCGCCAGCTCGCCCTCGCCCAGAACCTGATGAAGTACCAGGAGCTGGACGAGAACGGCCGTCCGAAGTCGCACCCGATCGACGACGCCATCGCCGCGCATGTGGTCCGTGCCCTCTGCCCCGAGGCCCCCGCGTCCGGAATCAACCATTCTCGGTTGACCAAGAGTCTCAGGTTTGATCAGCTGTCCCACTAGTCGTGTTCGATTCTGATCGAGCAATTCGTGGCTCCCTGGGGGGGAGCTTGTGACGAGTTGGGGAGTTTCCTTGATGCATCACGGTTCCGCCGTGCCGCGCCGCGCCAGACTCCGGCGCGGCGCCGCGGCCCTGACCTTCGTGGCGCTGACCGCCGGCACCGCCCTGACGGGTGCGCCGGCCGCGACGGCCGCCGGCAGCGCGGCGCTCGCCGGGAAGGCGTGCACACCGACGGAGGGCTTCTCCGGCTGCCGGCTGTTCGATCCGACGACGGCGAAGCAGGAGTTCGAGGTGCCGTCCGGCGTGACGGGCCTGGATGTACGGGCCTGGGGAGAGGGCGGCGCCGGCAACTCCATGGCGAGCGGCGGTGCGGGCGGCTTCGTCGCCGGCACCGTGAAGGTCAGCCCCGGGGAGGTGCTGAGCATCGCCGTCGCGGGGCTGAACGCCGGTGACGCCCTCGGCGGCAAGGGCGGCAGCAGCGGCGCCGACCGCGGCGGCAACAGCAGCGCCATCCGCACCAGCGGCGGCTCGGCGCTGGTCGTCGCCGGCGGTGGGGGCGGCGCGGGCGGCGACATGGCCCACGGTCAGGCCGGCGCCGCCGGTGGCGAGTCCGGCCAGGACGCCTCGGAGAAGGGGCGTGGCGGCAAGGGCGCGACCGGTGCGAAGGGCGGTGCCGGCACCAGCAACGGCGCGGCGGGCGCCGACCCTGTCTCTTATACAC
>NZ_POUC01000526.1 GCF_002891435.1 Streptomyces cahuitamycinicus
CCTCCGGCCCCTCCGGTCAGTACACGTCTCGCACGTACCGTTTGTCCGCCGCGAGTTGCTTCAAATGCGCGGCGGCCTCCGCCTCGCCCAGTCCGCCGTGCGTCATCGCGATGTCCCGCAGCGCCCGGTCCACGTCCTTCGCCATCCGGGAGGCGTCGCCGCAGACGTAGAAGCGGGCCCCGTCACGCAGCCAGTGCCACAGCTCCGGCCCGTGCTCGCGCATCCGGTCCTGCACGTACACCTTGTTCCGCTGGTCCCGGGAGAAGGCGGTGTCCAGCCGCGTGAGGGTGCCCTCGTCGCGCAGCGCCGTCAGTTCGTCCTCGTAGTAAAAGTCCGTCGCCCGGTGCTGCTCACCGAAGAACAGCCAGTTGGGGGCGTGGTGGCCGAGCGCCCGCCGCTCCTGGAGGAAGCCCACGAAGGGCGCCACTCCGGTGCCCGGGCCGACCATGACCATCGGCGTCGACGCGTCGGCCGGGGGCCGGAAGTGCGGTGAGCGCTGCACGAACACCGGCACCTCCGTGTCCGGTCGGGCGTCCGCGAGGTACGGCGAGCAGACCCCGCCGCGCGCCCGGCCGCGCAGGTTCTCGTACCGCACCACGGACACCGTCAGCGACACCCGGTGGGGATCGGCCAGTGGACTGGACGATATGGAGTACAGCCGTGGCTGGAGCCTGCGCAGCACCCCGGCCCACTCCTCGGCGCCCGCCCGTACCGCGTACTCGGCGAGCACGTCCACGGCCTGCCGCCCCCAGCTCCACCGGGCCAGCCCGTCCTTGTTGTCCGGCCGCAGCAGTCTGCGCAACTCGTGCTTGTCCCGGGCGCGTTCAGCGACGAAGCGGAGCAGGTCGGGGGTGATCCGGGTGATGTCGAGATGCCGGTGCAGGGCCTCTCCGAGCGGCACCTCACCGACACCGTCGACCACCACGGCCGACCCGGCGTCCACCCCGGTCACCGCCAGCCACTCCTCCACGAGGGCGGGCGCGTTGACCGGCCGCACACCGAGCGCGTCGCCGGCCTCGTACGCCAGGTCCGTCCCGCTCGTGTCGAAGGTGAACCGCCGGACCTCCTTGCCCGCACCCGCCCCGCTGAGCAGCCGGTTGCCGACCAGCCGGGCTGTGGTGACGGGCTTGGACCTCGTCCCGGGCCTCCCGGCCGGCGCGGCAGTCCTCTCGCCCAGCGCCGACAGCACCTGGTCGAGCCACTCCCCGGCGGACGGCTCGAAGTCCGGCTCGCAGTCCGTACGCGGGGCCAGCCGCACCCCGCCCAGCTCGTCGAGGCGCGCGTCCAGCCGCCGCCCGTACCCGCAGAAGTCGTCGTAGGAGGAGTCGCCGAAGGCCAGCACGGCGTACCGCACCCCGTCCAGCCGAGGGGCCTGCTCGCCGCGCAGCGCGTCCCAGAAGCCGGAACCGTTGTCGGGTGCGTCGCCGTCCCCGAAGGTGCTGGTGATGAACAGCAGGTCCGCGGTGCGGGCGAGCGCCCCGACATCGGCGTCGTCCATGCCGACGAGGGTCGTACGGTGCCCCGTCGAGGTCAGCCGTTCGGCGGTGGCGCCGGCGAACTCCTCCGCGTTCCCGGTCTGCGAGGCCCAGAGCACGACGACCTCCCGTCCGGACCGCTCCTGCGGCACGGCGGCCCCGGTCCGTGAGTACATGCCGGCGAGGACCCCGTTCACCCACAGCGCGTGCTCGGGGGAGAAGGGCGCGTCGGGCGGCAGCACCGGCACCCCGGGGGCGCCCGAGCCGAGCCCGGCGAGGAAGCCGGTGAGGTACCGGCGCTCCTGCGCGGAGAGCACCGGGGGAGGGGAGGGGTCGAGGCCGAAGGGGTTAGCGCCGCCCGGCGTCACGGCCGAGGGCGTCAGGGCCGTGGGCGTCAGGGCCGGGGCCGTCTCCGGTGCGGGTGCCGCCACCTTCGCCAGCGACACCGCGCACACCTTGAACTCCGGCTGGAACGACAGCGGATCCACCGCGTCGCTCGTCACCGCGTTGATGCTGAGGTACTCGCCGAACAGGTCGTTCCAGTGGAACGGCGCGAAGCAGCACCCGGGCCGCACCCGGTCCGTCACCACCGCCGGCAGCACGGCCCGCCCGCGCCGCGAGGCGACCTCCACGAGATCGCCGTCGGCGACGCCGAGCGCCGAGGCGTCCGCGGGGTGCATCTCGACGAACGGCCCGGGGTTCAGCTTGGTGAGCTTGGCGACCTTCCCGGTCTTGGTGAGCGTGTGCCACTGGTGCTGCACCCGCCCGGTGCTGAGCACGAACGGATAGTCGTCGTCCGGCATCTCCGCGGCGGGCAGATGCGGCCGCGCGAAGAAGGCGGCCCGCCCGGAAGCGGTCGGAAAACGCAGCCCTCCGTCGTCCACGTACCGGATCGGATTGCGCTCCGGCCCGTCCTCCCGCGCGGCCGGCCACTGCACGGGCGTCTCGCGCAGCCGCTCGTAGGACACCCCGCGCAGGTCCCACCCGGTCTTCGGGTTCCAGAACCGCCGGATCTCCTCGAAGACCTGCTCGGCGCTGTCGTAGGAGAATCCCTTCTCGTAGCCCATCGCGCACGCCACCTCCGCGATGATCCGCCAGTCGGCCATCGCCTCCCCGGGCGGGTCCGCGGCCGGCCGGGTCAGGGTGAGGCCGCGCTCGCTGTTGACGAAGACGCCCTCGGCTTCGGTCCACATCGCACCCGGCAGGACGACATCGGCGTACGCGTTCGTCTCGGTGTCCGCGAACACGTCCTGGGTGACGACGAACTCGGCGGCCTCAAGACCTTCGATGACGGTGCGGCGATTGGCGACCGAGGCGACCGGGTTGGTGCAGACGATCCAGCAGGCCTTGATCTCCCCGCCGGCCATCCGCCGGAACATGTCGACCGTGCCCTGCCCGGCCCCGTCGGCCCGCAGCGTCCCGGGCGGCAGCTCCCACACCTCCTCGGTGAAGGCCCGCTCCTGCGCGACGAGCACCGACCGCTGCCCCGGCAGCCCCGGCCCCATGTAGCCCATCTCGCGCCCGCCCATGGCGTTGGGCTGCCCGGTCAGGGAGAACGGCCCGGCACCCGGACGGCAGATCGCTCCCGTCGCCAGATGCAGATTGATCAGGGCGTTGGTGTTCCAGGTGCCGTGGGTGGACTGGTTGAGCCCCATGGTCCAGCAGCTCATCCACCGCTTCCCGGCCGTGCCGATGATCCGGGCCGCCTCACGCAGGCCGCCCTCGTCGAGGCCGGTGATCTCGGCGACGGCGGCCGGGTGGTACTCGGCGAGGAACCCGGGCAGTTCCTCCCAGCCCTCGGTGTGGTCCGCGACGAACTCCGGGTCCGTGTGCCCGTTCTCCAGCAGCAGATGCAGCAGGCCGTTCAGCAACGCGAGGTCGGTACCGGGCCTGACCTGGAGGAACAGGTCGGCCTTCGCGGCGGTCGCGGTCCGCCTCGGGTCGACGACGATCAACTTGGCGCCCGCCTTGACCCGCTCCATCATCCGCAGGAACAGGATCGGATGGCAGTCGGCCATGTTCGACCCGATGACGAGGAAGGCATCCGCCCGGTCGAAGTCCTCGTACGACCCGGGCGGCCCGTCCGCACCCAGCGACAGCTTGTAGCCGGTGCCCGCGCTCGCCATGCACAGCCGTGAGTTCGACTCGATCCGGTTCGTCCCGACGAACCCCTTGGCCAGCTTGTTCGCCAGGTACTGCGCCTCCAGGCTCATCTGCCCGGAGACGTAGAAGGCGACCGCGTCCGGCCCGTGCTCGTCGACGATCGCCCGCAGCCGCGCGGCGGTCTCGGCGATCGCGTGGGCCACGGGTGCCGGGAGGGCCTCCTCGCCCCGGCCGCCCCGCATGAGTGCCCCGGTCAGCCGCCCGGGCGCGGCGAGCATGTCGGCGGTGGTCGCGCCCTTGGTGCACAGCCGGCCCGCGTTCGCGGGGTGAGCCTTGTCACCCGACGCCTTCAGGACCTTGCGCCGCCCGTCCGGACCCGCCCCGACATCCAGCACGAGGCCGCAGCCCACACCGCAGTACGAGCAGACGGTGCGCACCCGCTGCGTCTCCTGCTGCGGCCGGGGGGTCGTGGTCATGCCGTCGACGGTACGAACGTCCCGTTACGCAGGTGTCACATCACTTGATCACGAGCAGTTACGCCCGTCACACAGCCGCCTTCCGGCGGTTGTGAGGTGCATTGAGGTCGCGGAGCGTGTCGCTGTTGGGCCGAACGGGTGACTCTGCGCAAGAATTGCCCGATGCAGACAGCGAGTGCGAGCCAGGACGGAGCATGCCGGTGAACAGCCACGATGTCACCGACGAACAGTGGGAAGGGCTCGCCCAGGTCGTGCCGCTGCGAGGCCGGGACGCCTGGCCGTCCTCCGTCGGCCACCGGTCCATACCCGAGGCCGAGACGGAGACCCGACGCCGTTTCGTCGTCCTGCGCGTCAACGTCTTCGCCGACGCCCGTGACGTCGCCGAGCGGCTGATGGCGGGCGTCCCCGTCCTCCTCGACCTCACCGGCGCGGAGAGCGAGGTCGCGAAGCGGGTCCTCGACTTCAGCACGGGCGTCGTCTTCGGCCTGGCGAGCGGGATGCACCGGGTGGACCGCAACGTGTTCCTGCTGACGCCGGCGGGGACCGAGGTGACGGGGCTGATGGAGGGAGCGGGGCTGCCCGGGGTGTGACCGTGGGTGCGACCGTAGCTCGATCGTAGGAAGCCTCCGGCGACGGAACGGTTCGTCCTGCCGACGGAGCCCTACCGTCCGCATATGATCCAGCCCGCCCTCCCCGACCG
>NZ_POUC01000527.1 GCF_002891435.1 Streptomyces cahuitamycinicus
CCCTTGCCCCGGGCCCTGCCCCTGGGGGCGCTTTGGGGGGCTCAAAGATGCGTTTATGCAGGTGAGGGGCGTGCGGAAGGTGCTTATGATCGGGGTGTCGGCTGTGCGCCCCCCTTGCCGGCGCACAGCGTTAGGAGCCCCCGTGAGTACCCCCCAGCAGACCCGGACCGGCGTGACCCTCGACGTCGACCACAGCGACGCCGCCTACCGGGCGTGGCTCAAAGAGGCCGTCCGCAGAGTCCAGGCGGACGCCAACCGTTCGGCCGACACGCACCTGCTGCAGTTCCCCCTACCGGAGCGGTGGGGCATCGACCTGTACCTGAAGGACGAGTCGACCCACCCCACCGGCAGCCTCAAGCACCGGCTCGCCCGCTCCCTCTTCCTGTACGGCCTGTGCAACGGCTGGATCCGGCCGGACCGACCCGTCATCGAGGCCTCCAGCGGCTCGACCGCCGTCTCCGAGGCGTACTTCGCGAAGCTGATCGGCGTGCCCTTCATCGCGGTCATGCCCCGCACGACGAGCGCCGAGAAGATCCGCCTCATCGAATTCCACTCCGGCCGGTGTCACTTCGTGGACGACCCCCGCACCATGTACGAGGAGTCCGCCCGCCTCGCGGCCGAGACCGGCGGCCACTACATGGACCAGTTCACCTACGCCGAACGGGCCACGGACTGGCGCGGGAACAACAACATCGCCGAGTCCATCTTCCGCCAGCTGCGCCTGGAGCGGTTCCCCGAGCCGGCGTGGATCGTCGCCACGGCGGGCACCGGGGGCACCTCCGCGACCCTCGCGCGCTACGTCCACTACATGCAGTACGACACCCGCGTCTGCGTGGCCGACCCCGAGAACTCGTGCTTCTTCGAGGGCTGGACCACCGGCGATCCGGACGTCACCTGCGACTGCGGCTCCCGCATCGAGGGCATCGGCCGGCCCCGCATGGAACCGAGCTTCGTGCCCGGCGCGATCGACCGGATGATGAAGGTGCCCGACGCGGCCAGCGTCGCCGCCGTACGCGCCCTGGAACGCGCCATCGGCCGCAAGGCCGGCGGCTCCACCGGCACGGGCCTGTGGAGCGCGCTGAAGATCATCGCGGAGATGGTGTCCGAGGGACGGCAGGGCAGCGTCGTGACCCTGCTGTGCGACCCGGGGGACCGGTATCTCGACAAGTACTACTCCGACGCCTGGCTGGCCGCCCAGGGGCTGGACATCCAGCCGTACACGGCCGCGATCGACTCGCTGCTGAGGACGGGCGTCTGGCCGGACTGACCGCGGGCCCTCAGGTGTTCAGCCGCCGGTCCAGGGCCCGCACGGCGTCCCGGAACGCGCGCGCCTGACCCGCGCGCGCCACCTTCACGGCCAGCCGGTACGCGGCGGTCCCGTCGGTGGCGAAGGTCCACCGCACCCGGGTGCCACCGCCGGCCGGCGCGAGCCGCCACTCCTCGGCTATCGCCCGCACGCCCGGCAGATTGGTGACGTCCACGCGGTAGGCGTACACCTCCGGTGCCTTCGCCGCGATGACCGTTTCCCGGAACCGGATGCCACCGGTGAGGGTGATGTCCCGCCCCGCGCCCGCGTCGACCGGGCGGGCGGCCGACACCTGTGCGAACCACGCGGCCCAGCCGGGCACGTCCTCCAGTGCGCCGTAGACCGCCTCCACCGGAGCGGCCATGTCCCGCTCGAAGACGTGCCGAACGCGAGCCGTCGCCACGAAGTCGAGTTCCACCGGGCGCAGTCGACGAGGCATGGGCGGAGCCCTCCTGGACGGGAGCGGGCGGATGCGCCACCCTGGCCGAGCTCCCGTCAGATGTCTGCGCCGTCCTCGGGCTCCCCGGCCACCACCAGCCGCCGCAGATGCTCCGCGACGACACCGCGCGCCTCGTCCGGCAGGCCGGCGTCCGTCACGAGCGTGTCGACCCGCTCCAGCGAGGCGAACGAACTCAGCCCCACCTTGCCCCACTTGGTGTGGTCCGCGACCACGACCACGCGGCGGGCCGACTGCACGAGCCGCCGGTTCGTCTCGGCCTCCGCGAGGTTCGGCGTCGACAGGCCGGCCTCGACCGATATGCCGTGCACCCCGAGGAACAGCAGGTCGAAGTGGAGCGCCGCGATCGCCTGGTCCGCCACCGGCCCCACCAGCGAGTCGGAGGGCGTGCGCACCCCGCCCGTCAGCACGACCGTGGCCGCACCCTGCCGCGGACCCGAGGTGCGCTGCGCCGCGTGGAACACGTCGGCGACCCGCACCGAATTGGTGACCACCGTGAGATCCGGGACGTCCAGCAGTTGGTGCGCCAGCGCGAAGGTCGTCGTACCGCCCGACAGGGCGATCGCCGCGCCCGGCGCGACCAGCTTGGCCGCGGCGCGTGCGATGTCCTCCTTGGCGGTCAGCTCCAGGCCGGACTTGGCCTCGAAGCCCGGTTCGTGCGTACTCGCCTCGACCACCGGGACCGCGCCGCCGTGGACCTTCTCCAGCACACCCTGGCGGGCGAGCGCGTCGAGGTCGCGGCGGACCGTCATGTCCGACACGCCGAGCTTGCGGGTCAGCTCGTTGACCCGGACACCGCCCCGGCGGCGAACCTCGTCGAGGATCAGGGATCGCCGCTGCTCCGCGAGGAGGTTCTGATTCTCGCTCACGTACGCTCCGGTCCTTTCGCCTCAATGCCGTCCGAACACCCCCCGCACCGGCTCCGACTAGGACATTCTTCCGGGCTCCGGTGCGAGGACGTCCCATCCTCGCATGTCGCGGAGCAGCGGGCGCCACCACGCCCACTCGTCGCGCACATGCCACCGAGGGCCCGGCGGTCACAACGGTTCATCACGGATCGGGGAGATTCCGTGACAGGAGGTGTGCGGCGCCACGGAAGTGGAGATCCTTGTGCGCGCACGGACAGAGCCGACGGCGTGTCACGGGGGAGTGCGAATCAGTGGAACGTGCGCCAGAACATGCGTCGACCGGCGGGCCCGACGGTCCCGCCACGCGACCGGGCGAACCCACAACCGCCCTGGAACTCCTGGTCCACGGCGTGGGCGGTACCACGCCGCAGGAGATGCTCAACGATCCTCGGACGGTACGCGTCACCGGCGACGACACGGCTGCCGTCTTCCGGCGCGCCGACGACGTCGACGCGGAGCACAACCCCGACGACCGCCGCCGCGAGGGACCGGTGCCCGAGGCCTACGTCTGGTGCAACCTCACCTCCGGCAACGGCACCCGCGCCCTGTGGCTGTTGCTGCTGCCGTTCATGGTCGTCAACCTCGCCCACTGGATGCGCCCCTCCGCACACGGCCGCCGCCGCACCGTACGCCTCTACGGCCTCCTGGTCCGGCTCGCGGCGCTCACGCTGACCGTCCTGCTCGTCGCCGCCGCCTGCGAGGTCGCCCTCGACCTGGCGGCCTGGCAGTGCGCGGGCACCACCGCCTGCGCCGACCGCCATTCCTGGCTGGGCTTCCTCTCGCCCGGCGTCTCGGACGGCGGCTGGTGGAGCGCCCCCGGCCGCAGGCTCGCCCTCGCCGCCGTCGTGCCCACCGCCCTGACCGTTCTGCTCTGGTACCTGTCCCGGCGTACGTGGAGCGACTACGAGTCCCAGCAGCCCATCGAACGTGCCGCCGAGCCCGAAGGTGACGGCGGCCCGACCGCACTCGGCCGGCCCGGGTTCTGGTACGGGCGCCGGCTGGTGGCCCGGCTGCGCGCCGCGCACACCGCCGCCGGCCTGATCACGGTCGCCGCAGCGGTCGGCAGCGCCGCCGCCCGCCACGACCGTCGCCCCGGCGGCCCCGCCGTACTCGACGTCCTGGGCCTGATCCTGGAGGCGGCCCTCGCGGCCTGCGCGGTCGCCGTGGTGTGGGTGGTGTGCCGCCGCGGCCGCAGCGAGAGACGGCTGGACCGGAAACTCGACGAGCGTTTCGTACGACGCCTGCCGCTCGTCGCGCTCGTCCTGCTCGCCCTCGCCCTGCTGTACGCCGGGTGGGAGCGCCCGGGGTGGACGTCGGAAGGCCGGCTGCCGGGTGATGCGACCTTCGGCGGGATCGCCCTGGTCCAGGGCCTGCTCGTGATCGTCCTCGGCGTCGTGGCCCACGGTCTGCACCGCACCGACCCCGACCGGCGGGCGGTGCTGCGGGGCCTGGGCGGGCCGGCCGTGGCGATGCTGGCCTGCGCGCTGGGCGGCGTGATGTCCGGCGGCGTGTCACAGCGGGTGTCCGACTGGCTGGACGGCACCGGGGCGTCGATCGAGGGCCCGCCGGTGCTGCTGACCTGGCAGGCGTCCGTGATCCCGCCGCTGCTCGTCGTGCTGCTGGGGCTCATCGGCTGGCTGGCCCATCGCGCCTGGCAGCTCGCCAGCGCCGAGCGCGCCGCCGTGGCACTCGACTACCCGGACGAGGCCGAGGACCCCGCCCGTACCCGCCGCATCGCCTACACCCGTGCCATGGCCTCGCTCACCGACCGGGGCCCCCGCATCGTCGCCGTCACCTCCGGCGCCACTCTGCTGCTCGGCGCCGGAGCCCTCGTGGGCGCCCTGGCCACCGACGAGACCCCGGCCGAGGCCGCGCAGGGCGCCTCCCCCGTCGTCCACGGCGCTGCCGAGACCGCCCAGGCCCTCGGGTCCTGGCTGATCGGCCTCGGATTCATACTCTTCGTCACCTGGGGGCGGCGGGCCTACAAGGACGCCTCGGCCCGCCGCACCATCGGCATCCTGTGGGACGTCGGCACCTTCTGGCCACGCGCCTCCCACCC
>NZ_POUC01000528.1 GCF_002891435.1 Streptomyces cahuitamycinicus
GGGGTTACCCATGACGCCGGCGGCCGCCGCGTCGGGGCCGAGGACGATGTGCTCGCTGACCATGACCGCGTCGAAGCCGGCGTCCTCGGCCTCGCGGGCCCAGCGGACCGCGGCGGGCAGATCGGCCCGGCCGCCGGTGAGCGTCCAGTTCTCGCTGAGGACGAGGAGCATGCGGGGTGGGCTGGGCATGACCGGTTTCCCTTTCGACTTCGTACAATTTGAGTCCGAACGACGAGGCGGCGGAGCTGAGCCGCCCGTATGTGACGCGTCGCGACCGGACGAAGCGATCGCGACCAGACGAAGGAGCCGCCCGTGCCGGGGCACCGATCCATCACCGAAGCCGAGAAGCTCGCCGCGGCGAAGCTCGGCGGCGTCGCGATCCGCCGGGAGCAGATGGCGGCGGTGGCGAACATCTACCGGGCCGCGTCCGCGGTGCGGCAGCACCTGGAGAACTCGGTGCTGCGCGGTTCGGACCTGACCTGGACGGCCTTCGTGGTGCTGTGGGTGGTCTGGGTGTGGGGCGAGCCGGAGACCCGGCACGTGGCGGAGGAGGCGGGGATCTCCAAGGGCACACTGACGGGTGTGGTGCGCACGCTGGAGTCCCGGGGCCTGCTGCGGCGGGACGGGCATCCCAGCGACGGGCGCCTGGTGCTGCTGCGCCTCACTCCCGAGGGCGAGGAGTTCATGGCGCGGGTCTTCCCGGCGTTCAACGAGGAGGAGGCCTTCGTCACCGCCGGGCTCAGCGACGCCGAGTGCCGCCGCCTCGCCGAGGGGCTGCGCAGCGTGGTGCTCCAGGTGGAGGAGCACGGCGAGGAGCGGCGGCAGTCCCTGCTGGGCGGCGCCGAGCCCGCCCCGCGGCGCAGCGGGCGGCGGCCCCGGGCCTGAGACGCGTCGCGGCCTCACCGGGTCGCGGCCCGCACGAGCGCGTCGAACAGGCCCTGCTGGGCGGGGTCCTCGTGGGCGGTGTCCTCCGGGTGCCACTGGACGGCCGTGAACCAGCCGTCGGCGCCCGGGAGTTCGAGGGCCTCGGCCGTGCCGTCGGCCGCCCGGGCCGTGACGTGCAGACCGGTGCCCAGGCGGTCGACGCGCTGGTGGTGGTAGCAGGAGGCGTCGGTCTTCTCGGCGCCGACGGCCCGGGCGACGAGCGAGCCGGGTTCGAGGGTGACGGGGTGCACGAGGTGCCGGTGTTCGCGTTCCGGGCCGCCCATGTCCTGCTCCAGGGTGCCCCCGAGCGCGACGTTGACGACCTGGAGGCCGCGGCAGACGGCGAGCAGGGGCAGCCCCGACTCCAGGGCGTGCCGGGCGACGTCGAGATCGAAGGTGTCCTGGAGGGTGTCGACGTCGTAGACGGTGTCATGGGTGCCGGTGGCGCCGTAGCGGGAGGGGGCGAGGTCCCCGCCCCCGGGGAGCAGGACGCCGTCGAAGCGGGCCAGCCGGGCGGCCGTGCCGGTGTCGGCCGGGTGGATGCCCGCCGGTTCGCCGCCGGCCCGCCAGACTGCCTCGACCAGGGCGCGGGCGTTGACCTCGGCGGCGTACCGGAGCGCGGAGGCCGTGGCCGAGAAGCGGGCGGGGATCGCTATCAGGGGCCGGGTCACAACTGGATCCAGGTGGTCTTGAGCTCGGTGTACTTCTCCAGCGCGTGGGCGGACTTGTCGCGGCCGTTGCCCGACTGCTTCATCCCGCCGAAGGGCACGGTCAGGTCGCCCTCCTCGTAGCAGTTGACCCAGACCGTGCCGGCCCTCAAGGCGCGCGAGACCCGGTGGGCCGTGGACAGGTCGGAGGTCCACAGGCCGGCGGCGAGGCCGTAGTCGGTGGCGTTGGCCAGCCGGACCGCCTCATCGAGGTCGTCGAAGGCGAGCACGGACAGAACGGGGCCGAAGATCTCCTCCCGCGCCAGGCGCGAGCCCGGGTCCACACGGTCGAAGACGGTCGGCTCCAGATACGTTCCACCCGTCTCGGCGAGGAAGCGGTCGCCGCCGGTGCGCAGCCGGGCGCCCTCGTCCACGCCGTGGCGGATGTGGTCGGTCACGCGGTCCAGATGCGCACGGCCGGCGAGGGCGCCCATCTCCGTCTCCGGGTCGAGCGGGTCGCCCACCCTCAGTTCGCGGGCCCGCCGGACCACGGCCTCGGTGACCCGCTCGGCGATCGAGGAGTGCACGAGGAGCCGGGAGGGGGCCGTGCACATCTCGCCCTGGTTGAAGAAGATGCCCCAGGCGGCGGTGGCGGCTGCCTTCTCCAGGTCGGGGGCGTCGGGCAGGACGATGTTGGGCGACTTCCCGCCGAGTTCGAGCCAGACGCGCTTGAGGTTGGAGTCGGCGGCGTAGTGCAGGAAGTGGCGGCCGACGGCGGTGGAGCCGGTGAACGCCAGGACGTCGACGTCCGGGTGGAGGCCGAGGGCGCGGCCCGCCGTGGGGCCGTCGCCGGTGACCACGTTGAGGACGCCGGGCGGGATGCCGGCCTCGGTGGCGAGGCGCCCCAGGAGCAGGGCGGAGAGGGGGGAGTTCTCCGAGGGCTTGAGGACGACCGTACAGCCGGCCGCGAGGGCCGGGGCGATCTTCCAGCCGGCCAGGGTCAGCGGGAAGTTCCAGGGGACCACCGCCCCGACCACTCCGGCGGGTTCCCGGGTGACCAGGGCGAGGGCGTCCGGGGCGGTGTGGGGCGATTCGTCGGTGAGCTTGTCCGCGAGCTGGCCGTACCAGCGGAACGTGGTGATGACGGCCCGCAGCTCGATGCCGTACGCGTCCGAGATCGGTTTGCCCATCTCCAGGCTGACCGTGAGGGCGAGTTCCTCGCGCCGCTCTTCGAGCAGGCCGGCGAGGCGGAGCAGGGCCCGGCCGCGCTCGGCGGGCGCCAGACGGGGCCAGGGGCCGGTGTCGAAGGCCCGCCGGGCGGCGGCGACGGCCGCGTCGACCTCGGCGGCGCCGCCGTCCGCGACCTCGGCGAGCACCCGGCCGTCCCGGGGGGAGACGACCGGGAACGTCGCCCCTCCCCCGGTCTCCTCGGCGCCGTCGATGTGATGGGCACCGGAGAGCTGGAACGCCTCGGCACGGCGCAGCCACTCGTCGTGGGGGACGGCCGGCATGAATGGTCCTCCTTTGATGTCAAACGATGTGTGCGGGGCTGTCCGTGGACGACAGCGCTCGAGGGTCAGCGTTCGGCGGTCCTGCCCCGCACCCGTGCGGCGGCCAGGCCCAGTGCCATGACGACCGGGACGGACAGCGTGAGCCACAGGGCGGTGGTGCGCTCGCCGCCGATGAGGGTGGTGAAGTTGGCCAGGATGAGCCAGATCGCTCCCGCGATGCCGAGCGCGCCCAGGGCGGGTGCGATCAGCGTGTTCCACAAGCGGGTGTCGAGACGGGCACGGCGGAAGAAGACGACGACGGACACCGAGGTCAGCAGGTACAGCAGCATCATCGCCAGGACGGCGACGCCGCTGAACCAGGAGAACAGCGTCAGCACCGGGTCCTTGCCGGCCAGCGCGAAGGGCACCACCAGGAGGACGGCGAGCGCCGTCTGGACGCACCCGGCGGTCCAGGGCGCGTGGCGCCGGTTGAGCCGGCACAGCCGCAGCGGCAGCAGCCGGTCGCGACCGAGGGAGAACAGGTAGCGGTTGGCGGAGTTGTGGAAGGTGAGGATGCCGGCGAAGAGGGACGTGGCGAGCAGGACCGGCAGCACGTCGCCCACCCAGCCGCCGAAGTCCGCCGCGATCGGCGCGAAGACGAACCCGGCCCCGTCGCCGCTCTCCAGCGCCTCACCCGCGGCCGCGGTGGCCTTGGAGGCGCCGTAGGAGGAGATGAGCATCCAGGAGACCAGGGCGAAGAAGCCGGTGACCACGGCGACCGCGAGGTAGGTGGCCCGCGGCACGGTCTTCCTGGGCTCGCGGGCCTCCTCGCCGTAGATGGCGGTGGCCTCGAAGCCGAACATGGAGGCCACGGCGAACATCACGGCCACGCCCGGGGCGCCGTCCAGGGCCGCGGACGGGGAGAAGCTGTCGGCGAGGCCGAGCCCCTCGGGTCCGCCGCCCTTGAAGAGGGTGACCAGGGCGAAGACCGACAGGATGCTGAACTCCGCGAGCACGAACACGGCGAGCACCTTGGCGCCCATCTCGACACCGGCCGCCCCGAGCGCCTGAACGAGGACCATGGTGGCCAGCGTCCAGACCCACCACGGCAGGTCGAGGCCGGTGTGGCTCGCGACCAGGCCGCTGACGATGGCGCCGTAGAGGCCGTACATGGCGGCCTGGATGGTGCAGTAGGCGAAGAGCGCGAGGCCCGCGCTGCCGATGCCGGTGGTGCGGCCGAGACCCTTGCCGATGTACGTGTAGAAGGCGCCCGCGTCCACCACGTGGCGGCCCATGGCGACGAAGCCCACCGAGAACAGCAGGATCACCAGGCCCGCCACCAGATAGGCGGCGGGCACGCCGGGGCCGTTGCCGAGGGCCACGGCGATGGGGGCCGCGCCGGCGATGCCGGTCAGCGGGGCCTGGGCGGACAGGACGAAGAAGAGGATGCCCAGGACGCCGAGGGCGTTGGGCTTGAGCGTGCCTGCGGTGGGCGCGTCCGGTTTCGCCGCGTGCCGGGAGACCGTCTGACTGTCCACTCGGATCACCTGCCAGAGGGGAGGAAGGGTCGTTTCAGGCCAAACGAGTTGCCTCATCGTGGGGCGGAACTATCCGTTTGGCAAGGGGTGCGGGGT
>NZ_POUC01000529.1 GCF_002891435.1 Streptomyces cahuitamycinicus
GGTATGGGGGCCGGGTGTGAAGTGCTCGGCTATGGGAGCCGGGTGTGAGGTGCTCGGCTATCGGAGCCGGGTGTGACGTGCTCGACGTGAGGGCTGAGGCCGGGTGGGCGCGGGACTCGGCGGTCGGGGTGCCTCCCCGTGCCTCCCTCGAGCTCTCCGAGCAGGGGGCACCCCCAGCGCCCACCCGTGCCGCCTGGGGGTACCTCCCAGGCTCGTGAGGCACTGGGAGGCACGACTGCCCGAAGCTGGGTCAGCCCGGGATCAAGCCGTCGTCGCTGAGGAGCTCCCGGACCTCCTCCAAGGTCGCGTCGGGAGACGGCAGGATCAGTTCCGACGGCTCCAGGGAGTCGTCCGGGAGGGGGTCGCCGAGGTCGCGGACCCGCGTCAGGAGGGCCTGGAGGGTGCGGCGGAAGCCGGGGCCGTCGCCGTTCTCGATCTCTGCCAAAAGTTCGTCGTCCAGCTTGTTCAGCTCGGCGAGGTGGCCGTCGGCCAGGCTCACCTGGCCCTCCCCCATGATCCGTACGATCATGTCGCCCTCCTAGGCGTGGCCCCCTACTGCTTGTCGAAGCGCGGGGTGTCCTGCGGCTGCTGCTGGGACTGCTGCCCGTCCGTGCCGCCTTCGAGGGCCTGCTGCCCGCTGCTCGGGCCGGCCAGTTCGGCCTTCATGCGCTGCAGTTCCAGCTCTACATCCGTACCACCGGAGAGCCGGTCCAGCTCGGCCTGGATGTCGTCCTTGTGCATGCCGGACTGGTCGTCGAGGGCGCCGGAGGCCAGCAGCTCGTCGATCGCGCCGGCGCGGGCCTGGAGCTGAGCCGTCTTGTCCTCGGCGCGCTGGATCGCCAGGCCGACGTCGCCCATCTCCTCGGAGATGCCGGAGAAGGCCTCGCCGATCCGGGTCTGCGCCTGGGCCGCCGTGTACGTCGCCTTGATCGTCTCCTTCTTCGTACGGAAGGCGTCGACCTTGGCCTGGAGCCGCTGGGCCGCGAGGGTGAGCTTCTCCTCCTCGCCCTGGAGCGTCGCGTGCTGGGTCTCCAGGTCGGTCACCTGCTGCTGGAGCGCGGCCCGGCGGGAGAGCGCTTCGCGGGCCAGGTCCTCACGGCCCAGCGCGAGCGCCTTGCGGCCCTGGTCCTCCAGCTTGCCCGACTGCGACTGCAACTGGTTCAGCTGGAGTTCCAGGCGCTTGCGGCTGGTCGCCACGTCGGCGACGCCGCGGCGGACCTTCTGCAACAGCTCCAGCTGTTTCTGGTACGAGTAATCGAGGGTCTCGCGCGGGTCCTCGGCCCGGTCAAGGGCCTTGTTCGCCTTCGCGCGGAAGATCATCCCCATACGCTTCATGACACCGCTCATGGGCTTCGCGCGCCCCCTTCTGACCGACTCCGGCAGCTGCTCCTGCGACAGAACCCACAGTACGGGCCCTGCATCCATTACCGCACTGTTCGGGGACGGATGCGCTCATCCCCAAGGACGACTGCGTGCGCTCCCGCTCCGGCGTAGGGAGTAGGTGGTCCCCGGGGTTACCGGAGCCGTACACCCCGGGAAACATCCGGAGGCGTACGCAACGTCCCCTCTGTCCCCTTACTGACGACTGGTGTTGCCGGATCGTTCCCCACGAGGCTGGGGTCCATGCCCAAAAGCCCTTACCCTTGGGTTTTGTGTTCCGTAGCCGTGCGAAGGATGAGAAGGCCCAGGACGCCGACAAGGCGCCGGTGACCGACTCCAGTCAGCCCCGTCACCCCGAGGCCCCCAAGGGCCGCCCCACGCCCAAGCGCAGTGCGGCCCAGTCGCAGCGCCGCAGCGTGGCCAACACGTCGACGACGCGCAAGGAGGCCGCCAAGCGACAGCGCGCGGAGCGCCGTACCGCGATGGAGCGCCAGCGTCAGGCGCTGGCCAGCGGCGACGAGCGTTACCTGCCCGCCCGTGACAAGGGGCCGGTCCGCAAGTTCGCGCGTGACTTCATCGACTCGCGGTTCAACATCGCGGAGTTCTTCCTGCCGATGGCCGTGGTCATCCTAGTGCTGAGCATGGTGCGGGTGGCGGCGCTGCAGAACGTCGCGCTGCTGCTGTGGCTCGTGGTGATCGTGCTGATCGTGCTCGACTCGTTCGTCACGGGCTTCCGTCTGAAGAAGCAGCTGGCCGAGCGTTTCGCGGGTGAGAACAAGCGCGGCGCCGTCGCCTACGCCCTGATGCGCTCGCTCCAGATGCGCCGGCTCCGGCTGCCGAAGCCGCAGGTCAAGCGCGGAGAGCGGCCCTGACCACGACGCCGTTCTCCAAGGGCGCGGCGGATACCTGGCTGGACAGGCTGGGCGGGCTGCGCGATGTCGTCCGGCAGGAGCTGGTGGCGCGCCAGCTGGACGAGCAGATAGTCGGCCGGTTCCCGGTCGGCAAACGCCTGCGGGTGCTCGACGTGGGGATGGGCCAGGGTACGCAGGCGCTGCGGCTGGCCCGGGCCGGGCACCAGGTGACCGGTCTGGAGCAGGACGCGACGATGGTCGCCGCGGCCCGGGAGTCCCTCGCCGGGGAACCGGAGGGCATCCGGGAGCGGATGCGGATCATCGAGGGCGACGGCCGGGACACCGGTGTGCACTTCCTGCCGGGCAGTTTCGACGTGGTGCTCTGCCACGGCGTCCTGATGTACGTCGAGGAGCCCGACCCGCTGCTGGCGGGCCTCGCCCGGATGCTGGCGCACGGCGGACTGCTGTCGCTGCTCGTGCGCAACGGGGACGCGCTCGCGATCCGGCCGGGCCTGTCCGGAGACTGGTCCGGCGCCCTGGCGGCCTTCGACACGACCGCCTACCGCAACCGCCTGGGCCTGGACGTGCGGGCCGACCGGCTGAAGGACCTGACGTCGACGCTCGCGGGGATCGGGGCGCCGCTGCACGCCTGGTACGGGGTGCGGGTGTTCACCGACACGGCGGCGGACGGCGCGGAGGTTCCGGCCGACGTGGAGACGCTGCTCGCGGTGGAGGAGAAGGCAGGGCGGACTGATCCGTACCGCGGGGTGGCGGCGCTGCTGCATCTGTGCGGCGTGCGCGGCTGACATACGGAGGAGGGGCGGGGGCCGTCGGCCCCCGCCCCTACCCGGGTCACGCCCCCGCCGGGCTCACGCCTCGGCCGCGTGCAGACTCATCGGCCCGTAGATCTCCGTGGCGTCCTCGAACAGTCGCACCTGATCGGCACCGCCCTCCTGCAGGGCCTTCCAGTGCTCCCCGATCCAGGACTCGGCGTCCCCCTGAGTGGGGAACTCCTCCGGCGGCACCGCGGGCTGGACCTCCGTCCCGTCGGTCTTCTCGAACCGCCACGTCCATGCCGCCATGTACGCCTCCCATGTGTGTGAGCACACTGCACAGCGAAAAGCCGGATCTTGGTCCGGCTCCCGTCCAGAGCCTATGCGCTCCGCTGGGTGGGGCGTCATAGGGCTTGCGGGGGTGCGGGTCATCGTTGGGTGCGGGTCGTCGGGGGTCGCTCGCGCCCGCGCGGCGGAACCGCACATCGACAGGGCCCGCGCCCCTATGGGGCGTCTCCGTCACGCGTGACGCATTGCCACGGGTGAGAATCGGGACGTGGAACTCACTCTGCTCGGCACCGGCGCCCCCGCGGGCCTCCCCCGCCCCGACTGTCCCTGCGCGGCCTGCGCGGCCGCCCTGGGTCCCGACGCGCGGGCGGCGACCGCGCTGCTCCTGGACGGGGCGCTGCTGCTCGACCTGACGCCGGGCGCGGCGTTCGCGGCGGCGCGGGCGGGCCGTTCCCTGACCGGCGTCCGGCAGGTGCTGCTGTCGCATCCGCACGACGGGCCCGCGGTCGAGGTGCCCGCGGGGCTGCCGCAGCCCGGACGGGTGCCGGACGGGCGGGAGTTGACGCTGCTGACGGGGCACCGGGTGCGGGCGGTGGCGCTGGACGCGCCGGGCACTGGCTACGCGGTGACCGGGCCGGAGGGGCAGCGGCTGCTGTATCTGCCGCCGGGCGGGGCGCCGGCGGGCCTGGAGGCGCCGTCCGAGTCGTACGACATGGTCCTGGCGGACGTCGTGGGGCGGCCGGACGCGCTGGCGAAGCTGCGGGCGGTGGGGGCGATCGGGCCGACGACGGACGTGGTCGCGGTCCACCTGGACCACGACGTGCCGCCCGGCCCGGAGCTCGGGCGGCGGCTCGCGGCGGCCGGTGCCCGGGCCGTGCCGGACGGGGTGACGCTGGTGGTCGGGGCGTACGAGGACGTGCCGGACGTGCCGCGGCGGACGCTGGTGCTGGGCGGGGCGCGGTCGGGCAAGTCGGTGGAGGCCGAGCGGAGGCTGGAGGCCTTTCCGGACGTGCTGTACGTGGCCACGGGCGGGTCGCGCAACGGGGACACGGAGTGGTCCTCGCGGGTCTCGGCCCACCGGGAGCGGCGGCCGGGGTCGTGGCAGACGGTCGAGACCTGCGACCTGGTGCCGTTGCTGGAGGCGGAGGGGCCGCCCCTGCTCATCGACTGTCTGTCGCTGTGGCTGACCGACGCGATGGACGCCGCCGGGGCGTGGGACGACGCGGTGTGGGCGGAGCGGGGGGAGAAGGTGCTCCGGGAGCGGGTGCGGGAGCTCACGGAAGCGGTGCGGGTCACCCGGCGCACCGTGGTCGCCGTGTCGAACGAGGTGGGGTCGGGGATCGTGC
>NZ_POUC01000052.1 GCF_002891435.1 Streptomyces cahuitamycinicus
CACCGAAATCTACACCCTAGGGTTCGTCGGCAGCGTCAGCTGTGTATAAGAGACAGCTGCCGGCCCTGCTGCGCGTACGGGTCGTAGCCATAGCCCTGTTCATACTGCTGGGACTGCTGGGCGTACGGGTCGTACGTCTGCTGCTGGGCCTGCTGGGGGCGGACCTGCCGGTAGACAGGCTGGCCGTACTCGTCGTAGCCGACGAGCTCGTACTGGTCGGCGCCGTGGTCCGCGGCCCCCGCGTCGTATCGGTCGTTCACCGGTGCCCCTCTCGGCTCACTCGCCGCGGTACAACTCGCGCTTGTCGATATAGCGCACGACTCCGTCCGGCACCAGGTACCAGATGGGATCGCCCTTGGCGACTCTCGCACGGCAGTCGGTGGAGGAGATGGCCAGGGCGGGAACCTCCACCAGTGAGACACCGCCCTCGGGGAGCCCGGAGTCGTCCAGGTGGTGGCCCGGCCGGGTGGCTCCGACGAAGTGCGCCAGGGAGAACAGCTCCTCGCTGTCCCGCCAGGTGAGGATCTGGGCGAGCGCGTCGGCGCCGGTGATGAAGAACAGGTCCGTGTCCGGGTTGAGGGCGCGCAGGTCGCGCAGGGTGTCCACGGTGTAGGTGGGGCCGCCGCGGTCGATGTCGATGCGGCTGACGGAGAACTGCGGGTTCTCGGCGGTCGCGATGACCGTCATCAGGTAGCGGTCCTCGGCCGGCGAGACGCTGCGGTGACTCTTCTGCCAGGGCTGGCCGGTCGGGACGAAGACCACCTCGTCGAGGCGGAACGCCGCGGCGACCTCGCTGGCCGCCACCAGGTGCCCGTGGTGGATCGGATCGAAGGTGCCGCCCATGACGCCGAGGCGGCGCTTGCCCGGCCGCGACGGACTCGGGCGGGGACCGTCGGTCCCGCCGGCCACCGCGGAGGCACGGCGGGGCTCCGAGTGTCGCTCGGTACCGCTCGCCGTGTCCTGTGCCGGGTCGTGCGGCGTCTCGTTCGCCGGACCGGTAGGCATGTCCTGCTCTCCCATGCGTGCAGACCCTACCGGCCCTGCCTGAGGGCTCCGGCCGCCCCCGTGGTCCCCCGGGCATCCGCGGCGGGATGCCCCGGCGGTCTCAGCGGTCGCGGTTGAAGCGGGTGGTGATCCACAGCAGGAGCAGCAGGACGAAGAGCGCGCCGCCGCCGGTGAGGTAGGGGTTGAGGCTCTCGTGGTTTCCGCCGTGCTCCTCGCCCTCGGCGGCGAGGGTGACCAACTGGGCAGCGGTGCTGTGGAAGCTCATCTTCGGCAGGACCTATCGCGTGTGGGCGGGATAAAGACGTCGCCTCATCGTAAGCGGGCGCCCGTTCCGCGATCACCCCGACTCCGCCTGTTTCGTGCCGCGGGCGGTCACACGTGCCGGCGCCGGCCCGGTCCGGTGCCCGGCGGGGAACCTTCGCGTGGTCTCAGTCGTCCTTCCGTCTGTAGCCACGCAGCAGGAACCACGCGGTCAGCACACAGCCCACGATCATCACGAGCAGTACGTACCGCAGCATCCCCGGCCCTCCTTGCCGCTCGGCGGCGCTCGCGGCCTCGGCGAGCCAGGCGGCTGCGGGGTGGTGCTCCATGGCGGTGGTCTCCTTCGCTGTACTGCCCGACCACCGTAACTCCGCCTAGGCTGGGCTCTGCCTCGGGGAAGCAAAAGGCCGCACAAGGGGCCGCAAAGGTCACATCAGACGCATGGGGGAAGACATGTCCGACGGCGACGAGCACAACGGGCACGAGCACGTGCCGAGCAGGCAGCGCAGGCGCTTCCCCGGGATCTCCTCGCGTACGTACGAGCACCCGGCCGACCGCTCCGCCCTGGTGGCGCTGCGCAAGCTGAGCGGGTTCGACACGGTGTTCAAGGCGCTCAGCGGTCTGCTGCCCGAGCGCAGTCTGCGGCTGCTGTTCCTGTCCGACTCCGTACGGGTCTCGGACCAGCAGTTCGCTCATCTGAACGTGATGCTGCGGGACGCCTGCTACATCCTGGACCTGGAGAAGGTCCCGCCGATGTACGTGAACCAGGACCCGCAGCCGAACGCGATGTGCATCGGCCTGGACGAGCCGATCATCGTCGTGACGACCGGCCTGGTCGAGCTGCTCGACGAGGAGGAGATGCGGGCGGTCGTCGGGCACGAGGTGGGGCACGCCCTGTCCGGGCACTCCGTCTACCGGACCATCCTGCTGTTCCTGACCAGCCTCGCCGTCCGGGTCGCGTGGATCCCCCTGGGCAACCTGGCGATCATGGCGATCGTGACCGGGCTGCGGGAGTGGTTCCGCAAGTCGGAGCTGAGCGCGGACCGCGCGGGTCTGCTGGTCGGGCAGGATCTGCAGGCCTCCATGCGGGGTCTGATGAAGATCGCGGGCGGCAACCACCTGCACGAGATGAACGTGGACGCGTTCCTCGCCCAGGCCGAGGAGTACGAGTCCGGGGGCGATCTGCGCGACTCCGTGCTGAAGATCCTGAACGTGCTGCCCCGCTCCCACCCCTTCACCACCGTGCGGGCGGCCGAGCTGAAGAAGTGGGCCGAGTCGCGGGACTACCAGCGGATCATGGACGGCCACTACCCGCGGCGCGACGCGGACAAGGACACCTCGGTCCGGGACTCCTGGCGGGAGTCGGCGAACCACTACGGCACCCATGTGAAGAGCTCCAAGGACCCGCTGATGAAGCTGGTCACCGACCTCGCGGGCGGCGCCGGTGACCTGGGCGAGCGGGTCCGCCGCGGCTTCGGCGGCTTCACCAGCCCGTCCCCGAAGCCGCCCCAGGGGCCGGAGCCGGACTCGCCGGACTCCTCGGGGGACGACCGGCCACCGCGCGACGGGAGCTAGGACCGCGCGGGCACGGCTTCCTGGGGTCCGGGCTCGCCTCGCGCCTGTCTCACACCTTCGGCTGCGCGCTCGTCGCCAGGGAGCCGCACAGGGCCGTCGCGCTGCCCGTGGCGTAGGGATCGGTGCCGGCGGGGCCGCCCTCCTTGGCCATCTGGCCGGCGAGGAGGGGCCGGAGGTGGTTCGTGGAGTCCTCCGCGCAGGAGAGCGGGCCGGCCTGGACATAGGAGACGACGAGCTGGGCCTGGTGCAGCCGCAGGTCGTCACGGTCGAAGCGGAAGTGCAGCTCGCGCCGGAGGGTGAACAGGGAGACCTCGTCGTCGCCTCCGGCCCCGGCCGGCCGCAGCGCGTACACGGACGTGTGGTCGGCGGTGACTTCAAGGGTGGACGAGTCGGCCTCGGCGGCCTGCAGCGTGCCCTGGACCCGGACCTTGCGGTCGGCGAGCTCGGCGCGCGACGGGTCGAAGCGCACGAGCCAGCCGGTGGGCGCGTGGCGTCCGTCCGCGGTGGGCCGGGCGAAGCTCTGGTCGAACTGTTCCAGCTGGTCGGGGTCGAGCAGCACGCGGACGGCGCGGACCTCACCGCCCGTGAGCACCTCCGGGTCGAGGGCCGACCGGACGACGTAGTCCTTGGCGGTGGTCAGGGCGCTCACGACCTGGCTGTCCGAGAAGTGCGCGGTGCGCCGCGAGGCGGGCAGCGGCACGCCCTCCGCGCCGGTCCTGAACTGTGCGGCGGGGCTGTGCTCGTACAGGGACTCCAGGTCGGCCGTGCCGGGCACCTTGCCCTCGGGTGCGAGCGGGATGACGGTCATCCGCAGGGGCTCGACGGGCTCCCGGGCGGCAGGGGTCTGGTAGGGGTGCCGTACGCCCATGTAGATCGCGGTGCCGAAGGCGACGGCGATCAGCAGGACCAGGACGAGGGCCTGCCGGGACAGGCCCCGGCGCATGGGCGGCCGGCGTCGCACGGCGGGCGCGTGGTCGGTGATGCGCTCCTGCGCGGAGAACTCCTGGAGGCGGGCAGCACGGACGAACGACTCGTCGAAGACGACGGATCGATACTCGTCCTCGCCACCTCCGGGGCCGCCCTCGGGAGTCCCCTCAGGTGGGTCTTCAGGCCCGCCCATATCTTCAGGGTAGGTCGCCGGAAGCTCGGGTAAACGCCCCGCTGCGCCACAAGTTCTGACAGGTTCTCACCAAAATGGGCGGGTTCCGGTCAGGGGCTGCGGGGGATCACCGAGACGGCCGGCTGGGAGTAGTCGGCTGAAGCCGAGGGGGAGGCTGCGCTGCCCTGTTCCCGTCCGGTCGAGGCGGGCGGTGGCGCGGGTTCGTCGCGGTTGGAGGACGCTCCCCGGTAGACCGCCGTGAAGGCCAGGGCGACCATGCCGATGCCCATCACGAGGGCGAGCATCCAGGCGACGGGGCGGTGCCATCGGACCTGTTTGGAGTACGGCCCCGCGCCGCCGTAGTGGTCCTCCATGAGGTCGGGGTCGTCGAGCTCGGGATCACGGCCGAACCCGCCGCGGCCGTCCGAACCGTATCCGTCGTCGAACCGCTCGCCTCTGGTGTGGGTGCGGCGCGCCTCCGCCTCGGAGGCCTCGGCTCTCGCCCGGGCTGCGGCCAGGAGGCGCTCCACCGCGGTCGGCTCGTGCACCACGGCCGCGCGTACGAAGGCCTCGTCGAAGACCACGGAGGCGAACTCTTCGTCCGACACCCCGCGGTCGTGGTCGTCGTCGGGCTCCCGGCCGTCCGGAAACGGCGTGCCCCCCACGTCCTCCGGCACGTATCCAGAGTAGACCTGGGGGGTCATTTTGGGCAGACGGTATGGAAATTCATCCACCGGTCGAGACGGCTCCCTCGGGGTCCGTGAGGGCGCACGCCCGCCCGGTTCACCCCCGTCACGCGCCGAGGCGCCGCTCCGCACGGCCGGCCCATCCATGCGCCGGCTCGCATACCGCCCTACGCCGAACGTGGTCAGCGCCGGATGTGCCCGTCCCCGGTGACGATGTACTTCGTGCTGGTCAGCTCCGGCAGGCCCATGGGGCCGCGGGAGTGCAGCTTCTGCGTGGAGATGCCGATCTCGGCGCCGAAGCCGAACTGGCCGCCGTCGGTGAAGCGGGTGGAGGCGTTGACGGCGACCGTGGTCGAGTCGACCAGTTGGGTGAAACGGCGGGCGGCCTGCTGGGAGGTCGTCACGATGGCCTCGGTGTGGCCGGAGGTCCACAGCCGGATGTGCTCGACGGCCTTGTCCAGCGAGTCCACGACCGCGGCGGCGATGTCGTACGACAGGTACTCGGTCTCCCAGTCCTCGGCCGTCGCCTCGACCACGGTGGCCTTGGAGTCCTTGGCGTGGGCCTGCACGCGCTCGTCGGCGTGCACGGTGACCCCGGCCTCCGCGAGGGCGGTCAGGGCGCGGGGCAGGAACTCGGCGGCGATGTCCTGGTGGACCAGGAGGGTCTCGGCGGCGTTGCAGACGCCGACCCGCTGGGCCTTGGAGTTGATCAGGATCTCGACGGCCATGTCGAGGTCGGCCTGCGCGTCGACGTAGACGTGGCAGTTGCCGGTGCCGGTCTCGATGACCGGGACGACGGACTCCTGGACGACCGTGTTGATCAGGGAGGCGCCGCCGCGCGGGATGAGCACGTCGACCAGGCCGCGGGCGCGCATCAGCTCGCGCACGCTGTCACGGCTCTCCCCGGGGACGAGCTGGATGGCATCGGCGGGCAGCCCGGCCCCGCCCACGGCGTCGCGCAGGACGCGCACCAGGGCGGTGTTCGACTGGTACGCCGAGGAGGAACCGCGCAGCAGGACCGCGTTGCCGGACTTCAGGCACAAGGCGGCGGCGTCGACGGTCACGTTCGGCCGGCCCTCGTAGATGATGCCGACGACGCCGAGCGGCACGCGGACCTGGCGCAGGTCGATGCCGTTGGGCAGCGTGGAGCCGCGGACGACCTCGCCGACCGGGTCGGGCAGCGCGGCGACGTCGCGTACGTCGGAGGCGATGGCCCGGATCCGCTCGGGGGTGAGCGTGAGCCGGTCGATCATGCCCTCGCTGGTGCCGGCCTCGCGGGCCTTGGCGACGTCCTTGGCGTTGGCCTCGACGATCTCGCTCGTACGGACCTCGAGCGCGTCGGCGATGGCGAGCAGCGCGTCGTCCTTCTCGGCCCGGGGCAGCGGCGCGAGGGTCGCCGCTGCGGCCTTGGCGCGGTAGGCGGCCTGGTTGACCGGGGTCATGGAGTCGTACGGAGAGAGCGTGGTCATGAGGGAAGGGTAGTGCGCCGGGCGGCTCGGTTCATCGTTCGTTCCACAGCGCGAGACACTTCGTGGAACGGGTCAAAACGGGTGAACGCCGACCGGGGACGCGGGCGGCGGTCCGTACCCCTCGGCGATGCGCTGGTGGTAGGTCGCACGGTCGATGACCTCCAGGCCGACGATCTCCCAGGGCGGCAGGCCGGCGGTCTGCCGGTGCTCGCCCCACAGGCGCAGGGCGACGGCGGCCGCGTCGTGCAGGTCGCGGGCCTCTTCCCAGTAGCGGATCTCCGCGTGGTCGACCGCATACCGGCTGGTCAGGAAGAAGGGATGGTCGTGGGCGAGCTGCTCCAGGGCGCGCCGGACCTCCGGGAGCGGGGCCTCCTTGCCGGAGACGCTGAGGGTGACGTGCCACAGGCGCGGGGTGTCGCCGGGTTCCTCGCCCTGGAACCGGTCCCCTGCCGCCACGCTCGTCAGGGCGCGCTCCTCACCGGCCGCGCGGGAGCCGGCACCACCGCGGGACGCCTGAGTCCCAGGGCGCACTCGTCTCACGACGGCCTCCTTTTGCACAGTGGCGCTGCTGCGGAATAGGTCCCCGGGACAAAGTTGAGCAGGCCGCAAGGGATCGCGTGGCGGTTTTGCGGAACGTCCACCACCGGGGGCGGACGTTTCGGCACATTACGGGTGCAGGACCACCAGGTCGTCCCTGTGTACGACCTCCCGTTCGTACGCGGGTCCGAGCTCGCGGGCCAGTTCCCGGGTCGAGCGGCCGATGAGCCGGGGGATCTCCTTGGCATCGAAGTTGACGAGCCCACGGGCCACCGCGTGTCCCGTGCCGTCCCGCAGCTCGACCGGGTCGCCGGCGCTGAAATCACCCTCGACGGCGGCGATCCCGGCCGGCAGCAGCGACTTGCGGCGGTCCACGACGGCCTGCACGGCGCCGTCGTCCAGGGTCAGCGCGCCCTGCGGGGCGGAGGCGTGCTGGAGCCACAGCAGCCGGTCGGCGGAGCGCTTGCCGGTGGGGTGGAAGTAGGTGCCGGTGTCCTGACCGGTCAGGGCGTCGGCCGCGTGGATGGTGCTGGTGAGGACCACGGGGACGCCGGCGGCGGCCGCGATCCGGGCGGCCTCGACCTTGGTGACCATGCCGCCGGTGCCGACGCCGGCCTTGCCCGTGCTGCCGATCTCGACGTGCGCGAGGTCGGAGGGGTCGCGCACCTCGCCGATGCGGGAGGTGCCTGGCCTGGCGGGGTCCCCGTCGTAGACGCCGTCCACGTCGGACAGCAGGACCAGCAGGTCGGCGCGGACGAGGTGGGCGACGAGGGCGGCGAGGCGGTCGTTGTCGCCGAAGCGGATCTCGTCCGTGGCGACGGTGTCGTTCTCGTTGACGATCGGGAAGGCGCCCATCGCGAGCAGCTTGTCGAGGGTGCGCGAGGCGTTGCGGTGGTGCGAGCGGCGGCTCATGTCGTCGGAGGTCAGCAGGACCTGGCCGACGCGGACGCCGTAGCGGGCGAAGGAGGCGGTGTAGCGGGCGACCAGCAGGCCCTGGCCGACGCTGGCGGCGGCCTGCTGCCGGGCGAGGTCCTCGGGGCGGCGGCGCAGGCCCAGCGGGGCGAGGCCGGCGGCGATGGCGCCCGAGGAGACCAGGACGATCTCGCGCTCCCCGCCGCCTTCCCGTCTCCCGCCGCCACCCTCGGCCGAGGCGCTGCGGGCGATCTCCTGGTTCCGGACCTTGGCGAGGACGTCGACCAGCGCGTCCACGCGGTCCGCGTCCAGGCCGCCCGAGGCGGTGGTCAGCGAGGAGGACCCGACCTTGACGACGATCCTGCGGGCCTCGCCCACGGCCTGCCTTGCCCCTGCCACGTCGCCGTTCGTCCCCTCACACGTCGATTCGCTCCCTCACCAGGAATCTACGGGACGGCCGGACGGGGTGCGGCTCCGGTCCACGTTACGGACGGTGCCGCCCGTGTCACGGGACGGCGGTCGCCTCCGTCCGGTCCCGCCACACGCCGGGAGGCCGACTCCTTCTCCCGGCCCACCCGCGACAGGAACGCCACCTTCCGCTACGGTCCGACGACGCGCGACGGCGGCCGCCCCCACGCTCTGGCGACACGCGCGTGTCGTCAGGAGGTCGCCGCGCGTTAACCCGGACGGCCGACCTGCGCCGACCCGACGCTCCTGGAGTGACCGCAGTGCCCGTACCTCTCCCCCGCCCGCCGGCCCTTCTCAAGGGGCTGGTCACCGTCGTCCTGGCCGCCGCGTTCGCCGTACAGGCGGTCGCGGCGCTGCTGCCCGACGTTCCGCTGCTGATCGCCGCGACGGTCGTCTCCCTGGCCACCGAGGGCGCCCTGTACCGCTGGCAGCGCGAGGTGCTGTCGCTGTTCGCCAAGTCGCACGCGGACATCACCGTGCGCCACGTCCTGCGGGACCTGCTGCTGGTCGTGGCCCTGCTGCGGCTGGGCGAGCAGGACCGGGAGACGGTGTACGCCCCGCTGGTGGCCGGGCTGCTCGTCTTCTACGTGCTGCACTGCGCGATCCAGGCGGTCTCCGTCCTGGTGCGCCGCACCCGCACCCTGCCCGTCGTGACACGGAACATCGACGCCTCGGCGCTGCGGCTGTCCCCTGCCCCGTCCGTGCTGCTGCGCCGTCCCGGGCACCGGCTGCTGGTGTTCGGCCTGCCGGCCACGGCCGGGCTGATGGCCAGCGCCCCGGGCGACCGGCCGGTGTACGCGGCCGTGGGCATCGCCCTCTCCCTCGCTCTCGGACTGACGGGTCTCGGCGCGCTGCTCCTGCGGCTGCTGCCGGGCCGTCGTCCGGCGGACGAGCAGGCGGTGCTCGACTGGTTCGACGCGTGGCTGGCCGACTACCGGCCGACCGTCGGCCTGTACTTCTCCGGCGGTGCCGCCTCGGCCTACCAGGCGAACATGTGGCTGGAGCCGCTCGCCGGGCTGCAGGGCAGGCCGGTCATCGTGCTGCGCGAGCGGTTCATGGTGCAGAAGATCGACGCGACGGACATCCCGATCGTGTGCCTGCCGAAGGTGTCGACGCTGATGCGCCTGGAGCACTCCACGCTCCAGGTCCTCATCCACCCGTCGAACTCCGGCAAGACCTCCCAGGTGCTGCGCATCCCCACGATCAAGCACACCTTCGTCAACCACGGCGAGAGCGACAAGCTCTCCTCCTGCAACCCCTACGCGAAGGCGTACGACGAGGTGTGGGTGGCCGGGCCCGCCGCGCGCGAGCGGTACGCGCTGGCCGAGGTCGGGGTCGAGGACAAGGACGTGGTGGAGACGGGCCGCCCGCAGCTGGACGGCGTGCTGCCGTACGCCGGGCCGCCGGCCGGGGCGTGCACGACCGTGCTGTACGCGCCGACCTGGGAGGGCTGGGACGGCAACCCCGGCAACACGTCGGTGATCGCGGCCGGCGAGAACCTGGTGCGGGCGCTGCTCGCGGACCCGGGCGTGCGACTGCTGTACAAGCCGCATCCGCTGACGGGCTCGGTGGACCCGCGTGCGGGCGCGGCCGATCTGCGGATCCGGGAGCTGATCCGGGCGGCCAACCGGGAGCGGGCGGGGGCGGACCCCTCGGCCCCCTCGGACAGCGCGGAACTCGCCCGCCGCACCGCCGAGCTGGACCGGCTCACGACGTCGGTCTTCCGGGCCGGGGCCGACACCGTGGAGCGGATGCTGGTGCAGTCGGCGCCGGAGCCGGGCCGGGCGGCGGCGGTGGCGCGCGCGACGGCCGCGTGGGAGGAGGCCTACTGGGCCTCGCTGCCGGCGGGCGAGCACCAGATCATCACGGACGCCCGGCCCACGCTGTACTCCTGCTTCAACGTGGCCGACCTGCTGATCAGTGATGTGTCGAGCGTGATCAGCGACTTCCTGGCGAGCGAGAAGCCGTACGCGGTGGCCAACACCAGCGGGCTGCCCGAGGACGCCTTCCGCACGGCGTTCCCGACGGTGGTGGCGGCGACGGTGCTGACGCCGGACGCCGCCGGGGTGCCGGGCCTTCTGGAGACGGTCCGGCACCCGGAGAACGACGAACTGGCGAAGGTGCGCGCGGAGTTGAAGCTGCGCCTGCTGGGCCCGGCGGAGCCGTCGTCGCAGGAGCGCTTCAACGACGCCGTCCGGGCGCTGTGCGGGGAGGCCCGCGACCACCGGGCACGGGTGGCGGAGCGGCTGGCCGCGGTGCCCGGCCAGCGCACCGGGACCGCGCTCCCGACCGCACCGCGCTGAGCGACGGCGGGCGCCGTCACGCCGCTTGCCGCACCTCCCGCGACGTGATGACCCGCCGTGCCTTGCGCACCGCCCGGCGTACGAACGTCTCGACGCCGCCCTCGCGGTAGCCCGGGAAGGCCCGGGCCTCCCGGGGCTCGGCGAGGTAGACAGAGTCGGGAACGCCGGCGGCGCGGTCCCGGAAGTGCGGGTAGGCCAGGTACACGCGGCGGCCCTTCCTCTCGAGGAGGGCCGCCGCCTGCTTCTTGGCCTTGACGAACTTCACCACGTCCAGGAGCAGTTCGGGGCGCTGCTCGGCGACCAGGTGCAGCCGCAGCCGTTCGTGGACCTTGAGGCGGTGGGCGACGCCCTCGGTCCAGTGGGTGTCCATCAGCGGCTTGGCCAGCTCGAGCTTGTGCCGGCGTATCTCCTCGCTGTCCGTCAGGTACTTCGGGCCGAACTGCGGCAACAGCGTGACGAGGAAGGGCCGGACCATCAGCTGGTCGCGCCGGCCGCCCGCCGGGACGAGCTCGGCGATGAGCTCCATCAGGGCCCGCGCGGAGTCGAAGCGCAGCGCGTAGCTGCCGCTCTTCGTCACGTGCTTGCCGTCGTCGCGGCCGACCAGGTAGTAGCAGGTGTGGTCGGCGACCACGGAGACGCCGTCCGCGCGCAGATACGCCTCCATGGTGAACAGCGCGTCCTCGCCGGTGAACAGCGACTCGTCGAAGCGCATGCCGTGCCGGTCCAGCAGTTCGCGGCGGAACAGCTTCTGCGCGCTGAGTGTGAACTTGATGTTGGAGGAGAAGACGTCCGTCCGCTCCACCGTCCTGCCCCACATGGATTTCGGCGCCGAGCGGTTGACGCCCTCGACCTTGCCGAGCACCACGTCCGTGCCGGCCCGGTCGGCCATGCCGACCATGCGCTCCAGGGCCCCGGGGCCCAGCCGGTCGTCGGCGTCGAGGAAGAAGACGTAGCGCCCGGTGGCCTTGCCCAGGCCGACGTTGCGCGGGCCGCTGGGGCCGCCGGAATTCTCCTGCCGGATGACCAGGACATGCATGGGAGCCCGCTCGGCGAACTCCTCCAGGTACTCCCCCGTTCCGTCCGTCGAACCGTCGTCCACCGCGATGACCTCGACACGCATCGGATCGATGGTCTGTGCCTCGACGGACGAGAGGCACTCGATCAGATACGGCATCGCTTCGTACGCCCCGATGATCACACTCACATCAGGCTGCGCCACGGTCACGTTTCCCCCTAGTCAATGGGATATTCCCCCGTATCGCCTCATTCGCTACTTGATAGACGGGTGATCGAGGCAAGCGGTTGTCTCGCACACATGTGTAAGTGGGACACGTCACACATTGACCCGACAGAACCCGGGAAACAGAAAGAGTTCGGCCCCGAGGAGCAGCTCCTCGGGGCCGAACTCTTCAGAGCGGCGGAAGTTCAGCCTGCGCTGACCCCGTCCGTGTCACCGGCCGCGGCCACCCGCTGCCCGGGCACGGCGTTCGCCAGCTCGCCCTCGGACTCCGCGAGGGCGGCCGCGTCCCGTGACTGCTGCCCGACGTTGCGCGTCTCGGCCTTGAGGGCGAGGTTCGCGACGGCGGTGTTGAACTGCTCCAGGGAGGTCGGCTCGTCCGGGCCCAACAGGTACTGCTTGAGTTCCTTGCGGTCCTCGGCCAATGGGTCGGCCTCCGGGGCGCGGACCGCGTCGATCAGCTCGCCCAGCTCGGATGCGCTGTTGGAGAGGATCACCGCGGCACGCACCGCCGTGTTGTTCCGCTTGAACTCCTCCACGCCCATTTCGGCGGAGTCCGTGACCGCGTACGGCTTGCCGCTCGCGATGAAGTCGGAGACCACGCTGGAGATGTCGGAGACCATCGCGTCGGAGACGTTGAAGCAGTCGTACAGCCGCGGCTCGGCGCCGGTGATGACGCGGTGCTCCCAGGACGGGAAGGAACGCCAGTAGGCGTCGTTCCACTGGGCGCGCAGCCGGGCGGCCTCCTCGTGCCGGGCGACGTCGATCAGCCCGTCGCGGGTGGCCACGGCCTCGTCACCACGGTCGTTTCCGGAGCCGGACAGCTCCGTGAGCCGGGCCTCGATCCGGTCCAGCTCCGACTTGGCCTGCGCCTGGGCGGCGGTGTCGGCGATGAACCGGGGGTTGATGGCGCGCTCCGCGGCGGCCTTCTGCACCAGGCCGGTGATCCGCCGGTGCGCGGCGCCCGCTTCCTTGCTGACGTTCCCGGTGAACGGGTGCGGCTTGTACAGGACGCGGACCGGCGGGTCGGCCTGCACGAGCTGCTTCACGATGTTCTCGCCGGCCAGCACGATCGAGGTGTTGCCCGGGTTGCCGTCCCAGCCCTCCCAGGTGGGGGCGTACAGCACCGTCGGGCAGCGTCCGTCAGCGGCTCCGCCGCGGGGCCCCTCGGGGACGCCCTGCCAGGTCTTGATCGGGGCGAGCTGGGGGCGGCCGACCTCGACGATGTCCTCGTCGCGGACACCGACGTCGGCGATGGCGTAGCGGTCGCGGCCCGCGCGGCCGGCCGTCCACACCTCGTCGTAGACCTTGCTGTACGGGTTGACGCTGGCGAGCTTGTCGCTGTCGCCGTGGCCGATGAAGACGTGCTTCATGGTGGGCACGCGCAGCATGTGGATGTTCTTGCCGACGTTGGCCGCGTAGAGCGCGACGCGCACCGTGGACAGGTCCATGTTCATCAGGTGCACCCCTCCGGGCACGCAGATGACGGGGACCGTGGTGGGCGCCAGACTGTTCAGGATGGCCCGCTCACGCAGAATGATCAGCGGCTTGGACTCCAGCTTCTCCATGGTGTCCAGCCACATGTTGACCTGGTAGGCGGAGTCCTTGGAACCGGAGAAGTACAGGACCGTCTCCGGCTTGTACTCGCCCAGCCAGTCGTCGACGGCGGCCAGGACCCTCTCGGCGTTCGGCGGGATCTTCCGGCCGCGCACGTACGGCACGAGCGCCAGGACGTACAGGGTGGCCACGGCCACGGTGATACCGATGCCGATGAAGCCGATCAGGGCCGACTTGACCTGCGCGGCGACCAGGATGCCGACGACCGCCGCGAGGTCGAGGTGGAGCATCTTCTCGGCGGAGCGGTGCAGCAGCCTGCGGGGCGGGGCGTCCGGGATGCGGATGCGGGAGGCCAGATCGACGTTGCGGGTGGCGACCGGCATGCGGCGGCGGTTGCGGATCAGCTGGACCAGCGCGCCGTGCGGGGCCTGCAGACCGTAGAAGGCGATGAAGCAGGCGATCGCGCCGTAGTAGATCAGGTTGTCCGCGAGGGACAGCCGGGCCAGCAGCAGGACGAGCAGCAGCTGCCGGATCAGGAAGCGGATCGACAGTCCGGCCCGCACCTTGCCGAGGCGGTTGATCAGGTAGCTGCCCTTGCGGTGCAGATAGTGGTCCGCCAGGTACGTCACGGCGGCCGCTGCCGCGAAGGCGGGAACGCTCGGGACGAGCGCGGCCAGCATGAGGGCGGGGAAGCCCGCCACCATGAGGACCGCCGCGGCCAGCTCGGCCGCGCTGCCCACCCGGGCGACGCGAATAGCGGTGGATATCACGGAGAAACCTGCTCTTGGGAGGGGTGTGCCGGTCTTGGTTCTAGAATGCGGCTGGTCTGTGAATATTCGCGAGACGGTATGGATTCAGGCCCCTGCGAACACTCCTGTCGACGAAAAACCGTTAACAGGAGGGCGCAGAGGCCTGAATTACTGAAGTCTATTTGGCGCCAATTATTACACGCCGTCCTGCCGGTCCAGCACCGTGGCCAGTGCCTGCTCGAAGCCGGTGGCCCGGGCCGCGCCGGCCGTCGGGTCCTGCTGGCGGACGTCGATGACGTGTCCGGTGAGCTCGGAGAGCAGCACGTCGAGCGAAGTGCGCGCCACGGCCTCGGAGGACAGCAGGGAACCCGAGGGCTCCTGGCCGAACGCCTTGGTGCGCATGGGGGTGGCGGTGCGCTCGGGGTTGATGCAGTTGACGCGGACGCCGTCGCCGGCCCACTCGTCGGACAGCGCCTGGGTGAGGTTCACCATGGCGGCCTTGGTGGAGGAGTACAGGCTGTACTCGGCGCGGCCCCGGGTATAGCTGCTGGAGGTGTAGAGCAGCAGCTGGCCCTTGGTCTCGGACAGGTACTTGTACGACGACCGGGCGATCTGCACCGGGGCCAGGTAGTTGACCTTCAGCGCTTCCTCGATGGTGGCGTTGTCGGTCTCGGCGAGCTTGCCTATGCGCAGCACGCCGGCGGTGTTGACCACGTAGTCGATGCGGCCCGTCTCGGCGTAGGCCTTGGACAGGGCGTCGTCGACCTCCTCCGGGTTCTCCACGTGGGTGCCGGTGGTGGAGCGGCCCAGCGCGTAGACCTTGGCGCCGTAGGCCTCGGCGAGCTCGGCGATGTCCTTGCCGATGCCGTAGCTGCCGCCGAAGACGACCATGGTCTTGCCGGTCAGCAGGGCACGGTAGGCCTCCTCGGAGACCTGCTCGGGCGCGGCCGTGGAGGCGAGCTGGAAGAGCTTGTCGGCGATGAAGACGTCGACGGGCTGGGTGACCTTCATGTTGTACTCGTCACCCGCGACGACGTGGATCGGCACGTCCGGCAGGTACTTGAGCACGACGGAGCAGTCGTCGGTCGCCTGGAAGTTGGGGTCGCCGGCGGCGACCTCGTAGGCCCGCTTGATCGTGGACAGCTTGAAGGCCTGCGGCGTCTGGCCGCGGCGCAGCCGGGAGCGGTCCGGGATCTCGGTGATGAACTCGCCGTCCTCGCCGTGCGTGCGCGTGACGATGATGGTGTCCGCGGACGGGATGGCCACGTCGACGGCCTGGTAGCGCTCCAGGGCGACGACGCAGTCGTCGATGACGCGCTGCGAGAGCAGGGGGCGCACGGCGTCGTGGAAGAGGACGTTGGCGTCCTCGCCCTCGGCCAGGCCCTCGCCCAGCGCGGCGATGGCGCGCTCGGTGGTCTCGTTCCGCGTGGAGCCGCCCTCGATGACCTTCGAGACCTTCTTGAATCCGGCCTTCGCGACGATCTTCTCGATGTCGGGCACGTAACCCGGCGCCATCAGCACGATGATGTCGTCGATCGAGTCGGCGTTCTCGAAGGTGGTCAGCGTGTGCTCGATGACTGCCTTGCCGGCGATCTTCAGCAGCTGCTTGGGGATCGACAGACCCACGCGCTGGCCGGTGCCACCGGCCAGGATCACTGCGGTGGTACGGGGCTTGGCTATGTGCTGGGACACAGGTGACCTACCTTGGGGCGACAGGGAACTCGGAAATGGTCCCACTTGTGGTTACCGCAATGCAAGGTGAGCGACCTCCACCACATATGTGCGCGCAACCCCTCATTCACCTGGCGACGCCGGTGATTGGCGAGACGGTTCCGCCGACGATGCAGGCGCCTCGGGAATTGCTGTGAGTAACTCCACAGAAGCGCAGCGGCGCCGAAGCCGCTCGCGCCGGCGGCGACCGAGGACCCGCACGAGTTCCTTGGACGATGTCCGGTGCACAGTACGCGCTTTGCGGGTGTGCCCGGCGCCACAGGCGATGGCGGCGCCCGCGGAATTCCTGGTCAGGATTCCGCGGCATTTCGGTCTCGGCCGGGGCGGTACGCCGTGAGCCCGGGACTCCGAGGAGTCCCGGGCTCACGCGCCACGCGGGTTCGGTCAGACGACCTCGACGCCCGGGCGGCCCGCCCGGACCCTCAGCCGGGCCAGTGTGCTCGGGGCCGCCGTGGGCCGGCGAACGGTGTCGACCACTCTGACCTGGGCGTCGATGCGGTCGCGGTGTACGTCGAAGAGGTGGTAGCCGCGGTGCGCGTCGAGCAGCTTCCAGTGCGGGTTGTCCGGGCGCCGCGGGTCCCACTCCCGGCGGAAGGCCTCCTGGTCCTGGTCGCCGTTGCTGGAGATGGAGGTGCCGACGAACTCGGCGCCGACGACCCTGGAGCCGGGGTCGGCGTAGTCCTCCTTGAGGTCGCTGATCATCGTCAGGTGCCGGTCGCCGGAGAGCACGACCGGGTTGCGCACCCGCCTGAACTCCTGGAGGAACCGGTTGCGTTCGGCCTGGTAACCGTCCCAGGCGTCGTAGAACCAGAGCTTGCCCTCGCCGACCTTGAGATCCGTCTCGGCCATCATGATCTGGGAGGCGATGAGGTTCCAGCGGGCGGGCGAGTCCTGCAGCCCGTTCAGCAGCCACTGCTTCTGCCGCGCGCCGAGCATGGTCAGCGACGGGTCCTGGGCGCCGTCCTGGCTGGTGGCCTGGTCACTGCGGTACTGACGGGTATCCAGGACGTTGAGCCGGGCCAGGCGGCCGAACTCCAGGCGGCGGTACATCCGGATGTGCGGGCCGTTGGGGACGGCGGTGGCACGGACCGGCATGTGCTCGTAGAACGCCTGGTAGGCCGCGGTGAGCCGGGCCACGAACGCGTCGTGCGGCTGCTTGCCGGGGTCCTGCGGGATCTCGCCGGCGAAGTCGTTGTCCACCTCGTGGTCGTCGAAGCTCACCACGAAGGGCGCGTTCGCGTGCATCGCCGCGAGGTCGGGGTCCGTCCGGTACTGGGCGTACCGGTTGCGGTACTGGACGAGGCTGAACGGCTCCCCGGTGCCCTCGTGCCGCCGCAGGGCCGTCGCCGAGGGCGTGGATTCGTAGATGTAGTCGCCGACGAAGACCACGACGTCCGGGTCCTGGTCGAGCATGTCTGCGTATGGCGTGAAATAGCCGTGCTGCCAGTTCTGGCAGGAGGCGAGGGCCATGCGCAGGGAGCCACCGGAGCTGTGGGGGTGGGGCGCGGTGCGGGTGCGGCCCACGGGTGAGAGCTGTCCGCCGGTGCGGAAGCGGTACCAGTAGGTACGGCCCGCGCGCAGCCCGCGTACGTCCACGTGAACACTGTGCCCGTACTCGGGCCGGGCCTGGGCGGTGCCCCGCCGGACGAGCTTTCTGAACCGGTGGTCCTCCGCGAGCTGCCACTCCACCGGCACGACCCGGTCCGGCATGCCGCCGCCGTTCAACGGATCCGGGGCGAGTCTGGTCCACAGCACGATGCCGTCCGGGAGCGGGTCGCCCGAGGAGACGCCGAGGCTGAACACCCCGTCGGGCAGCGGCGGCTCGGCCGCGCCGGCGGCGGCCGGAAGCCACAGCTGGGCGGAGGCCGCGGCGCCGAGCACCGCGGCACCGGCGGTCAGAAAGCGGCGTCGGTCGGGGGATACTGCTCCGGTCATCGGCTGACTCCCTTACCTCGCTGGCCACTTGGACACTGGGAAGCTTCACGCTCGCGGGCGGTCCGCCCGCTGAACGCCAGGGTTCACGTACATGACAACTAAGCAGCCAAAAGGAGACCCGCCGCCAGCGCTGGAACAAGCCGTTGCCGGGGCGGGTCTGACAGGTAATCAGTCGGCGAAGCCGGTGTCGGGGCGGGGTCTGACAGGCGATCAGTCAGCTAAGAGGTGCCCGGCAGCCGCTTCCCGAAGCGGGGTCTGACAGACGATCAGTCGGCGAAGCCGGTGCCGAGCCGGGCCTCCGTGGCGGTGGTGCCGAGGAGTGAGTTGCCGAACGTCGTGGCGCCGGGGCTCACGACGGTTGCCGGGGCGGACCTGAAGTACCACACGGACCCGGCGTTGCCGTTCTCCCCCGGTGCGCCCGCCGCCAGGTCGGCCAGGCCGTCGTGGTCGGCGTCGGCGAGGTGGACGGCCCTGCCGAAGGCGTCGCCCTTCTCGGGAGTGCCCGGCACGCCGGCCGTGTCCTGCGTGACCACCTGGGCGCCGGTGCCGGTGAGCCCGCGTGCGGTGCCGGGCAGCACGACGACGGCTCCCGCGTCGGCCACGGTGCCCAGGTTCTCACCGGGCAGCCCGGTCGCCACGTCCGGGTGTCCGTCGCCGTTGACGTCGGCGATCCGGACGTCGGTACCGAAGCCGTCGCCCGCCTCGGCACTGCCGGGCACGCCGGGGCTGTCCTGGTTGAGGTGCTCGGCCTTCACACCGTCGGGCCCGTCCGGGCCGCCCGGTATCCAGGTGACCCGGCCGCCCTTCGCGGCGGGGGTGTCGAGGTCGCTGTCGTACCCGTCGACGGCCCGGCCGACCACGATGTCGTCGTAGCCGTCCCGGTCGACGTCCCCGACGTCGAGGTTCTCGCCGCCCTTGAGCCGGTAGCCGTCGGCGCCCTGCACGGTGATGTACGGCGTGAGTCCCCGCTCGGTGCCCAGCCAGTACACGACCCGGCGCGCGTCGAACTCGTCGCCGTCGATCTGGGCGCCGACCACGTCCGTGACACCGTCGCCGTTGACGTCGCCGGTGGCCAGGTCGAGGTAGCGGCTGTCGAACTCGTCCGTCAGGAGCTGCTCGCCGTGGGCCGTGGAGCCGTCCCGGGCGAACGGGCCCTTCAGCACGCGCAGGTTGAACTGGTTCTCCACGGTCACCAGGTCCTCGGCACCGTCACCGTTGATGTCCCCTACGGTCAGGCGCCCCTGGCGGCCGAGCCAGTCGTAGGCCTTCCCGGTGGCCAGGACGGCCCCGCCGGACAGGCCCTTCGCGCCGCCCCACACGACCTCGACCAGCCCGGACTCCGCACCGCCGTCGGCCGTGTCCTCGCTTCCCACTCCGACCACCAGGTCCGCGTACCCGTCGCGGTCCAGGTCGGCGGTGGTGAGCGCGCTGCCGAACGCGTCGTCCGTCTCGGGGCTGCCCGGTACGCCGGCCGTGCTCTGGCTGAACACCTGCCTTGTCGTCACGTCCAGCCCGCTCTTGGAGCCGTAGACCACGGCTACGTATCCGGCGCCCTTCTTGCCGCCGACGGTCGCGGCAGGGGCGGCCACGGCGAGATCGGCGTAGCCGTCACCGTTGAAATCGTCGCGGAGCTTCGCCGCGCCGACCGGGGCCGTAGGGGCCGCCTCGGCGGCCTGTGCGGCCACCGGGGCGGTGACGGCCACGACGACCGTGACGGCCGCCGCCACTGCGGCTCCTCGGCCGAACCTGCGCTTGCTCTGGGACTGGGGCACGTGAACTCCGGTGATCTGCTGGGTCATTGCGGCACGGCGAGGAACAAGATCCTCATCCGTGCCGCCCCGTACGACTCACCGGTGCACCACTTGGTTGCCTTGGGAACGTTGCGCATGTGATTCCCGTCAACCGACGAGCCGAGCCGCCCGGTCCCCAAGGCCGCTGCCGAAACCGATCAGAACGGCTCGAAGTCGTCGAACTCCTGCTGCGCCTCGTCCCGCTCGGCCTGCCGGTCCTTGCGGCGCTGCGCGGCCGGCCGCTCGCCCTCGAGCCGGTGGTCCTCACCGCGTCGGCCGAGCATCTCGGCTCCGGCCGTCATGGACGGTTCCCAGTCGAAGACGACCGCGTTCTCCTCGGGGCCGATGGCGACGCCGTCGCCGCCCCGGGCGCCCGCCTTCATCAGCTCCTGCTCGACACCGAGCCGGTTGAGCCGGTCCGCCAGATAGCCGACCGCCTCGTCGTTGTTGAAGTCGGTCTGGCGCACCCAGCGTTCGGGCTTCTCGCCACGCACCCGGAACAGGCCGTCGGCCTCCTGCGAAACGGTGAAGCCGGTGTCGTCCACGGCCTTGGGCCGGATCACGATCCGGGTCGCCTCTTCCTTCGGCTTCGCGGCCCGCGACTGCGCCACGAGCTCCGCGAGCGCGTACGACAGCTCCTTCAGGCCCATGTGCGCCACGGCCGACACCTCGAACACGCGGTAGCCGCGCGCCTCCAGGTCGGGCCGCACCATCTCGGCCAGGTCCTTGCCGTCCGGTACGTCGATCTTGTTCAGGACGACCATCCGCGGCCGCTTGTCCAGCCCGCCGTACTGCCGCAGCTCCTCCTCGATGATGTCGAGGTCGGAGACCGGGTCACGGTCCGACTCCAGCGTCGCGGTGTCCAGGACGTGCACGAGCACACTGCACCGCTCCACGTGCCGCAGGAACTCCAGGCCCAGGCCCTTGCCCTGGCTGGCCCCGGGGATCAGCCCGGGCACGTCGGCGATCGTGTACACCGTCGAACCGGCCGTGACGACACCGAGGTTCGGAACCAGCGTGGTGAAGGGGTAGTCGGCGATCTTCGGCTTGGCGGCGCTCAGCACCGAGATCAGCGACGACTTGCCGGCGCTCGGGTATCCGACGAGCGCCACGTCGGCGACGGTCTTCAGCTCCAGGACGACGTCATGGAGGTCCCCCGGCTCACCGAGCAGCGCGAACCCGGGCGCCTTGCGCCGAGCGGAGGCCAGCGCCGCGTTGCCGAGCCCGCCCCGGCCGCCCTGGGCGGCGACGTACGACGTGCCGTGCCCGACCATGTCGGCCAGGACGTTGCCCGCCTTGTCCAGTACCACCGTGCCGTCCGGCACCGGCAGGACGAGGTCCTGCCCGTCCTTGCCGGAGCGGTTGCCGCCTTCGCCCGGCTTGCCGTTGGTGGCCTTGCGGTGCGGGGAGTGGTGGTAGTCGAGCAGCGTGGTGACCGACTGGTCGACGGTGAGGATCACGTCCCCGCCGCGCCCGCCGTTGCCGCCGTCCGGCCCGCCGAGGGGCTTGAACTTCTCACGGTGGACGGAGGCACAGCCGTGGCCTCCGCTACCCGCGGCGACGTGCAGCTCGACGCGGTCCACGAAGGTGGTCATGGGATGTGCCTCCAGTTACTGCGGGAATGTCTTTGGGTAACACGCGAAAGGCGGACCCGCTTCCCGTGAGGGAAGTGAGGTCCGCCTCGCGAAAGTTTCCGATCAGGCGACCGGAACGATGTTCACGACCTTGCGGCCACGGTGGGTGCCGAACTGCACCGAACCGGCCGCGAGGGCGAACAGCGTGTCGTCGCCGCCACGGCCGACGCCGGAGCCCGGGTGGAAGTGGGTGCCGCGCTGACGAACCAGGATCTCACCCGCGTTGACGACCTGACCGCCGAAGCGCTTCACGCCGAGCCGCTGGGCATTGGAGTCGCGACCGTTCCGGGTGGACGATGCGCCCTTCTTGTGTGCCATTTCTCCTCAGTCCCTTACTTCGCAGCCGCGGGGATCTCAGTGACCTTGATCGCCGTGTACTGCTGGCGGTGGCCCTGGCGACGGCGGTAACCGGTCTTGTTCTTGTAGCGCAGAATGTCGATCTTCTGGCCCTTGTGGTGGTCCACGACCTCGGCCTGGACCTTGATGCCGGCCAGCACCCACGGGTCGCTGGTCACGGCGTCGCCGTCGACAACGAGCAGGGTCGAGAGCTCGACCGAGTCGCCAACCTTGGCAGTGGAAATCTTGTCAACCTCAACGATGTCGCCGACAGCAACCTTGTGCTGGCGACCACCGCTGCGCACGATGGCGTACACGCGGAACTCACTCTCTAGCTCGGGAAACGGCACCCCCGCAGGCCAGCCACCCGCTCAGCGAGCGGCCTCTCCTGGCGCCCGGCGCCCGGAGGATGAGGTTTACGGGGATGTGACGTGTCAGTCGACACGCCGACGGTCAAGGTTACGGGGCCACGTGCGAAGGGGTCAAACCGAGCCCGGCCCGCCACCTGTGCGACCGGTCACGCCGGTCGCGTCCCCCGGGGCGTACGCGGGTTCGCGCACGCCCCGGGGGACGTCGAGGCCGGTCAGCCCTCGTCGGTGGAGGCCGAGACGGAGGCCCCGGAGGACGCCGACTCCGCCGCCACGGTCTTCTTCGACGCGGTCTTCTTGGCGGCGGTCTTGGTGGTCTTGGCCGCCTTCTTGGCCGTCGTCTTCTTGGCGGCGGTCTTCTTCGCCTCGGTCTTCTTGGTGGTGGCGGTGGTGGCGGCCTTCTTGGCCGTGGCCTTCTTCGCCGTCTTGCGGGCCGTCTTCTTGGCGGGGGCCGACTCCTCGGCGGTCTCCGCCGTGACGGCACCGTCGGACTCGGCAGCCTGCGGGGCCTCCGCGGTCACGGCCTCCCCGGACGTGGCCTCCTCGGACGTGGCCGACGGGACGACCACGACGGCCGTCTCCTCGGACGCCGTGGACACCGTGGGCTTGCGCACCGCACGGCGCCGCGGACGGGCCGGGGCGGCGCTCTCGGCGGGCGCCTCGGGCTGTCCGGCGGGCTCGGGCGCCTCGGCGGCCTCGGACACCGCCGGTGCGGTCTCGGCGACCGTCACCACGGCCGCCTCGGCCCCCGCCGGAGAACCGGCCGGAGCGGACACCTTGCGGGTGGCCCGCCGCCGGGTACGGCCCTTGGGCGCGGCGTCCTCGACCGGAGCGGCCGAAGCGTCCGGAGCGGCCTGCGCCGCCTCCACCACCGGGTCCTCCACGGCCATCGGCTCGGCCTGCGCCTCCGCGGCCGTCTCCGGCTGCACCGGACGGGCGACCTCCTGCTCGGCGGTCACGTCCTGAGCCGTCGGCACCTCGGCCTCGGCCTGCTCGGCCCTGCCCCGGCCGCGCCGGGCCCTGCCCCGGCCCTGCTCGGCCTCAGGCTCCGCCGTCTCACCCCGCGGGGCGCCCGCCGGAGCCGACACCCGCCGGCTCGCCCGGCGTCGCGACCGGCCACGGCCGGCCGCGGCCTCCGCCTCGGCGGCGCTGCTGTACAGCTCCTCGTCGGGCTCGAAGACCGGCTCGGGCAGCGCGATCGGCTCGGCGACCTCGGCTCCGACCTCGGCCTCGGTCTCGGCCTCCTGCTCGACGGTCTCGACGGCGGCCTCGTGCACGTACGGCTGCTCACCGGCACCGGCACGCGCGCGCTTCTTGCGCTTGCCGCCGCCTCCCGGGGCCGTCGGCTGCTCCATGTGCACGATGACACCGCGGCCGTTGCAGTGGACACAGGTCTCGGAGAAGGACTCCAGCAGGCCCTGTCCGACCCGCTTGCGGGTCATCTGCACGAGCCCCAGCGAGGTCACTTCCGCGACCTGGTGCTTCGTACGGTCCCGGCCCAGGCACTCCAGCAGGCGCCGCAGCACCAGGTCCCGGTTGGACTCCAGCACCATGTCGATGAAGTCGATGACGATGATGCCGCCGAGGTCGCGCAGCCGCAGCTGACGCACGATCTCCTCGGCCGCCTCCAGGTTGTTCCTGGTGACGGTCTCCTCGAGGTTGCCGCCCTGGCCGGTGAACTTGCCGGTGTTGACGTCGACGACGACCATCGCCTCGGTCCGGTCGATCACCAGCGAACCGCCGCTGGGCAGCCACACCTTGCGGTCCAGGGCCTTGGCGAGCTGCTCGTCGATCCGGTACGTGGCGAAGACGTCGACCTCGGAGGTCCACTTCGACAGCCGCTCGGCGAGGTCCGGCGCGACGTGCGAGACGTACCCGTGGATGGTCGACCACGCCTCGTCGCCGCTGACGACGACCTTGGAGAAGTCCTCGTTGAAGATGTCGCGCACGACCCGGACGGTCATGTCCGGCTCGCCGTACAGCAGCGTCGGCGCGTTGCCGTTCTTGGCCTTCTTCTGGATGTCCTCCCACTGCTGCTGCAGCCGCTCGACGTCCCGGCGCAGCTCGTCCTCGCTCGCGCCCTCGGCGGCGGTGCGCACGATGACGCCCGCGTCCTCGGGGACGATCTTCTTGAGGATGGTCTTCAGCCGGGACCGCTCGGTGTCGGGCAGCTTGCGGCTGATGCCGGTCATGGAGCCCTCGGGCACGTACACGAGGTAGCGGCCCGGCAGGGAGACCTGGCTGGTCAGACGGGCGCCCTTGTGGCCGATGGGGTCCTTCGTCACCTGGACGAGCACGGACTGGCCGGACTTCAGGGCGGACTCGATGCGGCGCGGCCCGTTGGCCATGCCCAGCGCCTCGAAGTTGACCTCACCGGCGTACAGCACGGCGTTGCGGCCCTTGCCGATGTCGATGAAGGCTGCCTCCATCGACGGCAGCACGTTCTGCACCTTGCCGAGGTAGACGTTGCCGACGTACGAGGTCGACTGCTCCTTGTTGACGTAGTGCTCGACGAGCACGTTGTCCTCGAGGACGCCGATCTGCGTGCGGTCGCCGTGCTGGCGGACGACCATCACGCGCTCGACGGCCTCTCGGCGGGCCAGGAACTCCGCCTCGGTGATGATCGGGACGCGGCGGCGGCCCTGCTCGCGGCCTTCGCGGCGACGCTGCTTCTTGGCCTCCAGACGGGTCGAGCCCTTGATGGACTGCACCTCGTCGGACGGCTCGGCCTTGGGGCGGGGCTCGCGGACCTTGACGACCGTGCGCTCGGGGTCGTCCTCGGAGGGCTCGGGCTCGGTGCCCGAGTCACCGGCGCGGCGACGGCGGCGACGGCGACGGCGGCTGTTGCTGGAGCCCCCACCGGACTCGTCGCGGTCGGTGGCGTCCTCGGAGTCCTCGTCGTCCTCCTCGGCGCTGTCCTCGGTGTCCTGCCCGGCGCTCTCGGAATCGGCGTCCTCGCCGCCCTCACCGTCGGAGTCGGCGGACTCACCGCGCCTGCGGCGGCGGCCGCCCCGGCGACGGCGGCGGCGCGAGCCGGTGCCCTCGGACTCGTCCTGGTCGTCGCCGTCGGCCTGGTCCTCGGCGGACTCGTCGGCTTCCTCCGCCTCGTCGACGGTGGTGTCGGCGGCGGTGGTGTCGGCGGCGGCCTCACGGGCCTGAGCCTGGGCCTGGGCCTCGGAGTCGTCGCCGGCGCCCCGGCGCCGACGCCGGCGACGCGAACCGCCGGCCGGCTCCTCGCGCTGGGCCTCGGCCGGTGCGAACTCCTCGGGCTCCTCGGGTTCCTCGGGCTCCGCTGTCCCGGCCGCTTCGGCGGCGGCAGCGGCGGCGGGGTTCTCGGTCACAGGTGCTTTCGCCTCCTCGGCGTTCCCTTCCACCGCGTCCGCGGCGGAAGGCGCCCCGGCAGGCGCGGATGCCCGCCGCGAGGCACGCCGGCGAGTCCGACGCGGAGCAGCCTCTTCAGCGGCCTCGGCACCTTCGGCGGCGCCCTCGGCCACGACCGCCGGCTCCGGGCCGTCGGCCTCCGCCGGAGCCGCGACCGTCTCGGCGGCCTCCGCCGGAACGGCGGCGGGCGAGGTCACGGTACGCGTGGCCCGGCGCCGGCTGCGCTTGGGCGCGGCGTCCTCGGACACTTCGGCCGGGGCGGTGGCATCGGCCGGGACGGTGGCCTCGGACGGGGCGGCGACGGGAGTGTCGGCGGTCACCGGGACCACGGTCTCGGCGCCCTCCGCCGCCTCCGGAGCGCCGGCAGGTGCGGAGGCACGGCGCACGCGACGCCGCTTGGGCGGGGCGGGCGCGACAGCCTCATCGCTCTCGACAGCCGCGGTGGCCTTGCCCGTCTCGGAAGCCCTGGCTGCCTCGGCAGCCGCTTCTTCGACTTCGTCGGTCTCCACGACGTCAGCCGCGAGATCCTCGGCCTCGGCGACCGGTATGGCCGGCGTGACGGTCTCCACCGGTGCGTCGGGGGATGCGCCGGTGGGCGGACCCGCCGGGCGGGACGCGGCACGCCGCCGCCGACGAGGCGGCAGGGTGTCGCTGGGAGTGTTCTGTTCGGAACCCTCTGTGGGTTCGGTCGGTTCGAGCATGCGGGCTTATCTCCCGTCAGGCTCCCGGGCGCCGCACCTGGTCCGGCGATGCCGGTGACGTCCGCGGCGCGCGCTGTGCGCGTTCGCCGCCGTCCGGGGCGCGGGCGCCGCACGGGAGCTCTCTGTGTCCTGTCTCGCCGGTTCCGTACGCCGAATGCGTACGGCCTGGCGAAAGTCTTCTGGTCGGTGCGCTGCCCGACCCAGGTGGCTCCCGAGTCCGAGGGCGGCGCTACGACGTCCGTCCCTACGCGGGACCTTCCTTACGCCGGCGCCGTCGCGGCGGCAGTCGGTGCGGCCGTTGGGTTGGCCTCGACTGCCTCGCGGTCGGGCGCGAGCGGGTCGGTCACCGTGCCGGTCTCTTCATCGAACAGCCCCTGCGCCAGCCTGGTCACCCCTGCGGGGACCGGCGGCGCCAGGTCGGCCACGGCGCGAAGACCGGACAGGACGTCGTCGGGTCGTACGGCAGGCGTCACGTGCCGAACAACCAGCCGCAGTATCGCACAGGGCTGGTCGGTCGGCCTATCAGCCCGCGAACTGTGCGCTTCCGCGAGGTCGTGGACCTCCAGGCCCGCCACGGCGGAACGGGCGTCGAACGTGCGGACGCCGTTCTTCGCGAGGCGCTGGACCTCGACCGTCTCGGCCGCGATGAAGGCGTCCGCCGCGCGGCGAGCCTCCTGCGGCGGCACTCCGTCCAGCCGGACCTCCCAGACGGAAGCCGTCAGCCGGTCGGCGAGCCCCGAGGTACGGGCCTCGACCGCCTCGATGATGTCGAGACCCGAGGGCATCGACTCGTCGAGGAGAACCCTCAGCTGCTCCGGGTCGCGGGGCGCGGTGAGGGCGATCTCCAGGTATTCCGCCTCACTGCCCGTGCCGGTGGGTGCGGCATTGGCGTACGACACCTTCGGGTGCGGTGTGAAGCCCGCCGAGTAGGCCATCGGCACCTCGGCACGGCGCAACGCACGCTCGAAGGCGCGTTGGAAGTCACGGTGGCTGGTGAACCGGAGGCGGCCGCGCTTGGTGTAGCGCAGTCGGATGCGCTGCACCGCGGGTGCGGGCGGCGGGCCTTCGGGCTGTCGCTTGCCCAGTGTCGTTCAGTCCTTCGTGAGAGCGGTCGTACTGCTACCTAGAGTACGTGGCTCGCGCTCCGATGGTTCCCTCCGGTCGACCGGCTGCGGCTGCCGCGGCGCGCCGAAGAGCATCCGCCGGAAGTCGGCGCGGGCCTGGCGTACGGACTCCCGGGCACCGGCCAGCGCCTGTCGGGTGGCCCGCCGCACACTGCGGGCGGCGTCGGCTACGGGCCGCAGCACGGCGTCCCGTACGACGTGCCCGACGGGTGTCAGCACGCTGCGGTACACCCACCGCACCGGTTCGACGAAGATCCACCGCAAGAGGGTGCCGAGCAGACGCCCGACAGCGAGCGAGATGTGCCCGGCGACACGCCAGGCGTGGCCGAGGGCGTCCCACACCTCCCGCCCGATGACGGCGAGGACGCGTCCGGCCGGCGTGAGGACCCAGCGCCAGAGGGCGAGCGCGGGCAGGACGAACAGGATGCGGGCGATCCAGTAGAGGCCCGTGCCGATACCGGTGACGATCATTTTCAGCACCCACACAAGCCCTTTGCCGCACCAGGCGACGGCGCGGCCGACGGGAGCGAGCAGCCAGGTGTACAGCCATACGGCGGGTACGACGACGAGGTACGTCGCGAGCCACGCCAGGACCGTCCAGACACCGATGCCGAGCGCGGCGAGCCCGGCGCCGATCCCCTTCACAACCCACATCACCGCGTGCCCGACGGGCGTGAGCAGGCAGGCGTACACCCAGCCGAGCGCGGCTCCCACACCCCTGGCTATCCAGCCGGCCCCGGCACCGACGCCCCGGGCGGCCCATGCGATCGCGTGTCCCACGGGGGTCAGCACATACCGATAGAGCCACACCAGGGGCACGACGACGAGGACGTGGCCGAGCCATCCGAGGGCCTTGCCCACCGGGACGGCGACGTAGCGCCACAGCCCCAGGAACGGCCAGACGAACACCGCCCGCCCGAGCCACAGCAGCGCCCGGCCGAGCGGCCGGAGCAGGGTGTCGTTCAGGAACCGTCCGGCCACGACGAGCGCGTCCCACAGCATCCGCACGGGGACGACCAGGACGAGCACGATGATCCGCACGGGAATCCGGATCGCGACGGCGAGACACCCCTCCGGCGCCTCGGGCTCGCGCCGGACAGTCGGCTCGGCCGGCCGCTCGCGCGGATCGACCCGCGTCTCGGAACCCTCGCGGGGTCGTTTCTCCAGATCCATACCGTCGTAGACGCCTTCAGTGCCCCATCCGGATCCAGCACCGCACAGACCCGCCCCGTTCTCTCGCAGTTCCCCCACTCAGCCGCAAGATCATACGGCTCATGCGCGGGTGAATCGTGCCTGGAGCAGCCGGGGTGACTCCTGGAAGCCGCTGCGGGCGTACGCGGGGACTGCCCGCGGGCTGGAGTGCACGGTCACGCGTTCCAGCCCGAGCTCGCGCGCTCCGTCCAGGACGGCCCGGACGAGCCGCCCGCCCAGCCCGCCGTCCCGCGCCTCGGGCACGACGTACACGCACTGGAGATCGCCGGAGGCCCGCCGCGGCGCCCGTGGCGTGGGCACTCGCTGCACCACCGCGAGCCAGGCCATGCCGATGACCCGGTCGTCCCGGGCGAGGACCAGGCAGCGGTGGGATCCGGCGTTCTCCCCCGCCCAGCCGACGAAGTGCCGTACGAAGGCCTCGCGTTCACCGAAGTCCTCGCGTTCGCTGGAGGCTTCGCGTTCGCCGAGTTCCTCCGAGCGGTTCTCGACGAGCCACTCCCACCGGAGGGCGGCCACCGCGGCGAGGTCGGCGGGCCGGGCCGGGCGGATGTCGATGTTCTCCATCAGGCCATTGTCGAGTCGGCCGTCGAGTCGGGCGCAGGGTCGGCCGCCGTCTCCGTCTCCCAGCGCAGCAGATCCCCCGGCTGGCACTCCAGCACCTCGCACAGCGCGGCGAGGGTCGAGAAGCGGACCGCCTTGGCGCGGCCGTTCTTGAGGACCGCCAGGTTGGCGGGGGTGATGCCGACGCGTTCCGCCAGTTCGCCCACGGACATCTTGCGCTTGGCCAGCATCACGTCGATGTCGACGGCGATGGGCATCAGATGACCTCTTCCAGCTCGGCCTGCATCTGGGCCGCCTCGATGTCGCGTGCGACGGCCTGCGCGAGCAGCATCCGCAGTACGAGCACGATCAGCGCGACGCCCAGCACGGCCACGACGACCCCGCACAGCAGAAGGACCACCCCGGGAGCCACCGCCTCGCCCGGGGCGAGCACGACCGCGAGCGAGAAGACCAGCAGGGCGGCCGCCACGAACGCGCCGATCACGATGTGCACGTAGCGGAAGGCGGCGGTGGAGAACACCGTCCCGCGACGCACCATCGTCACCAGCCGCCACACGCAGACCACGACGACCTGTGCCGTCACGACACCCAGGACCGTGATCACCAGGATCGGGGTGCGCAGATACGCGTACTCGGGCCTGAGCCCGTTCATGTCGACGGCCAGCAGCGGCACCATCACCCCCTGCACGAACAACGATCCGGCAAGCAGCACCACGAGCACCGAGCGCAATCCCGCCACGGCCAGCTTCCCCATCACCACTCCTTCGATCGAACCACGATGTAAATCTATCGAGATTCGATAGATGACACAAGATGGGTGCCCCAGGGAAGGACGATCGCGGAAGGAGGCTGCCGTGCCGGATGACGGCTCCCCCAGCACGCATTCTGAACTGGGGGAACCTGGCCGGGCCGGCCCCCCGGGGGAGCGTCACCAACCCGGCCTGCTCAGCGAGTCCCCCTCAGAACGGACCCGTCACCCCCGGGTTCTCGCGCGAGACAAGCACCCGGTGTCACCACGCAGCCTCAGCGTGCAAGGACGTCATCGAGCGCCGACACTGCTGAGCCCCCTCCGAGTCTTGAGTTCTAGTAGTCGTCGCAACACCCCAGCTCAGGGGATGCGATGGACTTCGAGGTCCGCAAGGTCAGACATGGAGGGGGCGGTCGTCGCCTGACTCGTGAGCGGGAGGTATATCTCCAGCTCA
>NZ_POUC01000530.1 GCF_002891435.1 Streptomyces cahuitamycinicus
GGACCCTCACCGACCTGTTCGAGAACGTCTACCTCTCCACGGCCGGACCGGACAACTACGACAAGCTCTCCAAGCACGAGATCAAGTGGACCGACGCCACCGTCACCGCCGCCCTCCAGAAGATCGCCGAGATCACCGGCAAGAAGGAGTACGTGCTGGGCGGCACCTCCGGCGCGCTGCACGTGAACCTCAACTGGGAGGTGCGCAAGCAGTTCTCGGGATGGAGCGGCAAGTTCGGCCGTCCGGCCGCGAGGCACTCCGACCTCGACCTCGACCTGTGCGCCCTGTACGAACTCAGCGACGGCAGCAAGGGCGTCGTACAGGCGCTCGGCAACAGCTTCGGGGCGCTGCACCAGCCCCCGTACATCCACCTCGACGGCGACGACCGCACCGGCGCCGTGTCGACGGGGGAGAACCTCACCGTCAACCTCGACCACAAGAACGCCTTCCGGCGCATCCTCGTCTTCGTCACCATCTACGAAGGCGCCCGCTCCTTCGCCGATCTGCACGCGTCGGTCACGCTCCAGCCGCAGCACGGGGCGGCGATCGACTTCTCCCTCGACGAGTGCACCGTCCCCTCGCTCGTGTGCGCGCTCGCCCTGATCACCAACACCGGCGGCGACCTGATCGTCCAGCGGGAGGCCCGCTACCTGGTGCCCGACCGCGGGGTGAGCCCGCAGCGGACCGTCGACCACGCCTACGGGTGGGGCATGAACTGGACCCCCGGCCGCAAGTGACCGCCCCCGGTGGCCGTCAGCCCTCGTCGGGCAGGGCGTCCGGGCGCGTGTAGGTGCGGCCCTTCCAGGCCGCACCCCGCCCCCGGTAGTGCTGCACCGCGGAATCGACGGTCATGAGGAGGTACAGGAACGCGGTGAACGGCAGCAGGGGGGCGAGCCACAGAGGCTGCCGGTAGTAGCGGAGCATCGGCACGTACGTCCCCGCCATGACGAGCCACGCGAGACCGCCCAGGGCCGCCATGGGCGTACGGCCGGCGGCGAGACCGGTCAGGGCCGCCACGGGCGGGACCAGGTACACCAGCGCCAGCCCGGCGACCGTCCCGGCCAGCAGCAGCGGATGGTGCCGCAGCTGGGCGTACGCGCTGCGCGACACCATCCGCCACAGGTCGCGCAGCCGCGGATACGGCCGCACACTGTCCACCCGCTCGGCGAGCCCCAGCCAGACGCGTCCGCCGCCGCCCTTCACGGCCCGGGCGAGCGCCACGTCGTCGATCACGGCGTGCCGGATCGCGTCCGGGATCCGCGCCCGCTCGGCGGTCTCCGCCCGCAGCAGGACGCAGCCCCCGGCCGCGGCCGCCGTCCGGCCCTTGCCGGCGATCCGGCGGAAGGGGTAGAGCTGCGCGAAGAAATAGACGAACGCCGGCACCACGAGCCGTTCCCAGACGCTCTCCACCCGCAGCCGGGCCATCTGCGAGACGACGTCGAACCCACCGGAACGCGCCGCCGACACCAGCTCGCGCAGACTGTCCGGCGCATGTGCGATGTCGGCGTCCGTCAGGAGGAAGTACTCGGGCCCACGCGCGCGTGCCAGGCCGAGGCCGTGGCGCACCGCCCACAGCTTCCCGGTCCAGCCCGCCGGCGGCTCACCCGGCGAACCCACGGTCAGCGGTAGCCCGCCGTGCCTGTGAGCCAGCTCGCGTGCCAGATCACCGGTACCGTCCGAACTGCCGTCGTCGACGAGGAAGATCTCCGCCCGCCCCGGATAGTCCTGGGCGAGCAGTGACGGAAGCGCGGCCGGCAGCACGGCCGCCTCGTCGCGGGCCGGGACGACGACGCACACGGACGGCCACCCGTCCGGCTCCGCGCGTGAAGGCAGTCGCACGTCGGTGCGCCAGAAGAAGCCCTGGCAGAGCAGCAGCCACAGCCAGGCGAGCAGTGATCCAGCGGCAGTCCACACAAGGGCACTCACGCGCGCAGTCTGCCCCACCCGGCCTGCCCGAGACGGCTCATCGTCTATCGTGATCGGGTGAAGATCGCGCTCATGGACTCCGGAATCGGTCTGCTGGCGGCCACCGCCGCGGTACGGCGGCTGCGCCCCGACGCCGATCTCGTGCTCTCCCTTGACCCCGACGGCATGCCGTGGGGCCCGCGCACCCCGCAGGACCTCACCCGGCGCGCCCTGGCCGTCGCCGAGGCCGCCGCCGCGCGCCGCCCCGACGCCCTGATCGTCGGCTGCAACACCGCGACCGTGCACGCGCTCACCGCCCTGCGCGCCCACCTCGAACCGGAACTTCCGGTCATCGGCACCGTCCCGGCAATCAAGCCGGCCGCGGCCGGCGGCGGGCATCTCGCGATCTGGGCCACCCCGGCCACCACCGGCAGTCCCTACCAGCAGGCCTTGATCAGGGACTTCGCCGGGGGCGTGCCCGTCACCGAGGTGCCGTGCTGGGGCCTCGCCGAGGCCGTGGAGCGCGCGGACGAGGCGGCGATCGACGCGGCCGTGTCCGCGGCCGCCGCCCTCACCCCGGACGACGTGACCACCGTCGTCCTCGGCTGCACCCACTACGAACTGGTCGCCGAACGCATCCGGACCGCCGTCCAGCGTCCCGGCCGCCCGCCTCTCGTGCTGCACGGCTCCGCGGGAGCCGTGGCCGCCCAGGCCCTGCGCCGGCTCGGCGAGCAGCCCGCGCCGGGAGCCACACCGCACGGCACGCTCACCGTGCTGCTCAGCGGACGCGAGGGCACGCTGCCCGCCCCCGCCCTGGCGTATGCCGAAGGGCGCCTGATGCAGGCGGTCACGCCCGCACGCTGACCGGAACCCGTCACCGGCCGTGATCGGCGAGCCGGACCGGCCCGGCGCCCGGCCGGCGCAGTCACACTCCGCCACGAGGTACCTGCGGAGCGAAATCTGAGTACCCTCAAAGACATGAGGGACCACCGCCACGGCGAGAACGCCCGCCACCCGCACCCGGAGGTCTGGACCGGCCGTGCCACCAACCGGGTGCAGTGGCTGCTGGCGCTCGTGGGTGCCGCCTGCATGGCGCTCGGCATCGAGCTGGCCGTCGGCTCGGCATGGAAGTCCGGCATCGCCCCACTGGTCATGGCCGTAGTCGGGTGCATCGCCGCCGGGCTGCTGGTCCTCTTCGGAACACTCGCCTTCGTGCACGTCGCCCTGCGTGTCGACGAGGAGAACCTGGAGGTGCGCTGCGGCCACATCGGCATTCCCCGCCGCCGCATCCCGCTCTCCCAGGTGGCCGGCGCCACGTACATCTCCCACGTCACCCCTCGTCACTGGGGCGGCTGGGGGTACCGATGGCGGCCCGAGAAGGGCACCGCGGTGGTCGTACGACGCGGCGAGGGCGTCGAGCTGGAGCTGTGGGACGGGCACACCTTCACGATCACCGTGGACGACGCGGAGGCGGCCGTACGGGTCATCGAGGCACGGCTGCGGCCCACCAAGCCGGGTGCTCCCGCGCACTGAGCCGCCCGTCGCTCGCCACCGTGCGTGATCGACCTGTGATCACCGGCTGTCACCACGCGGTGCCCCGCTCCGCGTGCCTGCGCGTCCGGCGTACAGCTCGACGGTTCGGGGCTGTCACCACGCTGGAGTGTGCCCCGCTCCACGTGCCTGCGCCTCCGGCGTACGGCTCGACGCTTCGAAGGGGCGCGCCGTGGCCATGCCCGCCAGCAGGCCCGCTCCCACCGACACCGCCGTGAAGCTCAGCGCGTTGCCGATCGCGGCGATGGCGGCAAGCGCCGTCAGGGCCGCGCCGGCGGTGAGTGCCACCGGGGTCGGGCGCGGGCCGCGCCACAGCGCGTACAGGACCCAGCCGAACGCCGCCGCGAGCAGGGCCACGCCGACGATCCCCTGTTCGGCCGCCTGCTGCAGAGGCGCCGAATGGGGCTTGCCGTCGGACAGCAGAGACTGGGCGGACGTCGTGCTCAGCTCCCCGAAACGGCCCGGGCCGGCCCCCAGGGCGGCGTCCTCGCCCAGCAGCTGCCATGCGTCCTGCCACAGCCGCACCCGGTGCGGCGTCAGCCGCCCCTCCGCAGCGGCCAGGAACCCACCCGATCCGGCCTGCGCGGCGACCGCCCAGACCAGGCCGGTCACCACGGCGGCGACGGCGGCCAGTACGGCCATCCCGGCGCCGCGGTGACGGGTGCGGCCGGCGGCCAGAGAGCACACCAGCACCGCCGCACACGTCACGAGCCCGGTGGTCGAGCCGAGCACCGCCGCCAGCACCGCGGTACCCGCGGCCAGCAGGCGCAGGGTGAACCGAACGGCCGGAACCGGCGTGGACCAGGCCGCACAGCAAACGGCACCGGCCGACAGCGTCAGGACGGCGGCCGTGGCCCCGGCATGCCCGAGGGGCGCGGCGATCTGCGGTCCCGGAGCGAGGTGCGGAACGGCCACCGTCAGCGCGATGCCGGCCAGCGCCCCGGCGAAGGGCGCGCCGACCGGCAGCAGCGCCCCGCTGATCCGCCCGGCGGCGTATCCCGCGGCCACGGCCAGAACCGCCAGGAGAACCCCCTCGGGCCTGCCGTCGTGCACGGCCGCCGTGATCAGGGACCATGCGGCGCAGGTGCCCAGCACCACGACACCCGCCGCGTCGGAAACGATTCGTCTCTCGCCGTCCGCGTCCGGCCCGGACGCGGACGTCACCCCACTGGAACCCACCC
>NZ_POUC01000531.1 GCF_002891435.1 Streptomyces cahuitamycinicus
TGAGCTGGAGATATACCTCCCGCTCACGAGTCAGGCGACGACCGCCCCCTCCATGTCTGACCTTGCGGACCTCGAAGTCCATCGCATCCCCTGAGCTGGGGTGTTGCGACGACTACTAGAACTCAAGGTGGCGTGCGGGGGCCGTGAAGTGCTGCGAACTGCCGCCGGGGGCCTAGTAGACGCTGACGCCGTAGGCGCTCAGGGCCTCCGTGACGGGCTGGAAGAACGTCGTGCCGCCGGAGGAGCAGTTGCCGCTGCCGCCGGAGGTCAGGCCGTAGGCGACACCGTTGCTGCCGTAGAGCGAACCGCCGGAGTCACCGGGCTCGGCGCAGACGGTGGTCTGGATCAGGCCGGAGACGATGTCGCCGCCGCCGTAGTTGACGGTGGCGTTGAGGGCGGTGACGCGGCCGCTGCGCGTACCGGTCGTGGAGCCGTCACGGATGACGGTGGTGCCCACGCTCGGGGTGGCCGCACGCGTGATGTCCACGCCGTTGGCGGTACCGGGACGGCTGACGGACCCGCTGTAGCGCACGAGGCCGTAGTCGTTGCCGGGGAAGCTGGAGCCGGCGGTCGAGCCGATGACGGTGGTGCGGCCGGAGTTGGAGTACCAGGTGCCCGCGCCGTCGGTGCAGTGACCGGCCGTCAGGAAGAACTGCTGCCCGCTGCTGTTGCGGACGTTGAAGCCGAGGGAGCAGCGCCAGCTACTCGCATAGATGGCGTCGCCGCCCTGGATGAGCTTGTTGAACTTGCCGGGGGTGCGCTTGATCGTGAGCGCGTCGGCGTTACCGCCGGCCTGCTGCTTGATCTTCGCTATCTCGGCCTGGGTGACCGTGCTGTCCACGGTCAGGAGCACACGGTTGGTCTTGCTGTCGACGGCCCAGGCGGTGCCCGGGATGTCGGCCTTCAGCAGCGAGCCGCTGGCGCTCTTGAGCTCGGCGGCGCTGAAGGTGGTGGGGGCGTCGGAGGCGTTCGCGCTGGGGATCGCGATCGCTGCGGCGGCAACGAGGCCGGTGGAAACGGCGATCAGCCGGGTCCGTCTCGAAATGCCACTGCGGGGGGTGGTGCGCTTGATCCTCACTTTTCGTTCCTCCACAAAGGAAGTAGGGGGCCCTCGTGGGGTTTCGGGCCCGTGAGGCGCAGCCCGGGACCGGCGGTTCGGATTCCGAACACGCCGTGCCCCTGACAAGCGCTGAGGGGGAGTATTCGGCCGAACGGCCGGTCGGCGCAAGAGTGCCTTTCGGACTTCAACCTTTGATGGACCCTCACGAAGCCGCACCGCGGCCGGATTCCGGGCCCTCACCATCACCCTGGAGCGTCCATCCTGGAGCGTCGTGCGGGCCGTACGGCGTGGCCGGGTCAGCCGTCGCAGGGGCAGCAGCAGTCGCACCCGTCGCAGTCGCAGTCCCGGCAGACACCCTCGCGCTTCTTACGGGACCACGGCCCCTCGTACTCCTTGGCGCAGCACAGCTTGCAGGTGCAGCACAGGAGCCAGAACATCCCGCAGCCGGCCCAGAACCCACGTCGGCGGGGCGGCTGGGGTATCGGCGCGCCACCACCGAACCCCGGACCACCGAACCCGCCACCGCCGTACGCGCCTCCCACCAGGGCGGCGGCTGCCCCTGGGGCCCCTGCTGTCCGTAGGGTCCGCCGCCCTGGTGGGAGGCGCACACCGGCACCGTGCCGAACGCCCGGTCCACCGAGCGCCGCAGTTCGTGCACGAGCAGCAGATGTACGAGCTGGGCATCGGTGAACTCGGCCTCGCGCAGCGCCAGCCGCACCCCCTGCACCGCGTCGTCGGCGAGCCGCCGGACCTCCGCCGGCGGAGTGCCGGTCGCGGCGATCGGGTTCCAGGCGCCTGACGCGGCGTCGGTGTGCAGGTCCTCCACGGCGTCCAGCAGGTGCGCGAGGCGTCCGAAGAGCCGTCCGGCCTCGGCGAGCGGCCCGGCGTTGTGCGGCCGGCCGGCGAGAACCGCCGTGTGCGCGAAGGCCGCGGCGGTCGCGGTCTCGGTCGGTTCGGTGACCGCCAGGAGCGGCGTCCCCGGCCCGGCCAGCGCCTCGATCCCGGTCTGCCGGTCCACGGCGTCGACCAGGAGCGCGGTGTCGAATCCCACAACGGTGCCGGTCCGGGCCCCTGCCGTGTCCCAGCTCGCGGCAACCCGGCGCGCCGCAACCGCCACCGGCCTGCGGGCCAGCAGCCCGTCACCGTCCGTGACGTGGTCGCGGATCTTCGCCGAGGCCAGCACCAGGGACACGGCCGCCGCGAGCCGGGCCCCCTCGCCGTGCGCCACGGAGGCGGTGCGCATGCCGCGCAGCGGGCACGGTCCCGCCGTACGCCGGCCGGTCCCCTCGCTCTGCGACTGAGCCTCCGTCAAAACCGAGAGGAGCAGCCCGTCGTAATTCGTGACTATCCGGGCGAACTGCCCGTGGTCACCGCGCAGCGCAAGGCAGAGCCCGCACAAATGCGCCATCCACTGGCTCGCGAGCTTCTCCCCGAGCCGGTGCCTGCAGGGCCTGACGATTCCGAACACAACGCTCCCCCGAGGTTTGTGACGACGTTGAGCTGCGGCATCGTATCGACCCCGGCATTCACCCGTACGCCCCGGCGTCACCCGTACGCCGAGAAGAATCATATTTCACTCACAGTCAGCAGCCGTTTGGGAAACGGCCCTTGGGACACACGGACTCTCGACGGATTCGCTGTGCACCAGTACCGTCACAAACCCCCCGTGCGGCGTCTATCCACTTGGCGCGCCATCCGCATCATGGACGACCATAGGGATGCGGAAAGCAGAAAGACCGCTGTGAGAGGAGGCGTCCATGGGATCGGTACGCAAGGCAAGTGCCTGGCTTGGCCTCGTCGACGACAACGAAGACGAGCGTTACTACGACGACGACGACTACTCCGACGGGAACGAGCCCGGGGAGGCCTGGGTCACCGATCCGCGGGTCAAGGTGGCCTCGGACGTCGCCGAGGAGAAGGGGCGCCGCATCGGCACGGTGACCCCGGACAGCTTCCGGGACGCGCGCGCCATCGGCGAACTGTTCCGCGAGGGCGTGCCGGTCATCATGAACCTCACGGCCATGGAGGCGTCCGACGCCAAGCGCGTGGTCGACTTCGCGGCCGGACTGATCTTCGGCCTGCGCGGTTCGATCGAGAGAGTGTCGACCCGCGTGTTCCTGCTGACTCCCGCCAACACGGAGATCGTCAACGGCGACCCGGCCGGGCACCGTACGGACGGATTCTTCAATCAGAGCTGAGGCAGGGCCGCTCACCGGCCCTGCCCCCGCGCAGGGTTACCGGACCGGCCTACCGGAAGGCATCGAGTCCGGTGAGCGCCTTGCCCAGCACGAGCTGGTGCATCTCGACGGTGCCCTCATAGGTGAGCACCGACTCGAGATTGGTCGCGTGCCGCATCACGGGATATTCGAGCGAGATCCCGTTGGCACCGAGAATGGTCCGGGCCGTGCGGCAGATCTCGATCGCTTCCCGGACGTTGTTGAGCTTGCCGAAGCTGACCTGCTCGGGGCGCAGCCGGCCGGCGTCCATACGCCGCCCCAGGTGATGGGCGAGCAGAATCCCCTTGTGCAGTTCGACCGCCATGTCGGCGAGTTTGGCCTGGGTGAGCTGGAAGCCGCCGATGGGCCGACCGAACTGCTCCCGTGACTTCGCGTAGTCGACCGCTGCCTCGAAACTGCTGCGGGCCGCGCCCATGGCTCCCCAGACGATGCCGTACCGGGCGTGGGACAGACAGCTGAGGGGTCCGCGCAGGCCGGTGACCTCGGGAAGGACGGCGTCGGCGGGCAGCCGCACGTCGTCGAGGACGAGCTCGCTGGTGACCGAGGCCCTGAGGGACCACTTGTGCTTGATCTCGGGAGCGGAGAACCCGCCGCTGTCGGTGGGCACCGCGAAGCCGCGCATCCCCTCCTCGGTCTGCGCCCATACGACGGCGACGCCGGCGACCGACCCGTTGGTGATCCACATCTTGCGGCCGTTGAGGATCCAGTCGGAGCCGTCACGCTTGGCGTACGTGCGCAGGGAGGCGGGGTCGGAGCCGTGGTCGGGCTCGGTGAGCCCGAAGCAGCCGATCACCTCGCCGGCGGCCATCCGCGGCAGCCACTGCTGCTTCTGCTCCTCACTGCCGAAGCGGTGGATGGCGTACATGGCGAGGGAGCCCTGCACGGAGACCAGGGAACGGATGCCGGAGTCGGCGGCCTCCAGCTCCAGGCAGGCCAGCCCGTACTGCACGGCGGACGCACCGGCGCAGCCGTACCCGTCGAGTGACATGCCGAGGGCGCCGATGCCGCCGAGCTCCTTGGCCAGCTCCCGGATCCCGGGCAGCTCCCCCTTCTCGTACCACTCGGCGACATGGGGCAGCACCCGGTCCGCGGCCCAGGACCGCACGGTGTCCCTGATCCCGAGATCCTCCGGCTCCAGCAAGTCGTCCAGGCCGAGGGGATCGGCGGGATCGAAGGGAGGCAGCTTGGATGAACCGGACATGATCGACACCCTCCGAAGGTCTTTAACTAGCACCGCTAGTCCGACGCTAAGGCTGTCACTTATACACATCTCCGAGCCCACCAGACTAGCGCTCAACA
>NZ_POUC01000532.1 GCF_002891435.1 Streptomyces cahuitamycinicus
GTTGTAGCGGCGGGCCTGCGGGACGATCCGCACCGTGGAGGCCACCAGGAAGACGATGACGAGGGCCGCCACGAGGATGGGGATGACAACTGGATCCACAGTGCCTCCGTTGCTGTGTGTTCAGCCGTTCAGGGAAGGAGCTCGCGGGGGTAGACGATGGCGGTGGCCCCTTCGATCTCCATGACGTCCACCAGCGCCCCCACCGGGATCACATGGCTCTCGTCGAGGGCCCGGGCGGACCATTCCTCACCGGAGAGCTTGATCAGACCACGGGTCGCCGTGACCTCCTTCACGACCTCGGCCCGTCGGCCGATCAAGGCGTCGCTGCCCTCGCGTGTGAGAGGTTGTTGGTCCAAGTGCCGCAGCGCGACGGGGCGGACGATGACGAGACCCGCTGCCGCTGCTATCCCGAACGCGACGAGCTGGCCGAGAACACCGATGCCCACACCTGCGACCACGGCGGCGACCAGCGCGGCGCCCGCCAGCAACCCGAACACCAGGGTCAACGTGAAGAACTCCGCGGCACCCAGCACCCCGGCGGCGAGCAGCCATACGAACCACGGCATCACATCGCCCTCCTGACAGAGGCCCTCCCCACCGAGATGCCCGCCGTGACGCCGGGCAGAACAGACAGGGAAGCCCTGGTTCTCGATCGTTGAAGGGTTGGCAGGTTGCCCCTGACCGGCGGGTACATACGGGCAGCTGAAGGCCGCGCTGGCGGTGCCGGACCAGCGGGCACCGGGGACGTCGTGGTCTCCAGACCGCGGGTGAGCTGAGGATCGCTTCGCCGCGACTGCGCCGCAAGTACATGCAGCGGATCGGTGTCGCACTGCGTCATGGCTCCTCCTCCCGGGGAACCGACATAAGGTTCCGTACCACGGTCACACACAGCCTTGCGGCACCACCATCGGGCCGTGCACCCATTTCCGCCTGCATCCGGTACCCACTACTCGCCGACACCTGAGCGCCTACGGTGCTTCTCGCCCGCCGCTCCACGAGATACGCGTCACCGGGAGTCAGCGGCTTCTTCACGTGAACGAGGGACGGGATCACCACCTTCTGAAGGCGATCTTGCGGGACGCCTATGACAAGGGGGCCATGGCGGACGACCCTCCGTCTTCTTTTTCTCCGCATAGATCTGCGTAAGGCGCTCGATCGCGTCGTCCTGTGACCGTAGCCGACCTCTGCCCCCCTGCCGCGGCGCAGGTCAGCATGCCGGACACCGTCCCGTTGGACCGGTCGTGGCACCGGCTGGGCGATCCTCAGGCCCGCAACGCCGCGGATTCCTCGACGGTCAGTCCCGCAGGTGCTGTTACCGACTCGACCCTGCCGCCGGAGTTGATGGTGACGTCGAACCGTTCCCTCGCGACGGTGAGCCCGGCGATGGTGAGCGCACCGACGGGGAGTGGGCCTGTCGGCCGGATGTGGAGACGGCCTGCGGGGACGTCGGGATCGAGGCCGGTCATCGCGGTCATGAGGGCGACGGCAGCTGCCGCCGACCAGGCTTGTGGCCGGCAGGCCGCCGGGTAGGGGACCGGGGCGGGGGTGTCCGCGCGGGCGTCGCCGCCCCACAGTTCCGGCAGCCGGTAGTCGAAGGCCGGCGCCGCGTCGAGGATGCCCTCGATGAGGCGGGCGGCCGCCTCGGGGTGGCCGCTGCGGGCGAGGCCGGTGACGGCGATGGCGGTGTCGTGCGGCCAGACGGTGCCGCAGTGGTAGCGCAGCGGGCCGAAGCCGCCGGACTGGGATGACATGGTGCGCAGTCCGTAGGAGCCGGACATGTCGGGGGCGGCTAGCCGTGCGGCGACGGCGGCGGTCTCGTCGGCGTTGAGTATGCCGGTGGCCAGGAGGTGGCCCATGTTGCTCGTGACGGAGTCGACGTGGCGGCCCGAGCCGTCAAGTGCCATGGCGGGGTAGGGGCCGTGCTGGTCGGAGACCCAGAACCGGGCGCGGAACCGGTCGGCGAGGTGGGCCGCGAAGGTCCGCCAGCGTTCGCCGTCGGGCAGCTCGAAGGCGTCGAGGAGTGCCGCCCCGGCGAGGGCCGCCTCGTAGGCGTAGCCCTGTACTTCGGCGAGAGCCAGGGGAGCTTCGGCGAGTCGGCCGTCGGCGAACCGGGCGGCGTCGCCGGAGTCCTTCCAGCCCTGGTTGGACAGACCGGTGCCGCTGTGATCGATGTAGGAGAGGAACCCGTCACCGGCCTGGGCTGCGGTCTCGATCCAGCCGAGCGCGGCCTGGAGCGCGGGCAGCAGCGGTTCGATGTCGTCGGCGGGCAGACCCCAGCGCCAGGCGTCGTGGAGCAGGCAGATCCACAGGGGGGTCGCGTCGACCGTGCCGTAGTAAACCGGCGGCAGGACAAGGCCCTGGCCGTCGTCGAAGACGCCGCGCCGCACCTCGTGGAGGATCTTGCCCGGCTCCTCCTCCGTCGCCGGATCGGTGCGGGTGCCCTGCTGGGCGGCCAGGGTGCGCAGGGTGCCCAGTGCGAGGTCGGTGCCCAGCGGCAGGAGCATCCGCGCGGCCCACAGGCTGTCCCGGCCGAAGAGCGTGAAGAACCAGGGCACACCCGCGGCGACGAAGGTATCACCGGGCGATGCGGCCATGGCCATACGCAGCGACTGGAGGTCGTCCAGGCTCTGCGCGACGAGGGCCGGCAGGCGCCGGTCGTCGGCGGTGACCTCCGGGCGCTGCCAGGTGGGTCGGGGGTCGGCGGCCGTGACGACCGCGTCGGGTTGCGAGATCTCGACGGCCAGGTGCAGGTCGACGTTCTCGCCGGGCTCGACCGTGAGGGTCCAGGTCAGCGTGGAGTGCTCGGCGTCGGGGGTGGCGCCGGTGGCGCTGACGGCGACGGCGACCGTGCCGTCGCCCCAGCGCAACTCGCCGGTGCCGGAAGAGAGTTCGTCCGCCGGCTGAAGAGGAGACCGGGGCGCGAGGCCGGCTTTCGCGTGCTCCAGGGTCACGAGGTCTCCAGCGACTTCGACCCGGACGGCGAGATGCACCGGCGCCGTCGCGGTGGAGCGGACGGTCAGCTGTTCGGTGAGCAGGCCGGGGTTGAGGATGCGCCTCCGGTCGACTCGGACGGTCGGGTCGGGAACGGCGTCGCCGAGCGCCTGGGCCAGGCCGACGAAGCGGCTGCGGCCGGGTCCGTCCGCAGCGTTCATGACCGCAACGACCGGCAGCCAGCCCTCGTCGCCGACTGCCGGAGGCGCCTTCCCGGCGTGCTCGCCGGAAGGAGCGCCGAGGGGGCGCAGCGTCACGCGCAGCAGGCTCACCGCGCGCACGTCGGCGTGGAAGAGACCCTGCACACCGGCTTCGGGAGCGGTGGCGTCGAGGTTGCCGTCCGGCTCGGACAGGATGACGGTCGGGGCGGCGAGGGTGACCGCGAGGTCGTGCAGGAGCGGCTGCCGCTGGGGTGAAGTCATGGAAGCTCCGTCCGGTGCCCTCGTGTCTCGTGGGCGGTTTGGGAGGGCGATTTGCAACCGCGCCGACTCTTGACAGTCCGGGCGCGGATCGCCACAGTAACCGATCAGAACGTTAAATTTAACGTTCAAATCCAAAGCGTGATGGCGCGACGATGCGGCACCGCGGCGGCGATACGCTGCGGCGCAGAGAACTTTGTGGAGGTGGCTTCGCGATGGCGCGAGTAACACTCGAGAGCGTGGCGCGGCATGCCTCCGTGTCGATGCAGACCGTGTCCAACGTCATCAACGCGCCGCACCGGGTGCGCCCGGAGACCCTGGCCCGTGTGCAGGCCGCCATCAAGGAGCTCAACTACCGCCCGAACCAGGCTTCCCGGACGCTGCGGACCCGGCGTTCACGTCTGATCGGCGCCCGCATCGAGCCGCCGCGCGACGGCGTCAACGGTGCCGTCCTCGCCCACTTCCTGCAGTCGCTGACCGCCCGTACCCAGGAGGCCGGCTACCGGATCGTGGTGTTCACGGCCACCGACGACGACCACGAATGCACTCTGTATGAACAGCTCCTCGACGATCACGATCTCGACGCCTTCGTCCTGCACGCCACACACGCCGGCGACCGCCGGACGGAATGGCTCACCGAGCGCCGGGTGCCGTTCGTGACCTTCGGCCGGCCCTGGGGAGCTGACCCAGATGCCCCGGAGCCGCACGGCTGGGTCGATGTCAACGGCGCGCAAGGGACCCTCGCCGCGACCCGGCATCTCATCGAGTCCGGCCACCAAAGGATCGCCTTCCTCGGCTGGCCGGAAGGTTTAGAGGTCGGCGACGACCGGCGCAGCGGCTGGTCCGCCCTTATGGCCGTGTCAGGGCTCGACACTCCGGACGGCTACGACATGGGCGTCCCCGACGGGCTCGATACCGGCCGTGAGGCCGCCGCGGCGATGCTCGATCTGCCCACTCCGCCGACCGCGATCGTCTGCGCGAGCGACTCGCTGGCCCTCGGGGCCTGGACCGAGATCACCGCCCGCGGGCTGCGTCCCGGGATCGATGTCGCGGTGGTCGGCTTCGACGACTCCCCGACCGCGGGGGTCGTCGGCCTGAGCAGCGTGGCGCAGCCGTACGACGAGGCCGCCGCCGCCTGCCTGCGGATGCTCCAGGAACTGCTGGCGAGTCCCAAACCGCCGGCCATCCCGCCCACCCC
>NZ_POUC01000533.1 GCF_002891435.1 Streptomyces cahuitamycinicus
GGCCGGTGCGGGCCCGGGGTGGGAGCAGGTACGGGAGGCGCACGCGGCCCTGCGGGCGCTGGCCGGGCGGATCGCGGACCCGGGGCTGCGTGCGGAGGTGCTCGGCGCGTGCGCTCTGCTGACGGCCGGGTCGGCCGGCTCGCCCCGGGTCCGGCTCGCGCCGCGCGAGGTGGACGTACTGGCGTGTGTCGCGGCGGGTGCGACGAACGCCGTCGCCGCCGACCGGCTGGGTGTGACGCCGGAGACCGTCAAGGGGTACCTGCGGTCGGCCATGCGGAAGCTGCGGGCCCGCACCCGTGGCGAGGCCGTGGTCGCCGCGCGCCGGGCGGGGTGGTTGCCATAGGTTTGTGGTGTTTTCTGTCGTGCCCGCTCGTTCGGGCTGTCGGAGGGTCCCCGACCGGGACACCGGCCTCCTGTTCCGCCGCATTCGGGAGACCGATGAATTCGCCCGTCGGCACCCGTTGTTATTTCCCTCACGACGCCGTCCCTCCGAAATTCAAAGAACTGTTGCCTAATATTGGCCAGGACACGACACAGGGAGGGGAGCGGTGACCGTGCGACGGGACTTCCAGGAGCCTCCCAGGAGCCGCCCCGACCTGGTCATCGGTCGGGAGGAACTGTTCACCTCGGCCCGTGAGCAGCTCGGCCGGGGCGGCAGTGTGCTGCTCCACGGTCCGGCCGGAATTGGAAAGTCGACGGCCCTGCGGGCGCTGGCCGCGGATTACGGCGGCGCGGCGCGGACGGTGTTGCGCTGCTCGGCGACCGAGTCGGAATCCCACCTGCCCTTCCTGGCACTGGCCGACCTGTTCGGGCTGGTCCTGGAGGACGTGTCGGGTGCGCTGCCCGGCGCCCAGCGCACCGCCCTGGAGTCGGCGCTGACCGGCCGCGGCGAGTCCACGCTCCAGCGGGACGGGCTCGCGCTGCGCCTGGCGGTGCTGTCGGCGCTGCGCGCCCTGGCCGCCAAGGGCCCGGTGCTCGTCGTCGCCGACGACCTCCAGTGGCTGGATGCCGCCAGTGCGGAACTGCTCGGCTTCGCGGCCCGCCGACTGGGTGACACGCCCGTGCAGATGCTGTGCGCGGTGCGGACCGAGGGCCAGGAGTACGACCGGCATCTGCCCGCCTCCCCGCCCGACACGCTCGCCGTCCGGCTGGGCCCGCTGAACCGTACGCAGGTCTCGGCGCTGCTCGACCACCGCGGCTACACGCCCCTGCCCCGCTCCACCGTCCGCGACATCCACCGCACCAGCGGCGGCAACCCGCTCTTCGCACTGGAGCTGGGCCGGGCCCTGGCCGAGAGTCCGGCCCGGCCGCGGCCGGGTGAGCCGCTGCCGGTGCCCACCTCGCTGCGGGCGCTGGTGCTGAGCCGGCTGGAGATGCTGTCGGACGAGGCGCGCCGCACCCTCCTGGTGGCCAGCGCCGGTGCCCGTCCCACACTGGCGCTGCTGCACGCGGCCGGCCGGGAGCAGGCCGAGGCCGAGACGGCCCAGGCGGCGGCCCTGGGGCTGCTCGCCACGGACCCCGAGGCACCGGCCCTGCGGTTCGCGCACCCGCTGATCTCGGCGGCGCTCTACGCGGAGGCTCCGGCGCAGGAGCGGCGGGCCGTGCACGCCGCGCTGTCCACGGCGGCCTCCGACCCGATCGAGCGGGCCCGGCACCTGGCTCTGGCCACCACCGGCACCGACCCGGACGTGGCGGCCCGGCTCGCCGAGGCCGGTGCGCTGGCCCGGGACCGCGGCGCGCCCTCCGTGGCCGCCTCGCTCGGGCTGCTGTCCGCCCGGCACACCCCGGCGGACAGCACCCCCGGCCCCGACGAGCGGCGCCTGCAGGCCGCCGAGGACGCCATCACCGCCGGCGAGGCCGATCTCGCCCGGGACATCGCCCGCGACGTACTGACGCGTGCCAGCGTGCCCGCGGAGCGGGTGCGGGCGTGGATGGTGGTCATCGAGGCGGCCGGGCAGGCCCTCGGCGAGGTCGACGCCGTCTTCCCGCAGGTCCTGGCCGACGCGGGCGACGACCCGCGCCTGCTCGCCCAGGTCTACTACCAGCTGGCCTGGCGCGGCCTGGTCGTCGAGGGCGACTTCGCCGAGGCCCGCCAGGAGGCCGCGCACGCGGCGGAGCTGGCCGCCCGGGGCGGGGACCGGCGCACCGAGCTGATGGCGCTGTCCTTCCAGGCCTCCACCGAGACCCTGATGGGCCACCCGGACGCCCCCGCGACCGTCAAACGGGCGTTGAAGGAACCCCAGGACCCCTATGTGGCCTGCCACCACAACGGCGCCGGGTCGGCCCGGTTCCGTTGGCTGATCATGAGCGACCAGCTGCCCGAGGCGCGGGCGACGATCACCGCGCTGCTGCGTGAGGTGCGCCGGCGCGGGATGGTCGAAAGCGAGGTGCACTTCCTGCGCTTCCTCGCCGACACGGAACTGCGCTCCGGGCACTGCGGCCGGGCTCTCGACCTGGCCCGCGAGAGTCTGCGGCTGGCCCGGGACTCCGGGATCGGCGAAGGCGCCTCGGCCATGCTCGCCTCCCTCGCGGAGGCCTCCGCCGGGGACGTCGACCGGGCCCTGGCCCTCGCCCGGGAGGCCGCTGACCACGCCGAGGTCGACGGTGACCAGATGTACCTGTCCCGGGCCCTCGCGGCGCTGGGCTACGCCCAGTTGGTGGCCGGCGACCCGGCCGCCACCGTCCGTTCGCTGCGCCGGGTCCGGGAGCTGGAGCAGGGCCTCGGTATCAACGACCCGGGGCGGGGCCGCTGGCACGGCGACCTCGCCGAGGCGCTGGTCCGCATCGGCGAGCCGGGCGAGGCCCAGGACGTCATCGACACGACCCGGGCGCACGCGCTGCGGCTGGGCCGGCAGAGCGTCCTGGCCGTCCTCGACCGGGCGGAGGCGCTGGTGCGGGCGGCACGTGGCGAACACGAGGCCGCCGCCGCCCGGTTGACGTCCGTGCAGGACCGGCTCGGCCGGCTCGGGTACGGGCTGGAGGAGGCCCGGGCCGCCTTCGCGCTGGCCCGCCTGCGCGCCCAGGTCGCCGGCTTCCCCCGCACCGGCGCGAGGCCCCTGCCGGGACCGGCGTCGTACGACGAGGCCGCCCGGCTGTTCCGGCGCTGCCGCGCGCTGCCGTGGCTGCGGCAGGTCGACGCCGCCGCCACGGCCGGTCCCGCGGCGGTGGAACCGCCCGCCGCCGCGCCGGCCGTCGCCCTGGACGCGCTGGCGGGCCTGGCCGCGATGGAGCGTCAGGTCGCCTCGCTGGTGATGGAGGGAGCGACCAACAGGGAGATCGCGGCACGCCTGTTCATCAGCGTCAAGACCGTCGAGGCGACGCTCACCCGGGTCTACCGCAAGCTCGGGATCCGCTCCCGGGTGGACATCGTCCGGCTGGCCGCGGGCCGCCGCACGACCTGACCCCGTCTGGGTTTACGGCGCCGGACCGAGGGTTATCCCTGCCCAACTCCCTTAGGGGGTTCCCTCATTGGGCCCCGGTCCGCCGGGCTCTAGCTTTGGGGCGTGCCGCTCGCCGGGCACACGGTGATCCGAACAACGGCGTCAGGGTCCCCGTGCATCACGACCACCCGCGCGACCCCCCACCGGCAACTCCCCAAGGAGACCCATGTTCGGGCTCAACGCTGCCAGGAAGGCCGCCGCCGTCGCCGCGGCGACCGCCGCCGCCGCCACGACCGCGCTGCTCGCCGCCCCCACGGCCGTCGCCGCGCCCCAGCCGATCGTCGGCGGCACCACGACCACGACGTCCGCGTACCCGTTCGTCATGCAGATCACGGACGCCTCGCAGAACCAGTTCTGCGGCGGCACCCTGGTCTCGCCCACGAAGGTCGTCACCGCCGCGCACTGCATGGTCGGCGAGACCACCGGCAGCGTGCGTGTCGTCGGTGGCCGCACCTACCTCAACGGCACCAACGGCACGGTGGCCAGAGTCAGCAAGATATGGATGCACCCGAGCTACACCGACGTCTCCAACGGCGACGACGTAGCCGTGCTGACGCTGTCGACGTCGATGCCGTACACCCCGGCGAAGTACGTCTCATCCTCCCAGACCTCGGTGTACGCGGCCGGTGCCTCCGCCCGCATCCTCGGCTGGGGTGACACCTCCGAGAACGGCAGCGCCTCCAACCAGCTGCGCACCGCGACCGTACCGACCGTGTCCGACTCCGGTTGCGCGAGCTCCTACGGCTCCGACTTCGTGAAGAGCGACATGGTGTGCGCCGGAAAGACCTCCGGCGGCGTGGACACCTGCCAGGGCGACAGCGGCGGCCCCCTGCTCATCGGGGGCGTCCTGGCAGGCATCACTTCCTGGGGCCAAGGCTGCGCCCAGGCCGGTTACCCGGGTGTCTACACCCGGCTGACCACCTTCTCCAACCTGGTCACGACGCAGGTCAACTCGTGACCGCTGGCTGACTCCTGAGTATCCCTCAGGTGCAAGACCAGGGGGCGTTGCGGGCCTCCACGAGCGGCCCGCAACGCCCCCTCTCCATGCCGGGACAGGCTCTTCAGGCCCGTACGACGCCGAACCGGATGTCGTACGACGACCCCGGGTGCATGACCCGCAGCATCCGCTCCCCCTCGGCGGTGACCTCGTCCTGCCGGGTCCGGG
>NZ_POUC01000534.1 GCF_002891435.1 Streptomyces cahuitamycinicus
GCGTACACCGGGAACACCCAGAACCACAGCGGGTACGTCAGCAGCGCCCAGCCCCTGTCACAGCCCGCGGGGGCCGAGCCCCCGGGCCGTGACAGGGGGTCGGCCCGGGGCGCGAGCCCCCGCGAAGGTCACCTCACGTGCTCCCCCCGCCACGGCAACTCGGCGGTCACCCGGGTCGGCCCGCCCGCCGGCGAATCCACCACCAGAATCCCGTCCACCGCGTCGAGCCGGTCCGCCAGCCCCGCGAGACCGGACCCCCCGGACACGTCCGCTCCCCCCACGCCGTTGTCCACGACCTGCAGCATCAGCCGGTTCTCCGTCCGCCACACCTCGACGCCCGCCCAGGTGGCCCGCGCGTGCTTGCTGACGTTCTGCAGCAGCTCCGACACCGTGAAGTACGCGATCCCCTCGATGGCCGGCGCCGGCCGCTCCACCAGGTCGACCTCCACCCGCACCGGCACCGTGCACCGCGACGCCACCGCCGACAGCGCCGCGTCCAGCCCCCGGTCCGTCAGCACCGCGGGATGGATGCCCCGGGCCAGGTCCCGCAGCTCCTGCAGCGCCGTCTTCACCTCTCCGTGTGCCTCGTCCACCATCCGCGCGGCCGTCTGCGGGTCCTCCTGCAACTTCTCCTTCGCCATCCCCAGATCCATCGCCAGCGCCACCAGCCGGGCCTGCGCCCCGTCGTGCAGATCCCGCTCGATACGCCGCAGGTCGGCGGCGGCCGTGTCCACCACGACTCCCCGGTCCGACTCCAGCTCCACCACCCGCGACGCCAGCCGCGAGGGCCCGAGCAGCCCGTGCACCAGCAGCCGGTCCACCATCGTCAGCGCCCGCACGATCCACGGAGAGGCGATCGTGAACAGCAGCCCCACCAGCGCGGTCACCGTGATCTCGAACGGGTTGTCGAGGTAGATCCGGCGCGTCTCGTCGCCGTACAGCTGGACCCCCTCCTGACCGGCGTACACCGGGAACACCCAGAACCACAGCGGGTACGTCAGCAGCGCCCAGCCCAGCACCCACACGTTCACCGCGACGACGAACGAGAACACCGCCCAGGGCAGGTGCAGCACCCCGTACAGCAGGGCCCGCCACGAGGCACCGCTCTTGAGGACGGCCACCGTCCACGCCATCGCGCCCGGCTTCGTCACCCGCAGCGGCTCCGGATCGGCCACCTCCAGTCCCAGCAGCGCCCGCGCCCGCATCCGCTCCAGCGACCCGAAACCGCGGCACCCGGCGAGCCCCGCCGCCAGCACCGGCACACCGAGGAACGTGACCAGCAGTCCCGCCCCCAGCGACACCATCGTGACCGCGTACGTGAACAGCAGGATGCTGATCGGCAGGCTCAGCAGCACATGGGTGAGTTCGAGCCAGGTGCGCAGATCGACCGGCGCCCGCAACGCGGCGGGCAGCAGATGCCGTCGTTCGGTGCTCCCCGGGAACCCGGACCCGCTGTCGAGCCCGTACCCCTGTCCGTACTCCGTGGCCATCGGCGCCGTCCTTCTCCTCGTCCCGCGGCTGTGCTCTCGTGCCTCCACCCTGCTCCGCCGCAGGTCGGCGGACCATGGAGTCCGTCGGCGTCTTGGGCGGGGGGTTTTCCCTACCCCCGGTCCCCGGAGCGGTCCCGCCAGGGCAGTTCCGCCGTGACCGTCGTCGGGCCGCCCACAGGTGAATCCAGGACGAACAGCCCGTCGACGGCGCCCAGCCGGTCCGCCAGCCCCTTCATCCCCGTACCGCCGTCGAGGCTCGCGCCCCCGCCCCCGTCGTCCCACACCTGGATGAGCAGCCGGGTCTTCGTCCGCCACACGTCCACCGAGGCCGACTTCGCGCGGCTGTGCTTGCTGACGTTCTGCAGCAGCTCCGAGACGGTGAAATAGGCGATGCCCTCGATGGCCGCGGCCGGCCGCTGAGGCAGATCGACCGTCACCTTCACCGGGACCGTGCAGCGCGAGGCGACCGAGGACAGAGCCGCGTCCAGGCCACGGTCGGTCAGGACCGCCGGGTGGATGCCGCGCGCCAGATCCCGCAGCTCCTGGAGCGCCAGCTTCACCTCGCCGTGCGCCTCCTCGACCATCACCGCCGCCGCGTCCGGGTCCTCCAGCACCTTCTCCTTGGCCATGCCGAGACCCATGGCCAGGGCCACCAGCCGGGCCTGCGCCCCGTCGTGCAGATCCCGCTCGATGCGCCGCAGATCGGCCGCAGCCGTGTCGACCACGACCCCCCGGTCCGACTCCAGCTCGGCGATCCGCCGCTCCAGCTCGTCGGAGGGCGACAGCAACGCCCGCACCATGGCCCGGTCGGCGTTCGTCAGCCCCCGGGCGATGAACGGCAACACCGGCCACAGCACGAACAGCGAGGTCAGCGTGACACCGAAGGTGAGCACGCCCCACGGCAGCCGGATGAACTCGTACAGCACCGTGCGCCAGCCCACCGGATCCTTCAGCTGCATCCATAACCGCTGGAAGAAGCCGCCCCCGCCGCGCAGCCGCAGCCGGCTCGGCTCCTCGATCCGCACCCCGAGCAGCGCCCTGGCCCGCGCCCGCTCCATCCTCCCCAACTGCCGCGCACCGATGAGCCCGGCCGCGAGCAGCGGGAAACCCACCACCGTGACGGTCAGGCCGAAGCCGATGGACATCATCGTCACGACGTAGGTGAAACCGAGCAGCGCGACCGGCAGGTTGGCCAGCAGGTGCGCGATCTCTTTCCAGGTGTGCCGGTCATAGGCGAGCCGGGCAGGCGGCGGACGGTCGTCCGGCACGGCGGCCCCCCGGGCCGCCGTCGTGCCCGGGGACGGGATGTGTTGGGTCATATGCGTTAGCGTGCCCGGCGGCGGGCGACGGCGCCATGAGGTGGACCGCCAGGATCCACTGAGGAAAACCCCACCCCCGCATGCCCGGCCACGACGGGCTGCTTACCCTGCCCTTATCAGGGCCTAGACTCCCGTGCGTACAGATCGTCGAACGGCGGCATCCGAGTGAGCCGCAGCATCGTCGCAGGATCCAGGTCCGAGTTTCAGGGAGCGAGGGACGGACGTGCCGGAACCGACCGTCGTCACCACGACCGTCGTCGCGGCGGACTACTTCCAGTCCTATTCGGTCGTCGGACTGCTCGCCGTCGTCGGCGTGCTGTTCGTCGCCGTGGCCTTCGGGGCCGGCCGCCTGCTGCGGCCGGTGGTCCCCACCCCCGAGAAACTCATGACGTACGAGTGCGGCGTCGACCCCGTCGGCGAAGGCTGGGCCCACACCCAGGTCCGCTACTACGTGTACGCCTTCCTCTACGTGATCTTCGCCGTCGACTCGATCTTCCTGTTCCCCTGGGCGACCGTCTTCGCCGCCCCCGGCTACGGCGCGACGACCCTGGTCGAGATGTTCATCTTCCTCGGCTTCCTGGCCGTCGGCCTGCTCTACGCCTACAAGAAGGGCGTCCTGACATGGACGTGAACCCCTCGGCGCCCGAGCCCGTGCTGCTGCCCGAGCCCAAGCGGCTGGGCGCCCTGGCCCGCCTCGCGCCCGAGCCGATGAAGGTCGTCCTCAACTGGGGCCGCCGCTACTCGCTCTGGGTCTTCAACTTCGGCCTCGCCTGCTGCGCGATCGAGTTCATCGCCGCGTCGATGGCCCGCCACGACTTCATCCGCCTCGGCGTCATCCCGTTCGCCCCGGGCCCGCGCCAGGCCGACCTGATGGTGGTCTCCGGCACCGTCACGGACAAGATGGCTCCGGCCGTGAAGCGCCTCTACGAACAGATGCCGGAGCCGAAGTACGTCATCTCCTTCGGCGCCTGCAGCAACTGCGGCGGCCCCTACTGGGACTCGTACTCCGTCACCAAGGGCGTCGACCAGATCATTCCGGTGGACGTGTACGTGCCGGGTTGCCCGCCGCGCCCCGAGGCACTTCTCCAGGGCATCCTCAAGCTCCAGGAGAAGATCGCCCGCGAGTCGCTGGGGGAGCGGTACGGCAGCGGCGCGGGCCGTCCTTCGGCGGCGGCACTGCAGAGCGGACTGGTGCCGCCGCCGGCTCAGGGGCCGGCTTCGGAGGAGGGGCGATGACCGCCGTCGGCTGGCTGCCCTCCGGCGCCGAGGAGCTCTTCGGCGCAGATGCCACAGCCGAGGAGTCCTACGAGGTCCTGACGGTCGACGTACCCCCGGCCGCCTGGATCACCGCCCTGGAAACCGCCCGCGACCGGCTCGGCTGCACCTACTTCGACTGGCTGAGCGCGGTCGACGAACCGGGCACGGGTTTCCGCGTCACGGCCCATGTCGCCGCCCTCGCACCCGTACGACGCCTCCTTCTGCGTACGACCGTCCCGCACGAGGCCGCCGCCCTGCCCTCGGCGGTCGACGTCTACGCGGGCGCCGCCTGGCACGAGCGCGAGACGCACGAAATGTTCGGCATCGCCTTCGAAGGCCACCCGGCGCTGGACCACCTGCTCCTGCCCGAGAACTTCGAAGGCCACCCCCTGCGCAAGGACTTCGTCCTGGCCGCCCGCGTCGCCAAGGCCTGGCCCGGAGCGAAGGAACCGGGCGAGTCGGAACACGGCGGTCCCAAGCGCCGCCAGATGCTCCCGCCCGGCGTCCCCGACCCCAACGAATGGGGACCCCTCAAGGG
>NZ_POUC01000535.1 GCF_002891435.1 Streptomyces cahuitamycinicus
CACCTCCGCCGCGACCTTCCCCGCCCGCACCCCGGCCACCAGCTCCGCGTGATCCGCCTCGGTCCGGTCCGCGTAGGCCACGGCGAAGTCCGCCATCGCCTCGTCCAGCTCCTCGTTCTTGCCGCAGTACCCGGCGATGAGCCGGGGATCGGCACTGTGTGCGTGCGCTCGGGCCAGGAGCGCGCCGGTCATGCGGCCGTAGTCGTCCATCTGGTCGGCGGCCAGCGCGGCCGGATCGACGCTGCCCTTGCGGTTGCGGAACTGGCGGACCTGGAAGGGGAAGCCGTCGACCGTCGTCCAGCCCAGCAGGTTGTCGCTCACGACCTGCATCCGCTTCTGGCCCATCACGACCCGCCGCCCCTCGTGACCGGCCTCCGGCGTCTCGAAACCGGCGGTCACCAGATGCGGCACCAGCGCCGACGCCCGCGCCTCCTTCACCTGGAGCACCAGCGGCTCCCCCCGGTGGTCCAGGAGCAGCACGACGTAGGACCGGGTACCGACACTGCCCGTGCCGACGACCCGGAAGGCCACGTCCTGCACGGCGTGCCGGGCGAGGAGCGGCAGGCGGTCCTCCTGCAGGGTGCCGACGTACTCCTCCAGCGATGCCGCCACGGCCGCGGCCTCCGCGTCCGGAACCCGTCGCAGCACCGGCGGGGCGTCGACGAAGCGGCGTCCCCCGTCTTCGGTGGTCTCGGTCGATTTGGCCGCGAAGCGGCCGCTGGTGTTGTGGCGGGCCTTCTCGGCGACTCTCTCCAGTGTGCCGAGCAGATCATGGGCGTCCGTGTGGGAGACGAGTTCCTCGTCCGCGATGGCGTTCCACGCGTCGAGCACCGGGAGTCTGGCCAACAGCCGCATGGTCCTGCGGTAGGCGCCCGCCGCGTCGTAAGCCGCCTTGCGGCACTGGTCCTCGTCGGCGCCCGCCACCCGGCCCGCGAGCACCAGGGAGGCCACCAGACGCTTGAGGTCCCACTCCCAGGGGCCGGGCACCGTTTCGTCGAAGTCGTTCAGGTCGATGACCAGGCCGCCGCGCGCGTCGCCGTACAGGCCGAAATTGGCCGCGTGGGCGTCGCCGCAGATCTGGGCCCGGATCCCGGTCATGGGCGTGCGCGCCAGGTCGTACGCCATGAGGCCCGCCGAGCCGCGCAGGAACGCGAACGGGGTGGCGGTCATGCGGCCGACCCGGATCGGGGCCAAATCGGGCAGCCGCCCGCGGCCGGACTCCTCGACGGCGCTCACCGCGTCGGGCCGGGACGCGTCCAGGTCGAGCGTGGCGTGCGCGCTGCGCGGGATCCGCTTGCGCAGGGCCTTGCCCTCGTCCTTGGGCGAGCCCTCGGCCGGCCACTCGGCGAAGCCACGCACCTTGGGCAGCCGGCGTGGCGCCCCGTCCCTCGCCGTGGCCCCGTCCTCGTCCTGAGCTCCAGCCCTGGTCATCCCGACCGCCTCCCCCGCACGCGCACGAACATCAACTCGTGCCGACCGTACAACCGGCGGCCGAAACGCGTCAGACCCTGTGGACAACTCCACAGCTGTGGACAACCCGTGCCGGCCCGCGCTGCGGTGGCTCGCTACGCCCCTGAGGGCACCGAAGGCACCGAGGGCACCGAGGCCTCCGCCTCCACGGCCACGGCCGCTTCCTGCTCCATCCGCACCTGCGCCAGCAACCGATCGGCCCGGTCCGCGGAGATGTCGAGCCGGGCCAGCACCGCTGGCACGGTGATGCTGGGCAGGAAGTGCTCGAACAGTACGACGACACGGCGCTCCAGATCCTGCCGCTGGCAGCGCAGCTGGGACAGCAGCTGCACCCCGGAGAAGCTGCCGACGAGCAGCTCCGCCGTCTCCGCCACGTCGACGTGCTGCAGCAGCTCGCCCCGCGCCTTCGCCTCGGTCAGCAACTGCGTGTTCTGGTCGATCCACATCCGGAAGGCCGGGGTGCGGTCGAGGTCCATGGCCCCTTGGTCGAGGGCGAGCCCGACGCTGGCCCGCACCAGCGGTTCGGACCGCAGCCGACGTGCCATCACCAGGCCGGAGTCGACTAGTTCCTGGAGCTTGGTGGACTGCGGCGGGAGCGCGATCGCGAGCTGCTCCTCGAACACTCCTACCGCCAGCTCCTCCTTGGAGCCGAAGTGGAAGTACAGCGCGCCCTTGGTGACGCCTGCCCGGTCCAGGATCTCGCCGATGGTCGCCGAGGTGTAGCCGCGTTCGTCGAAGACGGCCGCTGCCGCCTCCAGGATGGTCCGCCGGGTGCGGATCGCGCGCTCCTGTCGCGCCATCGGTGCCTCCTGAGCTTGGTCGATCCCTGTGAAGTCGCTGTGTGGCGAGGGCGCGAGAACCTGTCCCAGCGGCTTGGCTCACCCTTTGAAAAAAACCGGCTCGTCCGTATCTTAGTCAAGCGTCGATCGCGGCCAGGCAGCCGATCCTGGGGGTTCTCATGCCGCAGACAGGGCCTTTAAGCGCACTCACGGAGGATCAGACCGGACGCGGGGGCCGTCCGGCAAACGGAACCGCTGCGGCCGTCGAGAATCCGCCACACCACACCGTCCCCCGAGAGACGGCACCACCGAGTCCCGCCACCGACGACCCCGCACCCTCGGGGACCGCCACCGAGGAACCCGCCGCGTCACCGACTGCCTCCGAGAAACCCGCCCCCACAGCAACCGCCTCCGAGAAACCCGCGCCCTCAGCAACCGCCTCCGAGAAACCCGTACCGCCGTATCCCGTCACCGGCCGCCCCGCCCCCCACTCGCACACCACCGCCGTCACCCGGCAACTCGCCCATCGCACCACTGAGACGGACGTCTTCCCCGCCCGGTGGACCCGAATCTCCGACACCCGTTTCCGGTTCACCGCGCAGTGGCCGGCAGCCCACCCCTTCTTCGGCCCCGTCGACGACCGGCACCAGGACCCGATGATCGTGGGCGAAACGTTGCGGCAGGCCTCGATGGTGCTGGCGCATGCCGAGTTCGGCGCCCCGGCCGACACCCACTTCGTCATGTGGGACCTGACGGTGCGCGTCGACCCGACCGCGCTGCTGCTGGCGGAGGCCTCCGAGCCGGTCGAGTTCGACGTCGTGTGCTCCGAGATCCGCCGCCGCGGCCGCGGACTGCGCAGCATGCGGACGACGATGGAGTTCCGCCGCGCCGGACGGTTCGTCGCCCGCGGCACGGGAAGCACCGGCTGCACCTCACCGCGCGCCTATCGCCGCCTGCGGGCGGGGCGGCTGAACGCCCTGGACACGCCGGTTCCACTCCTGGCGGGCATAGCCCCGCAAGCCGCGGGACGGTCCCGCGCCGAGGACGTCGTCCTCGCCCCCGCCGACCGCCCCGGCGTCTGGAACCTGCGCGTCGACACCGGACACCCGGTCCTCTTCCCGCGGCCCAACGACCACGTCCCCGGCATGGTCCTGTTCGAGGCGGCCCGCCAGGCCGCGACCGCCGCGTCCGGCTTGCGCCCCTTCCTGCCGGGCACGCTGACGGCCGAGTTCGCCCACTACGCGGAGCTGCACAGTCCGTGCCGGATCGAGACCGAGGTCTTCGACGAGCGCCCCGGGGAGGTGACCGTACGGGTCTCGGGGCGGCAGGACGGCGCGTCCGTCTTCACCGCCAGCCTGACCGCCGCCCGGCCGGAGCGGGTACGGTCCCTGTCGTGACGGTCAAGGTTCTGGTCACGGGCGCGAGCGGCTTCGTCGGCAGCCGGGTCGCGGCCACGGCACGACGGCAACCGGACGTCCACGTACGCCTGTTGTCCCGGCACGCGCCGCAGGGCCCCGAGTACGTCCACGGCGACCTCTGCGCCCCGCCCTCCCTGCGCGGGGCCTGCGCGGACACCGACGTCCTGGTGCACTGCGCCACACAGGTCGGCGGCGACGCCGAAACCGTCCAGGCGGTCAACGACCACGGCACCCGTGCCCTGGTCGAGGAGGCCGTGCGCGCCGGAGTACGCCGGATCGTGTACGTCAGTACGGCCGCCGTCCACGGCCGGGGCCCCTTCCGCGGCGTACGCCCCGGGGAGGTGCCGATCGCGCCCGCGTCACCCACCAGCCGCACCAGGGCCGCCGCCGAACGGCACGTCCTCGACGCGGGCGGCCTGGTGCTGCGCCCGCACCTCGTGTACGGCGAGGGCGACCGCTGGGTGATCCCCGGGCTGGTGTGGTTGATGAAGGAACTGTCGGCCCCCCTGACCGGCTGCGAGGCGCTCCAGTCGATGATCGACGTCGACACCCTGGGACGTGCGGTGGTGGCCGCCGCGCTCTCCCCTGCGTCCGGCGGCGGTGTGCACCATGTCAACCACCCCGAGCCGGTGCCCGTCGCGGACCTGCTGGCCGCCGTTTCCCGGGAGCTGGGGGAGCCCGGCGGCGGTACGGCCGTGGACGTCGTGACCGCCCTCGACCGGGCCGCCGGGTCACCGCTCGCCCTTCACCACCTCGGCATGCTCACCGTCGACCACTGGTTCGTGGACGACGCGTTCTGGAAGGACCTCGGCTGCTCGCCCGGTGAGGGGTTCGCGGCCGCGTTCACCCGCGCGGCGCCCTGGTACCGCGCGTTCCTCGACGGCCGGAGGGTTTCCTGATCGCCTCCTTCTCCCCCTCCCCC
>NZ_POUC01000536.1 GCF_002891435.1 Streptomyces cahuitamycinicus
CGCCCCCTCCGCCCGCGCCCGGCACCGGGAAGATCAACCTGGACAAGGGCCGCGTCAGTCTCCAGAAGAACCAGACGGTCTCCCTGATCAAGGGCGGCCGTCCTCTGCTCTCCTCGGTCAAGATGGGCCTCGGCTGGGAGCCGGCGTACCGGGGCAAGGACATCGACCTGGACGCCTCGGTCATCGCCTACGGGCCGCAGCGCAACCACATCGACAGCTGCTACTTCGGCAAGCTCCAGATCGTGGGCGGCGCGATCCGCCACTCCGGCGACAACCTCACAGGCGAGGGCGGCGGGGACGACGAGGTCATCACCGTCGACCTCGGCCGTCTCCCCCAGGAGGTCACCGGCCTGGTCTTCACGGTCAACTCATTCTCCGGCCAGAAGTTCACGGAGGTCGCCAAGGCGTACTGCCGCCTTCTGGACGGCGCGACCGGGGAGGAACTGGTCCGCTTCGACCTCACCAGCGCCGAGGCGCAGACCGGCGTGATGATGGCCAAGCTGATCCGCCAGTTCTCCGGCGAGTGGGACATGACGGCCATGGGCGACTTCGTGAAGTCCCGCACGGTGAGGGGAATGGTGAAGCCGGCGGCGCAGGCCCTGTAAGCCACCGGACCGGCCTTCATGGACGCCCCCTCACCGGGGGGCGTCCGGCTCACCGGTCAGCGGCGCCCCGGCCGCCAGCCCCTCCATCAGCAACGTCAGATACCGCCGGATGTGCCGGCCCTCCCCGTCCGCCAGTTCCGACGCCGTGGCCACGCCGTGCGCCAGCCGCAGCACGTCGATCGGCTCGACGTCCCGCCGTAGCGTGCCCTCCTCCTGCGCCGCCCGGACCAGCCGCCCCGCCGCGGCCTTGACCGAGTCGCCGCAGGCCGTGTTCACGAGGGCGCCGGAGTCCGTGACGGCCGGTCCCAGCAGCGCCTTCAGCCCCCGCATCCGGATCATCCCGGTGCCGAGTTCGTACAGCCACTCCCCCAGCGCCTCGCCGGGCGGCATTACGGCTGCGAGCCCTTCGGCCCGGGCCGCGATCGCCTCGACGCGGTCCAGGTACGCGGCCTCCAGCAGCGCCCGACGGGTCGGGAAGTGCCGGTACAGGGTGCCGGAGCCGACCCCGGCCCGCTTGGCGATGTCGTCGAGCGACGCTCCCTCCCCGTGCTGCGCGAAGGCCTCCACGGCGACCGTCAGCAACCGCTCGTAGTTGCGCCGGGCGTCCGCCCGCATGGGCCTGACCTGCACCACGCGACCACTCCTCACCGACCGGGACCTACTCCGCACCCTACCGAGAGGCGGGTTCGGCGCCCGCCCTCACATCTTCATGGCCCCGGCCGCGAGGTCCCGCAGGAAGTGCCGCGCCCCGAACAGGAACACCGCGATCAGCGGGATGACGCTCATCAGCGCACCGGCCATCACCAGGGCGTAGTCCGCGTTGTAGAGGACGTTGAGGTTCGCCAGTGCCACCTGGAGCGTGACCCTCTCCGGGTCGATCATCACGACCAGGGGCCAGATGTAGTCGTTCCAGAGGCCGATGAAGGTGAAGATGCCGAGGAAGGCCAGGGCCGGGCGGAAGAGGGGCAGGGCGACCTGCCCATAGAGGCGGAAGAAGCCGGCGCCGTCGATGCGCCCGGCGTCCAGCAGTTCGTCGGGCAGGGAGTTCTGGGCGTACTGGCGCATCCAGAAGATGCCGAAGGCGTTGGCCGCGCCGGGGATGATCAGCGCCTTCAGCGAACCGGCCCAGCCGAACTCGGCGATGGTGACGAACTGCGGCACCAGGGACAGCTGGGCCGGGATCATGTACGTGACCAGCAGCATGCCGAAGAGGAACTTCTTCGCCGGGAACTCGTACTTGGCGAAGGCGAACGCCGCCAGGGAGTCGAAGAACAGCACGAGCGCGGTGCCCACCACGGCCACCACGACCGTGTTGAACAGCGAGCCGAAGAAGTCGACCGCGTCGAGAACCCGGCCCATGTTGTCCAGCAGATGCGGGCCGGGCACCAGCTTGGGCGGGTAGCTGTAGATGTCCTGGGTGGTGCCGGAGGCCATCACCACCAGCCAGTAGAAGGGGAACAGTGAGATCAGCACGCCGAGCAGCAGCACCGCCCGGACACAGATCCGGGAGAGTCTGCTGCCGGAGCCGATCGCCAGTCCCGCGGTGCCGGTCGTCCTGTGGTCAGCGGCCATCGCGAGCCCCCTTGCGGCGCAGCAGTCCGGCGAGGCCGGGCCGGCGGTCGTCGCGGTCGGAGCCGGAGACCAGCCGCCAGTTGATGATCGTGAACACCGCGATGATGGCGAAGAGCAGCCAGCCCATGGCGGCGCCGTAGCCGAACTGGTGCTCCTTGAAGGCCTTCTGCCAGAGATAGAGCACGATGGTCATCCCTTCCTGACCGGGGCCGCCCGTGGTGCCGACGTCGGTCGACTGGAAGAGCACCTGGGACTCGGTGAAGACCTGCAGGCCGTTGATGGTGGAGGTGACGGCGGCGAACAGGACCACCGGACGAAGCTGCGGCACCACGACCCGGAACAGGGTCTGCCAACTGCTCGCGCCGTCGACGCACGCGGCCTCGAAGTGCTCGGTGGGGATGGCCTGGAGGCCCGCCAGGAAGATCAGGGCGTTGTAGCCGACCCACCGCCAGATGATCATGATGGACACGGACGACTTGATGCCCCACTCGGAGGACAGCCAGCCGATCCCGTCCAGACCGACGGCCCTGAGCACCGCGTTGGCCAGGCCCGCCTGGGCGAAGACCGAGCCGAAGACGATGGTCATGGCGACCATCGAGGTGACGTTGGGGATGAAGTACGCCACCCGGTAGGCACCGGCGAAGCGCACCTGCGAGTGCAGCAGGAACGCCAGCACGAGCGCCAGGAACAGCATCGGAACGGTCGACAGGAACCAGATCTCGAAGGTGTTGAGCACCGCGTGCCAGAACACCGAGTCCTGGAGCAGCCAGCCGTACTGCCGGAGCCCGACGAAGCGCATCTCCCCGATGCCGTCCCAGTCCTGGAAGGACAGGTACATGGAGAAGACCACCGGGAAGGCGCCGAAGACGGCGAAGAGCACGTAGAACGGGGAGATGGCGAGCAGCGGCGGGAGATGCCGCCGGCGTCCCCCGGGCGGGGCGGACGTGTCACGGCGGGCGGGGTGCCGTTCGCCGGCCGCCGGCGCACCGGCCGAGTCGAGGACCGTGGCCATGTCAGCTCACCCCCAGCCGCGTCAGCGCGGTTCCGGCTGTGCTCACGGCGTCCCGCCAGGCCCGGTCGGGGTTCTTGCCGAGCGTCTCGACATTGGTCAGCTCCTGGAAGAACGGGGTGTTGGCGGTCTCCTCGTAGGGGCTGAAGTAGACGACCGGGGCCCTCTGGGCGGCCGGGCCGAAGACGTCGATGGGCTGCTGGCCGCCGAAGAAGGGGTCGGGCTTGTGCATCGCCGGGTCGGCGTAGGAGGCCTGAGTGGTGGGGAACAGGGCCATCTCCTGGTAGCTCTTGAGCTGGTTCTCCGGGCTGAGCAGCCACGTCAGGAAGGCGAAGGCCGCTTCCGGTTCCCGGCAGTAGCGGGTCAGCGTCACGTAGGAGCCGCCGTAGTTGCAGGGGCCGTCCGGCAGAGTGGTCAGCCGCCAGGAACCGGAGGTCTTCGGCGCGGAGTCCTTCAGGCTGTTGATGGCCCACACCGCCGTGGTCATGGTGGCGACGCGGCCGCCGCTCATGGCCGCGTTGAAGTCGGGTCTGCCGTCGGTGATCCTGGCGCTGAGGCCCTGGCGGAGGATGTCCACGGACAGGTCCCAGGCGCGCCGGATGTGCTCCTGGTCGCCGATGAAGCGGTCGTCGGCGTCCACGAACTGCTTCGGGCTCTGCAGCAGCACCTGCTGGAAGACGTTGCCGATGTTGCTCACGAGGTAGGGCTTGCCCGATGCCCTGCGTCGCAGGGTCCGTCCGGCGGCGATGAACTTCTCCCAGGTGGGGATCTGTTCGGCGACGTCCGCCGGCTCGTGGGGCAGACCGGCCTCGCGGAAGAGGTCGCGGCGGTAGTAGAGCGCGGTGGGGCCGGCGTCGAGGGGGAAGCCGATCATCCGGCCCGTGGGTGTGAAGCAGGCCTTCCACTTCCAGTCGAGGTACCGGTCGCGGACGGATGCGGCACCGAGTGTGCGCAGGTCGAGGAACTCGTTCTCGTCGGGGAAGAACGTGGCGAGGTTGTCGTTGTTGACGACCGTCAGGTCGGGCACGTAGGCGCGGGCGGCGAGACTGGTGCGCACCTTGGAGTCGATGTCGCCGTCCGGGACCTGGGAGCCTTTCACCTTCAGCCCCGGGACGCCGGGGACGCCGCGGGCGGCGGTGGCGAGGAGTCTGTCGCTGAGCGAGCCCTTCCAGTACCAGAGGCTCAGATGGCCGGAGCCGGCGGAGGCCGATCCCTCGGCGGTCCCGCATCCCGAGAGCGTCAGCAGGCCGGCGCCCGCGCCGCCCAGGGAGGCCCCCAGAAAGCGTCTGCGGGACATCGTTCGGTGTTCCATGGGCGCGCACTCGCTTTCCGGGCGTGCCGCAGCCGGGGCACAGTGCTGCCGCGGGCCCGTTCTCGCGGGGATGGGGGGAAGGCTTCCGGGA
>NZ_POUC01000537.1 GCF_002891435.1 Streptomyces cahuitamycinicus
CCGTCACCCCGACCGCCCCGCACACGCCCGTCGCCCCGCACACGCCCGTCGGTCCGCGCGCCTCCGAAGGACCGCACCGACCACCCACCCCTCCGGCACGTCGAACAGGAACAACAGGAGTGACCCGTGGACCTTTCTCGTAGAGGCTTCCTCCAGGCCGCCGCGCTGACCGCGGCCGCCTCCGGTCTGACCGTCGCCTGCGGTGGCGGCTCCGGCTCGGCCGGCAGCAAGAACGGCAAGAACCTCACCATGTGGTACTGGGGAGGCGCGCTCAGCGACAAGGTGGTCGCCGAGGCGAAGACGCACTTCGGCGGCCAGGTGAAGCTGACCGTTGCCTCCATCGGCGGCGACTTCAAGCAGAAGCTGACCACCACTCTCGCGGCGGGCGCCTCCGTGCCCGACATCACCGGCATCAAGGGCGAGGACATGGCGTCCTTCCTGCCCAACGCGAATCGCTTCCTCGACCTGAACGACCTGGGCTTCGAGAAGATCGCGTCGCAGTACCTGGACTGGAAGACCAAGCTCGCCCGGACCGAGGACGGCAAGCAGATCGGCTTCCCGATCGACATCGGCCCGACCGCGCTCTTCTACCGCGCTGACATGTTCGACGAGGCCGGGCTGCCCACCGACCCCGACAAGGTCGCCGCCCGGGCCGGGACCTGGGAGGAGTACTTCGCGCTGGGCACCGAGCTGCGCGCGAAGGTGCCGGGCACCTACCTGGTCAACAACATCGGCTCGGTCTTCACCATGGCGGTCGGGCAGGGCACCGAGCGGTTCATCGACAGGGACAACCGCTTCATCGGCGACCAGGACCACATCCGCAAGGCGTGGACCACGGCGGTCCGCCCCCACACCCTCGGCATCGACGCCAAGATCAACGACAACACCTGGAACGCCGCCGTCGGCAAGACCCTCAGCACCGAACTCGGTGCGGCCTGGCACGCCCTGGACATCGAGCAGGCGGCCCCGAAGACCAAGGGCAGCTGGCGGGTCTGCGCGATGCCCGGCGGCCCGGCCAACCAGGGCGGCTCCTACCTGGCCCTGCCCAAGCAGTGCCGGAACCCCGAAGAGGCATTCAAGATCATCAGCTGGATCCTCAGCCCGGAGAACGACGCCCGCGGCTTCGCCGACGCCGCCATCTTCCCCGCCGCACCGGCGGCGTACGCCATGCCGGCCATGACGGGCGGCGACCCCTTCTTCGGCGGGCAGAAGGTCATCGAGGTCTTCGGCCCCGCCGCCAAGGCCATCCCGGCCGCCTACGAGGCACCCGCCGACGCCGCCGTCATGGCGCCTTTCATGACCGAACTGTCCAGCATCGAGGCCAAGGGCAAGAAGGCCGACGACGCCTGGAAGGACGCGGTCGCCCAGGCCAGGCAGATCGCCCGGCGTCAGGGGGTGAACTGAGGTGTCCTCACCTCCGGTCGCCGGTTCCGCCGCGGTGCCCCGGCGCCACGGCGGGCCCGGCCCGGCCCGCTTCCGCCCGCGGCGCACGGCGCCCGCGGGCGCGGTGCGACCGACGCGTCGCGGGGTGCTGTCCCACTGGCGGCAGTACCTGGCGGTCTCGCCCTTCTTCCTGATCTTCGGCGTCTTCTCGTTCCTCCCGGTCCTGTACTCGCTGTACCTCTCCTTCCAGCGCTGGGACGGCATGGGCACCGTGGAGTTCGTGGGACTGCAGCAGTTCCGGTTCCTTCTGGACGACCCGGTCTTCTGGCTGTCGATCCGGCAACACCCTGGTGGTCTGGGTGCTGTCCACCGTCCCCACGCTGTTCGGTGCCCTGGTGCTGGCGACGCTGCTGCATTCGGTGCGCCGCTTCAAGGGCTTCTACCGCATCGCCCTCTACATACCGAACGTCACCTCGATCGTCGCGGTGTCGATCTTCTTCGGGGCGGTGTTCAGCAACAACTTCGGCCTGGTCAACGCGATCCTGGGCACGGTCGGCATCTCACCCGTCCCGTGGCTGAGCAATCCGTGGCTGATCAAACTGGTCATCGCGCTGCTGATGACCTGGATGTGGACCGGCTACAACATGATCATCTACCTGGCCGGCCTCCAGGCCATCCCCACCCAGATCTATGAGGCGGCCAGGCTGGACGGCGCCGGCCCGATCCGCACGTTCTTCCAGATCACCATGCCGATCATGCGGCCCATCATCCTGTTCACGGTCATCATCTCGACCATCAACGGCCTGCAGAGCTTCAGCGAACCCCAGGTCATGTTCGGCAGCAACGCCGCCAACCCCAACCTCGGCGGGCCCGGCCAGGCGGGCCTGACCACGCTTCTGTACTTCTACCAGTCGGCCTTCGTGAACAACGACTACGGCTACGGCGCGGCCATCGTGTGGGCCTTCTTCGTCCTGATCATGCTGCTGGTCGTCGTCAACTGGCGCGTCGTCCAGCGCGGGAGGAAGTCATGACCGCAGTGGTCCCGAGGCGGTCACGGCGTCCCAAGGGCCTGACCGCGCACATCGTCCTCGCCCTGGCCGTCCTGATCTCGGTCTTCCCGTTCGCGTGGACGATCGTCATGGCGACGAACACCACCGAGGACATCTACAAGAGCCCGCCGAAACTGACCTTCGGTTCCCATCTGCTGGAGAACGTCCGGCACGTGCTCGACACCATCGACTTCTTCGGGTCGATGCTGAACACGGTCGTCGTCGCCTCCGTCACCACCGTCCTGGTCCTCTTCATCGACTCCCTGGCGGCGTTCGTCTTCGCCAAGTTCGACTTCCCCGGGCGCAAGGTGCTGTTCGCGACGCTGGTCGGCTTCATGATGCTGCCGCTCCAGCTGGCCGTCCTCCCCCAGTTCATCCTCATGTCCGACATCGGCTGGGTCGGCACGCTCAAGGCGCTGGTCCTCCCGGCTCTCGCCAACGCCTTCGGCATCTTCTGGCTGCGCCAGTACATAGAGAACGGCGTGCCGGACGAACTCCTCGACGCCGCGCGCATCGACGGCGCGGGCTTCTTCCGCCAGTACTGGAACATCGTGCTGCCGATGATCAGACCGGCGCTGTCCTTCCTCGCCATCTACGCCTTCGTCAACGCCTGGAACGACTACATCTGGCCGCTCGTCGTGCTCAACGACCCCGCGCACCTCACCCTCCAGGTGGCGCTGGCCCAGCTCCACGTCGGCCACACCACCGACTACAGCATGGTCATGGCCGGTGTCCTCATGGCGTCCGTGCCGCTCGTCGTGGTCTTCACGATCTTCGCCCGCGGGTTCATCGCGGGCGCCACGGAGGGGGCGGTGCAGGGCAGCTGAGCGTCCCTTGGGGCCGCGCCGCGAAGGGACTCGGGGCTGTGTCGATGTGCGGCTCCGCCGCCGGGGCGCGACCAGCCGCCGCGGACGCGCGGCCAGGACACGACGGTCGTTCCCGAGCTCTTGGTCACCACACGAGAGAGGCACCCAGTGAAGGACGCCAACACCGCGAGCCCACGCACCAAGGTGCTCGTCGTCGGCATGGACGGCCTGCGCTACGACCGGCTGACCCGCTCCCCCTCCACCGCACCCGTGCTGCACCGGCTGATGGCCACGGGTGCCCACGGCACGAGCCTGCTGCCCTACGGCCGAGCCGACGACGGGCCCTCGGCCGGGCCGGCCTACACCGACTCCGGGCCCGGCTGGTCGAGCATCCTCACCGGGGTGTGGCCCGACCGCCACGGGGTCACCGGCAACGATTTCAAAGGTGCCGACTACGCCCGCTACCCCGACTTCCTGACCCGGGCCGCCACCGCCCGGCCCGGTCTGCGCACGGCGGCCGCCGTGTCCTGGCCGGCCCTGGTGCGTCGCGGCACACTCGGCAGGGCCATCGGCCGGCGTGAGCGTCACAACGGCGAATCCAGGGGCTACGAAACGGCGGACCGCCGCGTCGCCCGCACGGTCCTGCGCTGGCTCACCGAGGACGACCCGGACGCCCTGTTCGTGTACTTCGGCGCCACCGACGAGGCCGGCCACGCCACGGGCCCCCTGTCCCCTGCCTACGACCGGGCCCTCCTCGACCAGGACGCCCACCTCGGGCGGCTCCTGGAGGCGATCGACGTCCGGCGCTCGGCTCCGGGACGTGCCGAGGAGCGCTGGACCGTGCTGGTCACCACCGACCACGGGCACCTCGACTCCGGTGGCCACGGCGGCGACTCGCGAGCCGAACGGGAGGTCTTCGTCATCCTCGCCGAACTCGGGAGGCCCGGGGGACCCCGGGGACCTGGCGAAACCGGGGGATCCGGCCAAACCGGGGGAGCCAGCGAGCCTGGTGAGCCCGTCGGACCCGGAGGACCCGGCGAACCCGGTGAGCCCGGTGAGCCCGGCGGACCCCGCGAACCCGGCGAACCCGGCGAACCCGGCGAACCCGAAGGACCCGAAGGACCCGAAGGACCCGAAGGACCCGAAGGACCCGCCGGCATCCGGCTCGACACGCCCCGCCTCATCGACATCGCCCCCACCGTCCTGGACCGTCTCGGCATCCCCCTCGACCCCGCCTGGGGCCTGCAGGGCCGTGTCCTGCCCGGTTTCGCCGCACCGCCTTCGGGATGGTCATGACCGACGCGCACCTCGCCCCCCCTGATCGCC
>NZ_POUC01000538.1 GCF_002891435.1 Streptomyces cahuitamycinicus
CCCGGGAAGCCCGCCCCCGACTCCACCCGGCGCAGTGAGAAGTCCCGCCGAGCGATCTACGACGCCGCCCTCGCGCTCGTCGTCGAGGCCGGCTACCCGAAGACCACCATCGAGGGGATCGCCGCCCGCGCCGGGGTCGGCAAGCAGACGATCTACCGATGGTGGTCGTCCAAGGCGGACGTCCTGATGGAGGCGTTCCTCGACCTGGCCGAGCAGGCCGTGCCGGACACCGGGCCGGAGCCGTACGTCTTCCCGGACACCGGCGATCTCGCCGCCGACGTCAAGGCCGTCCTGCGCGCCACCGTCGACCAGATGCGCGACCCCAGGTTCGACGTGCCGTCCCGCGCGCTGGCCGCCGAGGGCGTCGTCAACGAGCAGCTCGGGCGCGAGCTCGTGGCCAAGCTGATGCAGCCCTCACTGGATCTCTACGTCGCCCGGCTGCGCGCCGCGCAGGAGGCCGGCCAGGTGCGGCCCGAGATCGATCCGCGCATCGCCCTGGAGTTCTTCATCTCCCCGCTCGCCCAGCGCTGGCTCCAGCACACCGGCCCGATCTCCTACGAGTACACCGACACCCTCGTCGACTACGCCCTTCACGGCCTGGCCCCGCGCTGAGCGGCCCGGGCCAGACGTCCCGGAGCGTCCGTGATCACGCCGCCGCAGCCCAGAGCCAGCACCCGGTCCCGCTGCGCGTCCGTCACCACGGTGTGCGCCCACACCCGGGCGATCCCCGAGTTCACCGCCCGCACCAGATCCGCGTCGCGTGCCCGGTGGTCCACGTCCAGCAGGTCCACGAACGACCGCCAGCGCTCCGGGCGGTCCGTGCGCAGCTGCCGCGCCGAGCGCCACAGCTGTGTAAGGAGCCCGAGGCGGTGGACGCGCCGGGCCACCTCCGGGTCGTTGGAGTTCACGAACACCGAGCGGGTCAGGCCGCGGGACCGGATCAGCGCGGCCAGCCGCTCCAGGCTCCGCGGGTCCTTCGCCTCCAGCATCAGCACGATCCGGCCGCCGAAACGATCCAGCACCTCGGCGACCGTCGGCGGCCGCTCCGACCGCCAGCTCCCCGGGAGCCTGTCCTTCGGGCGCAGCCGTACGCCCCGCCACTCCCGGGCGTTCAATCCGTGCACCGCGCCGCCCAGGTAGGTCGTGCGGTTCAGGGTCTCGTCGTGGAACACCACCGGCGTGCCGTCGCGCAGCAGCCGCGTGTCGAAGTCCAGCACCTGCGCCGTCCCGCGCTCGTAGGCGGTCGTCAGCCCCGCCATGCTGTTCTCGGGGACCTCGCGGGCGCCGCCGCGGTGCGCGACGTACGTGATCCGGGGCAGGGCCGCCACGGTCAGCGGACCCGCGCCCCACTCCAGCGGAGCCGGGGCACGGCCGCCGGGTCCCGTGAGGGCCAGCGAGACCACGGAGGCCGCGGAGGCCAGACCCGTCAGCGCGATCCTTGTGACCATGGCGACCACGGTAGGACGCCATGTCATGGCAAAGCAGGCAATGACACCAGATCGAGGGGGGAAGCAGCGTTCGTCGTTTCTCGTCCCTTCGGATGCCCGCTGTACGTTGCGTCCTTCCTGTCCTGGATGGTGGGCACTGGCCCCCCGGTGCGCGGGAAGATGGGACCATGAGGCATGCTGTTCCGCACGACGGCGAGGCGAGGGGATAGATGAGCGCGGAGTTCGGCGGCCGGACCGGCCTGCAGCGCAAACTCACCCAGTGGCTGCGCGCCGGGCGCCGGCCGAAGGAGACCGCCGGGGACGGCGGCCGTGAGGCCCTGCTGCTCGCCGCCGCCGGCGCGGGACTGCCCCTGGCGCCCGCGGCCCACCCGGCCGGGTACCGCTGCTCCTGCGACCGCGTCGGCTGTCCCACCCCCGCCCGGCACCCGGTGTCCTTCGCCTGGCAGACGCAGTCGACCACCGACCCCGCCCAGATCGAGCGCTGGGCCCGCCATCAGCCGCAGGCCAACTTCATCACCGCGACCGGCATGGTGCACGACGTCCTCGACATGCCCCTCGATGCCGGTCGCGACGCTTTGGAGCGGCTGCTCGCCGCCGGCGTCGAGGTCGGGCCGGTCGCCGAGAGCGACGACGGGCGCCTCCTCTTCTTCACCCTCACCCGCGGCACACCCGAGGACGAGGACGAGTGGTGGCCGTGCGAACTGGACTGCCACCCGGAGACCGCGGACGAACACCCCGGGCTGCGCTGGCACTGCCGGGGCTCCTACGTCCTCGTACCCCCGGCTCGGCTGCCCGGTGAGGACCAGGCGGTGCGGTGGGTGCGCGGGCCGGAGCACGCGCTGCCGGACCCGCTGAGCCTGCTGGAGGTGCTCACGGAGGTCGGCGGACGGTACGTCGCTGAGGACACCGGGCACGCCAGGGCGGCCTGGCCCACACCGCGGCACTGAAGCCTGCCCCCGGCGACCGTGCCGTGAGGGCGGGCCTTGGCCACGAGCCCTCCGCCGAGCGGGTCTTGGCCACGAGCCCTCCGCCGAGCGGGTCTTGGCTACGAGCCCTCCGCCGTGAGGGCCGTGGCTACGAGCCCTCCGCCGAGGTCAGGCCCTGGATCCTGCCCAGGATCGTCACCTTGCCCTGGCCCTTGGGGTCCAGCGCCACCTCGTTGGAGACGAACTCCATGGTGAGGGACTGCTTGATCTCACCCTTCGTCAGGGCGAGGACGTCCTTGCCGGGGGCGGGACCGGACGTGCCGGCGTAGGCGGTCTGCTTCTCGAAGTGGCGTGTGGTGAAGAACACCAGTGCCCCGCCGTCCGCCGTGCGCAGCGCCAGCGGCGCGTAGTCGCCGTTCGTCAGCGGCTCGTCGATGTACTGGGTGACCATGCCCGGCTTCTTGGAGTTCTTCTGTCGCAGGGCACGCCACTGGTCGGTGTGAGGGCCGTCCGCGAAGGTCTCTCCGCCGCCCTGCAGATACGTCGTGTACGTCCGGCTCAGCTCGCCGGGGTCCGCCGCCAGGTCTGTGGAGTTCACGGGGACGGACTCGGCCCAGCCGTCGGCGTCCTTCTTGAACTGCGGCACCTTGCCCGGGGCGACGAGCGTCAGGTACGCCACCTGGAACGGGTCGTCCAGGCTGCTGCGGGTGAACACGAGCAGCCAGCGGGCGGTGCCGCCCTTGTTGCCGGCCGCGTCGACGACGAACCAGCGGGGCCAGCCCGCCTTCTTGGGGATCGTGAACTTCGTGTCCGTCAGCTTCAGCGGGGTGTGGTTCGGGTTGCCGTCCGGATTGTTCGCCCTCCCGGCCTTCAGACGGGCCGAGTCGATGTCGGCGAGAGCGCCGGTGGTGTGGTCGGCGTCCAGGGTGCCGTCGTAGGCCTTGTCGGCCGCGTTGTACGCGGTCGTGAACTCCTGGAGAGCCTCGGCGGCTTCGGCGCGGGTCGAGGACGGGAGGATCTCACGTTCGCCGTGCACGACGACGCATCCACCGGCCGACAGCGACAAAGCGGCCGTCGAGGTTGCTATGAGGGCGCTCCGGACGGGCCTGCGCAGCGTACGAGGGTCGCGATCCCTGCTCATCGGGTACCTTCACCTTCCCCTTTCCGGAGGCGAACCCTACCGGGTGCCTCCGGCGGTTGGGCCGCGGGTGGGGGTGCGGGTCCGCAGGCGGGACACCGTTCCGCCGGGTCGCGCACCCACCCGGCCTCAGGCGTCGGCGGTGGTGCGTTGTCCTGCCTTGTCGCGTACCTGAGCCGGGGCCGTCGTCCGGGTCGGTGCCAGGAACAGGGCCAGCGTCGGGATCAAGTACAGGAGCCACACCGTGACTTGGAGTGTGGTGGGGTCGGGCAGGAAGTCGGCCTCCTGGAGGTCGTGGAAGCCGTACGCCAGGACGCCGGCCGCGACGACCACCAGCATGCCGCCGGTGTACGTGAAGAACCTGGCCAGATCGATGCGCAGCGCCCCCCGGTGGAACAGCAGGCCCAGGAGGACCGCCGTCGTCAGGCCCAGGGCGACGCCGAGCAGGGGACGCGGTGTGCCGTCGCTCGCCGCGTGCACCGAGGCACAGACGATGGTTGCGTCAAGGGACGGTCAAAGGTCGCATCACGACCCCTGGGTCACCGGCATGCCCTTGACCGGCGAGAATGCCCCTGTGACTGACTACGACGTGCTCCGCGTCTTCTGCGGGCCGAACGGTGGGTACGGCAACGAGCTCGGGGTCGTGCGCGAGGGATCCGTGATGCCCGAGCGGGACGAACGGCAGGCGTTCGCCGCGAAGGTCGGATTCAGCGAGACCGTGTTCGTCGACGACCCCGAGCGCGGAGTGATCGACATCTACACCCCGACGCTGCGACTGCCCTTCGCCGGGCACCCCTGCGTCGGCACGGCATGGCTGCTCGACGTGCCCGAACTGGTCACGCCCGCGGGCGTGGTCGGCGCCCGGCAGGACGGGGAGTTCTGCTGGATCGAGGCCCGGGCGGAGTGGGTGCCGCCGTGGACCCTGCGCCGGTACGGCAGTGCCGCCGAGGTCGACGACCTGGCCGTCCCGCCACCGGGGGTGGGGGCACCTCCCACGCCTTTCGGGCAGTGGGGGAGGGTGTACGCC
>NZ_POUC01000539.1 GCF_002891435.1 Streptomyces cahuitamycinicus
CCGCCGCGATCGCCGTACCTCCGGCACCCCTGAGCACAGCTCTCCTGAATGTGCGCACCTCGCGTTCCCCTCCCTGCGTGGATTCGTCCTCTGCTCTACGCGGCGGGGCGGCACGTCCGTCGCACGGAACGGGGCCCTCTGAGCAGGCGAGGTCCGCAACCGTGTCCGTTAAGGTCTCCCCAAGCGGCCCGAGCGTCCCGGTCCCGATCGCGGACCTGGCGACACGCGGGTCGGAGCAGATGCATGGGGGCACAGTGCGACTGAAAGTGGAGTTCACGACCGAGCCCTTCGATCTCGACGAGGCGCCCGCGCACGCGGTGGTGGCCCGCCAGGTCGTGGAGGCCGCCGAGCTGGACGCCGTGGACGTGGGCCCGTTCGGCAACACCGCGGAGGGCGGTGCCGACGCGGTGCTCGCCGCCGTGGACGCCCTGCTCCGCAAGACCCTGGAGGCCGGTGCCACCCGGGTCACGCTCCAGGTCAACGTGGTCGAGGAGGGCGAGGCGTGAGCGGCGTGGGGGACGAGCCGTTCATCGCGGCCGTGAAACCCCTGGTCGACGCCATGGGCGGCGAGATGATCCCGCCCGACGAGGCCGGTCCCGACGATGTCGTCCTGGCCTGGGAGGGCCGGGACGCCGTCGCCGTCCGGCTGCCGCAGCTCGCCGACTCCCTCGACCACATCCTGGCCGCCATGGAGCGCCGCAAGGGTGTGCCGCTGGCCGATCTGGACCGCAGGGCCAAGCAGGAGGTCGTACGCATACTCGAGGCGCGCGGCGCCTTCTCCGTACGGCACGGGGTGGAGACCGTGGCGAGCGCCCTCGGCGTCAGCCGCTTCACCGTCTACAACTACCTGAACCGCGAAAAAGGGGCCTGACCCGGCCGGCCCCGCGGCGGTCCGGTTTCCCGCCACCGAATTTTCAACAAACTGTTGACGTGCTGTCGCGGGAGGGCGTTAGCTATCGGCACGCCCGTTCAGCACGAAGGCCGACACCGGCCACGGAGGCTCCCGTGACGTCCACATCCACGCCGCCGGGCCTGACCCGGTTCAACACCCTCGAGGAGCACGCGGCGTACACCGCACTCCGCGAGGCGTGCGCCTCCACGACGTGGGCGAAGCGCCTGCTCGCCGACCGCCCCTACGCCACCTGCGAGGACCTGTACGCCGCGAGCGACGCCGCCATGGCGGAGCTGACGGCCGAGGACCTCGACGAGGCGATGGCAGGCCATCCGCCCATCGGCCGGCCCAAGCCCGGCGACCCCGCCTCGGCCCGGGAGCAGAGCGGCATGGCCGGCGCCTCCGACGCGCTCAAGGCGGAGATGCTGGAACTGAACCTCGCCTACCAGGAGAGGTTCGGCCATGTCTTCCTGATCTGCGCCACCGGCCGGACCGGCGAGCAGATGCGCGACGCGCTGCGGGAACGGATCGGCAACCCGCCGGAGCGGGAGCGGGCAATCGTCCGCACCGAACTGGGGAAGATCAACCGCATCCGTCTGGCCCGTCTCGTCGAAGAGGACTGACAGCAGCATGAGCACCTCCGCCACCGCGTCCGTGTCCACGCACATCCTGGACACCAGTGTCGGCCGCCCCGCCGAGGGCGTCGCCGTCCACCTCTCCGCCCGCCCGGGCCGCGCGGCCGACTGGCAGGCGCTCGGCGGCTCGGCGACCGACGCGGACGGGCGGTGCAAGGACCTGCCGGCGCTGCCGGAGGGCACCACCCACGTACGGCTCGACTTCGCGGTGGAGCCGTACTTCGAAGAATCCGAGAAGAAGCAAGCCGATGCGCAGCAGGACGCCCCCGCGAATCGGGACAGCGGTGCGTTCTTTCCAGAGGTGGCGATCACCTTCGCCGTGAAGCCCGGTGAGCACTACCACGTACCGCTGCTGCTCAACCCGTTCGGCTACTCCGTTTACCGAGGGAGCTAGCAGACACATGCCCACGATCCTGGGACAGAACCAGTACGGCAAGGCCGAGAACCGAGTCGTCAAGATCACGCGGGACGGCGCCACCCACCACATCAAGGACCTCAACGTCTCCGTCGCCCTCTCCGGCGACATGGACGAGGTCCACTACTCCGGCTCGAACGCCAACGTGCTGCCGACCGACACCACCAAGAACACGGTGTACGCGTTCGCCAAGGAGCACGGCATCGAGTCCGCCGAGCAGTTCGGCATCCACCTCGCCCGGCACTTCGTCACCAGCCAGGAACCGATCCACCGGGCCCGGATCCGCATCGAGGAGTACTCCTGGGAGCGGATCGAGGCCTCCGACGCCACCTCGCGGCTCATCGGCGCAGACGAGCCCAAGCACTCCTTCGTCCGCAAGGGGCAGGAGGTCCGGCTGACCCAGATCACCTACGACGGCTCGTCGTGGGAGGTCGTCTCCGGTCTCAAGGACCTGGTCGTGATGAACTCGACCGACTCCGAGTTCTGGGGCTACGTCAAGGACAAGTACACGACGCTGAAGGAGGCCTACGACCGCATCCTGGCCACCGAGGTGTCCGGCCGCTGGCGGTTCAACTGGACCGACGACGAGCAGCGCATGCCGCACTGGGAGGAGTCCTACGAGCAGGTGCGGAAGCACATGCTCCAGGCCTTCGCCGACACCTACTCGCTCTCGCTCCAGCAGACCCTGTACCAGATGGGCTCGCGGATCATCGACAACCGCGGTGAGATCGACGAGGTCCGCTTCTCCCTCCCGAACAAGCACCACTTCCTGGTGGACCTGGAGCCGTTCGGGCTGAAGAACGACACCGCCGACGGAGCCGTGTACTACGCCGCCGACCGCCCCTACGGCCTGATCGAGGCGACGATCCTGCGGGACGGCTGCGAGGCGCGGATCCCCGAGGACCTCACCAACCTCTGACGTTCCCCCTTCGGCACCCGTGGCCGGGGAACCCGTCTCCCGGCCACGGCACTCAAAACTCCCAGGGTCCTGCCGTGCCCTCTCCAACGCAGCACACTTCGTGAAAAGGGACGAACCATGGCAGCAGAGCGGCGCATCGTCATCGAGAACTGCGCGATCGCGACCGTCGACGCGAACGACACGGAGTACGCCTCCGGGCACGTCGTGCTCGCCGGCAACCGCATCGAGTCACTCGGCGCGGGCGCGGCCCCCGAGGGCCTGGAGAACGTCGCACGCCGTATCGACGCCTCCGGCCACCTCGTGACCCCCGGCCTGATCAACACCCACCACCACTTCTACCAGTGGATCACCCGGGGCCTGGCCACGGACCACAACCTGTTCAACTGGCTCGTCGCGCTGTACCCCACGTGGGCGCGCATCGACGAGCCGATGGTCCGCGCCGCCGCCCAGGGCTCGCTGGCGATGATGGCCCGCGGCGGCGTCACCACCGCCATGGACCACCACTACGTCTTCCCGCAGGGCTCCGGCGACCTCTCCGGCGCGATCATCGGCGCCGCCCGCGACATGGGCGTCCGCTTCACCCTCGCCCGCGGCTCCATGGACCGCAGCGAGAAGGACGGCGGCCTGCCCCCGGACTTCGCCGTCGAGACCCTCGAGGGTGCGCTGGCCGCCACCGAGGAGACCGTACGGCAGCACCACGACTCCTCCTTCGACGCCATGACCCAGGTCGCCGTCGCGCCCTGCTCACCCTTCTCCGTCTCCACCGAACTGATGCGGGACGGCGCCCAGTTGGCCCGCCGGCTCGGGGTCCGGCTGCACACCCACGGTTCGGAGACCGTGGAGGAGGAGAAGTTCTGCCACGAACTGTTCGGCATGGGCCCCACCGACTACTTCGAGTCCACCGGCTGGCTCGGCGAGGACGTGTGGATGGCGCACTGCGTCCACATGAACGACTCCGACATCGCCGCCTTCGCCCGGTCCGGGACCGGCGTCGCGCACTGCCCGTCCTCCAACGCCCGCCTCGCCGCCGGTATCGCCCGCGTCCCCGACATGCTCGCGGCCGGCGTCCCCGTCGGCCTCGGCGTCGACGGCACCGCCTCCAACGAGTCCGGCGAACTCCACACCGAGCTGCGCAACGCCCTCCTCATCAACCGCCTCGGCGCTCACCGGGAAGCCGCCCTGAACGCCCGTCAGGCCCTGCGCCTGGGCACCTACGGCGGCGCCCAGGTCCTGGGCAGGGCCGCGGAGACCGGCTCCCTGGAGCCCGGCAAGCTCGCCGACCTCGTGCTGTGGAAGCTGGACACGCTCGCCCACGCCTCCATCGCCGACCCGGTGACCGCCCTGGTCTTCGGCGCGGCCGCCCCGGTCACCGCGTCCTTCGTGGACGGCCGGCAGATCGTCGAGGACGGACGGCTGCTCACGGCCGACGAGGACGCCATCGCCCGCGCCACCCGCGACGAGGCCCAGCGGCTGGCGGGGATCGCCGCCCAGGCCTGACCACCCCGGTGACTCCGGCAGGGAGGGACGGCTCCCGCCGGCGGCCGTGGACCCGAGCGGGGTCCGCGGCGGTCGTCTCCGGGGCGCATGTGAACGCGTGCGCCCCGGGGGCCCCCGTCCGCCGCATGTCCGGTCCCTCCCCCAAGCT
>NZ_POUC01000053.1 GCF_002891435.1 Streptomyces cahuitamycinicus
GGGCATGGCGGGGCTGGAGGGTTGGGAACAGCCGCGGGGACACGCTCATGCGGCCGCGGCGCGCTGGTCGCCGACCGTCGAGGACGAACACGCGCTCAAAGCGCTGGAGTTGTACGGCAACCCGACGGAGGCAGAGGTTCCACTGCCGTCCCGCCCCGAGTCCGCCGCCACCGCGCGACGGCTCACGCAGGTCGTGGTCCTGCGCCACTGGGGACTCACCCCCAAGACCACCGAGGACGCGGTCCTCCTCGTCTCCGAACTGGTCGGCAACGCCGTCCGCCACACCGGCGCCCGCGTCTTCGGTCTGCGGCTGCACCGGCGCCGCGGCTGGATCCGCGTCGAGGTGCGAGACCCCTCCCGAGGGCTGCCGTGCCTGATGCCCGTCCAGGAGATGGACACCAGCGGCCGGGGCCTGTTCCTCGTCGACAAACTGGCCGACCGCTGGGGGGTCGACCTGCTGCCCCGGGGCAAGACCACCTGGTTCGAGATGCGGGTCGCCGACCGCTGACGGCGCGATGCCTCACCCCCGGTCGCCGGACGGGTCGCCGACCGCGACGGCGCGATGCCACACCCGGTCGCGGGTCGGGTCGCCGACAGCTGACCGCGCGATGCCTCACCCGGTCGCCGGACGGATGAATCACGCCTTTCCCTGCGAGGCGCCCCTTAAATGGTGCAATGCACCGCCATCTCGTCAAGAGCGCCCTGGTCGCGGGAGCCGCCCTCGCCGTCCTCGCCGCCTGCGGCACCGGCAGCGGGGAACGGACCTCCGAGGCACGGGGCACCAAGGCCGCCGTGCCCGCCCCGCCCGAGAAGAAGCCCGTGGAGGGCCTGCCCGGCATGCCGCCAGTCTTGGACCCCGAGGACGTGTACGCGGCCGACCGCCCGAACAAGCTGTCCCCGGTGGTCAAGGACTTCCCGTCCCGGGTCTACGTCCCCAACACCGAGTCCGACACCGTCTCCGTCATCGATCCGAAGACGTACGAGATCATCGAGACGATCCCCGTCGGCCGGCAGCCCCAGCACGTCGTGCCCTCCTGGGACCTGAAGACGCTCTGGGTCAACAACAACCGCGGCCACACCCTCACCCCGATCGACCCCAAGACCGGCAAGGCGGGCAAGCCGGTCGATGTCCACGACCCCTACAACCTCTACTTCACGCCCAACGGCAGGTACGCCGTCGTCATGGCCTCCCTCGACCGCGAGCTGGTCTTCCGCGACCCGCACACCATGGAGATCAAGAAGACCGTCCCGGTCTCCTGCTACGGCGTCAACCACGCCGACTTCTCCCTCGACGGCCGCTACTTCATCGTCTCCTGCGAGTTCAGCGGCGAGCTCCTCAAGGTCGACACCGAGAAGATGGAGGTCGTCGGACAGCAGCGGCTCCCGTTCGAGGGCGCCATGCCGCAGGACGTGAAGATCTCGCCCGACGGCAAGAGGTTCTACATCGCCGACATGATGGCCCACGGCATGTGGGTCCTGGACGGCGACAAGTTCACCGAGCCCACCCTGATGCCCACCGGCAAGGGCTGCCACGGCCTCTACGTCAGCCGCGACTCCCGCGAGATGTACGTGTCCAACCGCGGCGAGGGCACCGTCTCCGTCTTCGACTTCACCCAGAACAAGCTGACCAAGAAGTGGGACCTGCCCGACGGAGGCAGCCCCGACATGGGCGGCGTCTCCGCCGACGGCAAGGTGCTGTGGCTGTCCGGCCGCTACGACGCCGAGGTGTACGCCATCGACACCCGCACCGGCACCCAGCTCGCCCGCATCCCGGTCGGCAGCGGCCCTCACGGCCTCGCGGTCTACCCGCAGCCCGGCCGCTACTCGCTCGGCCATACGGGCATCTTCCGGTGACACCCGTCTGCCGTCCACCGAAGGGAGCCGCACCCCGAGGGCTGTGCGCGCCCGTAGACGTGGGTGGGCGTGACGGCCATGCGTTGATCTCCGCCCGGGCCGACGCACGCAGTTCCCGCGAGGTCGGAACGTGGTTGTAGAGCGTGCCGGGGCTCACGCCGAGGAGCTTGGCGATCGAGGGATCGAGCGGCCGGGGTCGGGCAGCAGGTCGCGGGGGCGCGGATGACGTCCTCGGTGGAAACGGTGGGGCGTCCGTCGATCCGGCCGCGAGCGCGGGCGGCGGCCAGGCCATTGAGGATCAGGATGTCCGATGACGCGGAACGAGGGGGCCTGTAGCTGTCAACCCTGACGATCGTCAAAGCTCGGTGTTGCCCTTCGGCTCGGGTTCCCGGCTGTTCCCGCTTCTACGTTCGGGCCCCATGGAACGTGAACCGCGAATGAAAGTCCGAGCCGGTCGGCTGCTCGGCACGTTGGCCGTCCTGAGTGCGGGAGCAGGAGTCGTCACTTGGCTGTCCCCAGGTGGGCTGGGCGAGGCCGGGGCTGTCGAGGTCACGAGTGGAGCTTCGGCGTCCGCGTACCGGTCGGTGGCCAGCGTGGTGACGGACGCACCGTCATGGCTGGGCCCTCTTCTGGAAGTGGCCACCGAGGGCACTTTGGTGATCCTCGGAATGTTGCTGGTCTGGATGTGGTGGACGGCAATCCGCCGCAAGAACGCATGGGAGGTCGCCGGATCCGTCCTGACCGGTCTCGGCACCGTCGCGGCCTATGCGGTGAGCGAAGCGGTGAAGCTCGTCGTGGACGAGGAGCGTCCTTGCCGTGCGTTACGCGCAGGCGCCGAATCTGTCACGGAATGCCCAGGAGCGGGGGACTGGTCGTTCCCGAGCAACCACGCCACCCTGGCCGCCGGCCTGGCCGTCGGTCTCGCAGTGCTGCGGCCCCGCCTCGCCGCGATCACGCTGCCGCTGGCCGGGGCTGCCGCGCTGCTGCGTGTGCTGGTGGGAGTTCATTACCCGCACGATGTGCTCGCCGGCGCGACGCTCGGCGGCGCTGTCGTTGCGGCGGTGCTGCTCGCGTTCATGCCCCTTGCCCAGGGGGCGGCATCACGGCTGGGAAGGCTGAGGGGGAATGATCCCGGCCTCGTGGGCCACGACCGCGGCGGCGGCCCGGTTGTCGACGCCCAGCCTCGCCAGGATGGAACTCACGTGGGCTTTGACCGTTCCCTCCACCACATGGAGCCGCCGGGCGATCTGACCGTTGGACAGGCCGCTGCCGAGAAAGGCCAGTACCTCCCTTTCCCGGGCGGTGAGGGCGGCGACCCGGTGGCGGGCGGCGGAGCGCCGACCGGCCAGGGTGCCCGCGCCCGTCGCGCCGAGGTGCGCGATAACCCGGGCCGCGACTTTCGGTGACAGGTAAGCGGCGCCTTCGGCCACTGCACGGACTCCGGTGATCAGTTCCTCGGGTTCGCCCGACTTGATCAGGAAGCCTGCTGCACCCCCGCCGAGCGCCTTGAGGATGTAGTCGTCCTCGCCGAAGGTCGTCAGCATGATGATGTTCGTGCTCGGCACCGTGTTGCGGATTTCCGCGGCGGCGTCGATGCCATTGATTCCCGGCATGCGGATATCGAGCACGGCCACCGCGGGACGATGGCGTTGGACCAGTTCCACGGCGTCGTGCCCGTCGACGGCCTCGGCGACGACTTCGATATCAGGATCCGTGGCAAGAACGGCGCGTATCCCTGCGCGGATCATCGGTTCATCGTCGGCGATCAGTACCCGGATCATCGAGCGCTCACGGGGTGATCGTGTTCAGGGACACCAGAGTGTCCTTCCGGAAACAGAGCTGGTAGGCGTCGCCGGACCGGTCGTCGAACCGGTCGGCCGTCATCGCGTAGTACTCGCACGTTACGCCGTCTCCCGTCGGCTCGGCGGTCAGCGGTCGATGGTTCGTCTGCCGGTCCGGCAGGAAACGCTTAGCCTCGGTACGATCTTGCCCTACGTGCAGGCGGGCATAGTCGCGTGGGTCCAGGACCGACTGCGACGCCGACAGCATCTCCCAGCCCATGAGAGCTCCGCTCAGTAAGGCTCCGGTCACGAGGGGCACCATGACCGCGGCGACCAGGGCCCGGCCGACCCGGCGCCGAGCGCGGCGATGTTCCTGCGGTAACTCATCACCGCGAGAGGCTGAGGGCGAGAGTGGCGGTGGCGGCGGCGAGGGCGTGTGCGGCATACGCGCGACGACCGCGTAGCCTCCGTCGCACGGCCCGTGGGCGAACGAACCGCCGGTCAGCCGCATACGTTCTTCGAGACCGACAAGGCCACGCCCTCCGCTCCGAGGCCGGGGCCGCTGACTGGCCGCAGACGACGGCGGGCCGTTCTCCACGACGACCTGTGTTTCTGTTGCCTTATGCGTCACGTGGACAGTCGCGGTCGCGCCGGACGCGTGCTTGGCAATGTTGGTCAGGGCTTCTTGCACGACCCGGTGAGCTGCCCGTTCGACCACGGGCGGCACGTCGTCCGCCTCGCCGTCGATGCGCAACTCCACCGTGAGACCGGCCGCAGAAGCCTCGGAGGCCAGAGTCGTGAGGCTGGAGTCGTTGGGGTCCATCGACGTTGTGTCGGTCTCCTCCCGCAGGACACCGATCACCTCACTGAGACGCTCCACCGCGGCCGCGGCTCTGGCTCGGATGTCCGCTGCGGCCCTTCGGTGGTGTTCTTCAAGGTCCGGCGCGAGTTTGAGTGCGCCGGCCGACAGTGCGATCAGGCTGAGGTCATGGCCGAGTACGTCATGCATGTCCTGGGCGATACGTGCCCGCTCGCGCAGCCGGGCTTGATCAGCGATCAGTTGCTGCTCGCGTTGCAGCTGATCGGCGCGCTCCCACCCGGCCCGGACAAGCTGCTGATACTGGCACCAGAACCGGCCCGCGAACCAAGGCAGCATCGTGGCTGCCACCACCACTGTCACAAAGCGGCTGGCCAGGGGGAGCCAAGCAGGAACGACGGACAAGGCCACCACACTGGCCGCGAGAATCGCGACCAGGGCGAGCGCTGTCGGCGCCGTCCGCCCAGGCCGTCGCCCTGCCAGGAACGCGGCGATGGCGGTAGGGACAGCCCACCAGGGGTTTATCACGCTCAGGCCGGCGACCACCGCGGTAACCGCCGTGAGAATGGTTCCAGGATCAAGTGCAAGCCGTAGAACAGCGGTTCCGGTCGCAACCTCATGGCTGATCATTGGGCTGTCCACGGAGGTGACGGTACGGACATCAGGCACCGTCCGACCACTGCCGAAAGTCCAATCCGCGTCGGTGACCGGCGAGCACTGGGCTCCGTGTGGCATCGCCCCGGACTCGCCGGAGGCGGCAGAGATGCTGAGCGGGCTGCTGGGCGGCGCCGATGCGGCGACCGTGCTCACCCGTCTGCGGTCGCACGCCACCCACCGGATCGCCCGGTACCGCGAGTTGCTCGCCGTCGTGAAGGGCGCCGGGCCCGAGGCCGCGTACCGGGCGGAGTTCGCCTGGGTGGTCGCCGCGCTGGACGCCCGTACGGCCGGATAATCTGACCTGCGTCAGACCTGCGTCAGCAAGACGCACAGCACGAGATGAGGGGCGGATCGGTGGCGGACATCGAGGAAGCACGCAAGCAGTTCGAGCGGATCGATACGGACGGTGACGGCTTCATCACCGCTGCCGAGTTCAAGAGCACCCTGGCCAAGTCGGGCGACTGGAACGTCACCGAGTCGGTCGCCGAGGTCGTCATCAAGACCCGCGACCTCGACGGCGACAAGCGCCTGAGCTTCGACGAGTTCTGGGCCTACCTGAACAAGTAGGCCGCCCGGCCGCAGCCGAGCGAAGGGGCCCGGTCCGTGATCGTCGGACCGGGCCCCTCGCCACGCCCGGAGTGCACTGCACCAGAGCCATCCCCGGACGCGGAATAGGGCCCCCGACCCGCGGGTTGACCCTGGGCACGAGGCTCCACGAGGCACCGTTCGGCTCCGGAAAGGCTAGGCAAGGACATGAAGATCGGCATCATCGGCGCGGGCAACATCGGCGGCAATCTGACCCGGCGGCTCACCGCCCTCGGTCATGACGTGTCCGTGGCCAACTCCCGGGGACCGGAGACGCTCACGGCCCTCGCGGAGGAGACCGGCGCGACGCCCGTGACGGTCGGGGAGGCGGCGCGGGGCGCCGAGATCGTCGTGGTCACCATCCCGCTCAAGGCGGTCCCGGACCTCCCCTCCGGCCTGCTCGACGGCGCCGCGGACGGCGTCGCGGTCATCGACACCGGCAACTACTACCCGCAGCAGCGCGACGGCAGGATCGCCGGGATCGAGGACGACGGCCTCACCGAGAGCCGCTGGACGGAACGGCACATCGGCCACCCGGTGATCAAGGCCTTCAACGGCACCTTCGCCCAGGACATCCTGGACCGCCCGCTCCCCGCCGGTGACCCCGGCCGCATGGCCCTGCCGGTGGCCGGCGACGACGAGGCGGCCAAGCGCAAGGTCCGGGACCTGATCGACGCGCTCGGCTTCGACACCGTGGACGCGGGCGGCCTCGACGACTCCTGGCGCCAGCAGCCCGGCACCCCGGTCTACGGCCTGCGCGACGGCGTCGAGGCGGTCACCAAGGCACTGGCGGAGGCGTCCCCGGAGCGCACGCCGGAGTTCAGCGGCTGAGGCCGGTCGTTCGGATCAGGCGTCCTCCGCCCATGCCCGCAGCGCCGCCTTGCTCGCGAAACGGGCCACGTTCTTGTCGAGCGGGTCGTCGGTGTACTGGTGGAAGCGCCACTTCGCCTCGATGCGGGGTTCGCCCGCCGAGACGTAATCGGCGATCCACAGGCCGTCGCCCGCATAGGACGTCGTGTCGACGTCGAGCCAGAAGTGCCGGTTGGCGTAGAGGATGACCTGGTTGTCCGGCCGCAGATCCTTCAGCTTCCGGATGAACAGGTCCTTCTCCGCGTTGCTCGCGTGCGTCCCGTTGCTGGTCGTCTCCCAGTCGACGGCGAGGATGTCACCCGCCCGGTCCGGGGCCTTGCTCACGAAGTACTCGACCTGGGCGCCGAGGTTGCCCGGCCACAGGAAGTGGTAGAAGCCGACGACCAGACCGGCGTCCCGGGCCCGCTTGGTCTGGGCGGCGAGTTTCGGATTGACGTAGGAGCGGCCCTCCGTCGCCTTGACGAAGACGAAGGACAGGCCGTCGGTGCCGTAGGAGGAGGACTGGTAGGCGCTCACATCGATGCCGTGCAGCATGGGGAGCTCCCTGAAGTGCTGTGGGGAGGGGAGTTGGTGTCCACCACCTTGGCACGGCCTGCTGTGGGATGACGGGGAAACGTCAACCTGGGTGAACCGTGGGACGGGTGTCCGCGGCCGTGGCGGTGATGCGATCAGCCAGGTCCGTGACGGCCGACAGGAGCGCGTCCGGCGGAAGTGCGAGGTCCAGGGTGTGGGCGGTGACGGTGATGCCGGCGCGCCGTATGACGTGGTCCGTGGGCCCGTCCTGGGTGGTGGCGGCATACACCAGATGGCCGTGCGGCAGACCGAGCGCGGTGCAGTAGCCGAGCAGCTGGCCGAGGTGGTCGGTGGAGGGCGCGGCCCTGTCGAGGAACACGTACTTCGCGTCGACCACGCTGACCGGACGGCCCGCCCGGTACAGCACGATGTCCGGCCGCAGCCGCACCCGGCGGGCCTCGTCCAGCCGGTGGTGCCCCTCCTGCCCGGCGCACCGGACGCCCCGGCGGGCCAGGACGTCGCCGAGCGACACCGTGAGGAACCGCTCGAACACGTCCGGCAGGTGGAGCAAGAAGCCCTCCGCCGCGACGGGGCTGCCGCCCTCCGGCTGGACGGAACGGGCGGACAGCACCAGCTCCGCGAGCCGCAGCACGCGTGCGTAGCGGGAGTTGAGGCGGTTCGGTGTCCAGCGGGGCAGCGGCGCGCCCGGGTGGAGGGGGCGGACGCCCACGAGGTGACCTGCGAGGTGGTGCAGGGCCTGGCGGGTGCGTACGGAGACGCCCGGCAGCCGGGCGGTCAGGCCCAGGGCCGTGAGCAGGACGCGGTTCTCGGCGATGTCGGGGGTGTGGTCGTCGTACCGCACGGCGACGGGCAGCGGCAGGCCGACGCGGCGCAGCTGGTCCGCCGTGCGGATCCGGCCGCGGATCAGGGGCAGGTCCTCCTCGACCGTGCGGTAGCCGTGCAGCACTCCGGCGTCGAGGGTGCGGCGTGCGGTGCGGGCGAGCAGGTCGGCGACCGCGGGGAGGAGTTCGTCCGACTCGGCCGCGTCGACCGGCTCGGGCCGCCAGGGGTCGTCGGAGGAGTAGGAGAGCAGGAACAGCAGGTCCCGGACGGGGAGTTTGGGGCGCAGGTGGAGCTGGACGGTCCCGCCGGACGGGGTGCGCAGCCGGACCAGCCCGGCCCTCTGGTTGCCGCGCAGGCGCCAGCGTCCGCCCGCCGCAGGGCTCAGCCGCACCAGGCCCGGCACGGCGAGCAGCCCGGCGAGCTGGTCGCCCGTCAGCTCCCGCACGAGGCCGGGGCCGGTCTCCGGAACGGTGAGGACGAGGCCGGTCACGCCTCCTCCGGGGCCCGCCCGAGCGCCGCACGCAGCACGGGCAGGCCGTACTCCTCCTCCACGTCGATCCCGGTGCCGTAGAGCTGGTCCTCCAGCAGGGGCAGGATCTGGGTGCGCCAGACGAGGTCGAGTCCCTCCGGCCGGGCCGCGGCGGGCTTCATCAGGTACGACGGCCCGATCGCCCGGTCCGCGTCACCGAGGCGGGTGTTGAGCTCGTCCAGCAGCCGTGCGGCGGTGTCCGGCAGGCCGCGCTCCCGCAGCCAGCGGTCCAGCAGGCCGTGGACCGGCGGCTTCTCGGGGGAGAGGCGGCGGAAGGCGAACCGGCGCCGCATCGCCGCGTCGACCAGGGCGATCGAACGGTCGGCGGTGTTCATCGTGCCGACGAGGAACAGGTTGCGCGGCAGGGTGAACGGGGCGTGCGGGCTGTACTGGGTGGTGACGGGCTCCTCGCGGTACTCCAGCAGGAAGTACAGCTCGCCGAAGACCTTCGCCAGGTTGGCCCGGTTGATCTCGTCGACGATCAGGACGTACGGGTTGGACGGGTCCTTCGCGGCACGCTCGGCGAGCAGCCTGGCCCGGCATCTCGCCGGGCCCGACCGGGTCGAACTCGTGCAGTTCCACCCCTCGTACACCTACGAGGACTTCTTCGAGGGCTTCCGTCCCGTCCGGGGCGAGAGCGGCTCGGTCGTGTTCGACGTCGTGCCCGGGCCGTTCCGGCGCGGGCCAGGTAGGTCTTCCCGGTGCCGGGCGGGCCGTGGAAGACGAGCTGCCCCTGTTCCTGGAGCTGTTCGGCGGTCTCCCGGAGCCAGTCCGGCGGCATCAGCAGTTGAGCGGCCAGCTCCTCGGTGACGGGTGGCAGTTCCAGTGGCTTGGTGACGTCGACGTCGACGAGTTCCTCGGCGACGACGTCCTCCAGGCCGGCCCGCTCGGCGAGTTCGGCGGCGATGCTGCTGACGTCGTAGAGCGTCGGCGGCAGCGGCAGCCGGGCCTGCACCCGCTCGGGCAGCTCCGCGCGGACGAGCGGCCGCTCGGCGGTGGCCCAGCTCACCGGGCGGCGCCGGGCGTTGTCCGGGCCGTCCGCGGTGTCGTACTCCGCCGGGCCCTGGACAGTGCCGACGTGCACCTCGTCCGGGGTGACGGTGACGACCAGGTCGCCCGGCCGCATCAGGGTGAGGAAGGCGTGCAGCTGGTACGCGGCCTGTCCGCGCAGTTGGGCGCCGGCCTCGGGCATCGCCTCGGCGACGGCCCGCTGGACGTCCTGCTTCGTGGAGCCGGCGGCGATCTCCGGGATCTCCCGCCAGGACATCGAGCAGTAGCCGCGCCGCAGCCAGTCCGGGATGAAGTTGCGCCCGTCCACGTTGTACCCGCGCACCATCCAGCCGCGCTGCTCGTGCTCGACGGCGCCCTTGCGCCATCGGCCCACCCAGCGCTCGTCGTAGAAGTCGACCGGTTCTCCGGTCTGTGCCTGGAGCGTCCGGCACAGCTCCAGCAGGTCGCGGTCGACGTCCGCGCTGGGTTCGAGGAGCTCGTCGGCGAACGACTTGACGATCTCCTGCTTGTGCTGGGCGCTGGCGATCGGCTGGTAGGTGTCGGGGAAGAGCAGGAACAGCAGGACGTGGATCTGCGCACGCCCCTTCTTGTGCCCGACGGCCTTCTGGACGTCGAGGCACAGTTCCCTGAAGCCGTAGGGGTCTTCGAGCGTCGCCTCCCGCTCCGCGCCTGTCATCCCCGCGAGCCGCTCCACCAGCAGCACCAGGATCCGGAACTGCGCCCAGCGGTAGTTAAGGAAGCCCTGGCCGCCGTTCATGAAGCCCGTCAGGCCCGGCTCCAGGTCCGCCGGAACGGTCACCGGGCGGTCGGCCCAGGACAGCACCTCGCCGAGGATCTGCCGCTTCTTGGCCCGCCCGATCTGCTCGGGCACGAGCGGTGCCATGTTCACGAACAGCAACTCGGCGGCGAGCACGACGGTCGCGTCCGGGGCGCCGTCGAGTTGCCGGCGCAGTTTGACCAGGAACGTGTCCGAGGACTCGTCCGGCCGGTCCACGAACCGCGCGCGCAGATCGGCGGCCGTGGCCCGACTCCAGGCCGGCACCTCCCGCGCGAACGCGGACGTCCCGCTCAGCAGCCCGTCGCGGAATACCCGCCGCACCGCCGCCACCACCTCGACGCTGTCCGCCCGCCTCGTCACTGCGTCCCACCCCCTGGTGCTCGAAGGGCCCAGCTTAGGAGGGGGATGTGACAGTCGTCAGGCCGTCGGCCGGGAAGCGGTCAGCACTCGATGATGTTGACGGCCAGCCCGCCCCGGGCCGTCTCCTTGTACTTCACCGACATGTCCGCGCCGGTGTCCTTCATCGTCTTGATGACCTTGTCCAGGGACACCTTGTGGGAGCCGTCGCCGCGCATGGCCATGCGGGCGGCGGTGACGGCCTTGACCGCGGCCATGCCGTTGCGTTCGATGCAGGGGATCTGTACCAGGCCGCCGACCGGGTCGCAGGTGAGGCCGAGGTTGTGCTCCATGCCGATCTCGGCGGCGTTCTCGACCTGCTCCGGCGAACCGCCGAGCACCTCGGCCAAGGCACCCGCGGCCATCGAGCAGGCGGAGCCCACCTCGCCCTGGCAGCCGACCTCGGCACCGGAGATGGAGGCGTTCTCCTTGAAGAGCATGCCGATCGCGCCCGCGGCGAGCAGGAAGCGGACCACGCCCTCCTCATCGGCGCCCGGCACGAAGTTGACGTAGTAGTGCAGGACCGCCGGGATGATGCCGGCGGCGCCGTTGGTGGGGGCGGTGACGACCCGGCCGCCGGCGGCGTTCTCCTCGTTGACCGCCATGGCGTAGAGGGTGATCCACTCCATGGAGAGGGCCAGCGGGTCGCCCTCGGAGCGCAGCTTGCGCGCGGTGTTCGCGGCCCGGCGGCGCACCTTGAGGCCGCCCGGCAGGATGCCCTCCTGGGACAGTCCGCGCGCCACGCAGTCCCGCATGACCTGCCAGATCTCCAGCAGGCCCGCGCGGATCTCCTCCTCGGTGCGCCAGGCCCGCTCGTTCTCCAGCATCAGCGCGGAGATGGACAGGCCCGTCTCCTCGGCCAGGCGCAGCAGCTCGTCGCCGGTGCGGAAGGGGTACTTCAGCACGGTGTCGTCGAGCTTGATGCGGTCCGCCCCGACCGCGTCCTCGTCGACGACGAAGCCGCCGCCGACCGAGTAGTACGTCTTCGTGAGCAACTCCGCGCCCGAGGCGTCGTACGCCCACAGCGTCATGCCGTTCGCGTGGTACGGCAGGGCCTTGCGGCGGTGCAGGACCATGTCGTCGTCGAAGGAGAACGCGATCTCGTGCTCGCCGAACAGGTTCAGCCGCCCGCCGGCCTTGATCGCCTCCACCCGCTCGTCCGCGCTGGACACGTCCACCGTGCGGGGCGAGTCGCCCTCCAGGCCGAGCAGCACCGCCTTGGGCGTGCCGTGGCCGTGGCCGGTCGCGCCGAGCGAGCCGTACAGCTCCGTGCGGACCGAGGCGACGGACCCCAGGAGCTCCTCGTTGCGCAGCCGCCGTACGAACAGGCCTGCCGCCCGCATCGGGCCGACGGTGTGGGAGCTGGACGGGCCGATGCCGATCGAGAACAGGTCGAAGACCGAGATGGCCACGGGGAACTCCTGACTACGGGGTGGTGCAGAGGGGGTGGGTGCCGCGACCGCTTGCGGCGGGCGCGGCACCCGAAAGGTTTCTTCGTTACTTGTTCGGACCCGCTACGTGTTCAGATCCGCTACTTGTTCGGGGCCCGCTACTTGCTCGGGCCCGCTACTTGTTCAGACCCGGGTACAGCGGGTGCTTGTCGGCCAGCGCCTTCACGCGGGCCTTGAGGGCCTGCGCGTCGTAGGCCGGCTTCAGCGCCTCGGCGATGACGTCCGCGACCTCCGCGAAGTCCTCGGTCGAGAAGCCCCGGGTCGCCAGGGCCGGTGTGCCGATCCGCAGACCGGACGTCACCATCGGCGGACGCGGGTCGTTCGGGATCGCGTTCCGGTTGACGGTGATGCCCACCTCGTGGAGGCGGTCCTCGGCCTGCCGGCCGTCCAGCTCCGAGTGGCGCAGGTCGACCAGGACCAGGTGCACGTCCGTGCCGCCGGACAGGACGTCCACGCCCACGGCCCGGACGTCGTCCTTCACCAGACGCTCGGCCAGGATGCGGGCACCGTCCAGCGTACGGCGCTGGCGCTCCTTGAAGTCCTCAGAGGCGGCGACCTTGAAGGCGACCGCCTTGGCGGCGATCACGTGCTCCAGCGGGCCACCCTGCTGACCGGGGAAGACAGCGGAGTTGATCTTCTTGGCCAGTTCGGCCGTGGAGAGGATCACACCGCCGCGCGGGCCGCCCAGCGTCTTGTGGGTCGTGGTGGTCACCACGTGCGCGTGCGGCACCGGGTTCGGGTGCAGCCCGGCCGCCACGAGCCCCGCGAAGTGGGCCATGTCGACCATCAGGTACGCGCCGACCTCGTCCGCGATCCGGCGGAACTCCGCGAAGTCCAGCTGCCGCGGGTACGCCGACCAGCCGGCGACGATCAGCTTCGGCCGGGACTCCTTCGCCAGCCGCTCCACCTCGGCCATGTCGACCCGGCCGTCCTCGCCCACGTGGTAGGCGACGACGTCGTAGAGCTTGCCGGAGAAGTTGATCTTCATGCCGTGGGTCAGGTGCCCGCCGTGGGCGAGGTTCAGGCCCATGATGGTGTCGCCCGGCTTGAGCAGCGCGAACATCGCCGCCGCGTTGGCCTGGGCACCCGAGTGCGGCTGCACGTTGGCGTGCTCGGCGCCGAACAGCTCCTTGATGCGGTCGATCGCGATCTGCTCGACCACGTCGACGTGCTCGCAGCCACCGTAGTAGCGGCGGCCCGGGTAGCCCTCGGCGTACTTGTTGGTGAGGACCGAGCCCTGCGCCTCCATGACCGCGACCGGAGCGAAGTTCTCCGAGGCGATCATCTCCAGCGTCGACTGCTGGCGGTGCAGCTCGGCGTCGACCGCGGCGGCGACCGCCGGGTCGAGCTCGTGCAGGGGTGTGTTCAGGACGGACATACGACTCCCTCAGCCCGCGGAGAACGCGGTGTACTCGGCGGCGGAGAGCAGGTCGCCCGGCTCGTCCGTGATCCGCACCTTGAAAAGCCAGCCGCCCTCGAAGGGGGCCGAGTTCACCAGCGACGGGTCGTTCACGACGTCCTCGTTGACCTCGGTGATCTCACCGGACACGGGGGAGTACAGGTCGGACACCGACTTGGTCGACTCCAGCTCGCCGCAGGTCTCGCCGGCGGACACGGAGTCACCGACCTCGGGAAGCTGGACGAACACGACATCGCCGAGCGCGTTGGCCGCGTGCTCCGTGATGCCGACCGTCGAGACGCCGTCCTCGGCGGCCGACAGCCACTCGTGCTCCTTGCTGTAGCGCAGCTCTTCGGGATTGCTCATATGGCCTGGATTCTCCTGTACGCGCGGGAGTGCTGTGGAAGGGGGGACTGCTGGTGAGCTGGGACGACGGGCACAGGGGCGCTGTCGCGGCCCTTCGGCCAGTGTCTACTTCTGGCGCTTGTAGAACGGCAGCGCCACGACCTCGTACGGCTCGTGACTGCCCCGGATGTCCACGCCCACGCCACTCGCGCCGGGCGCGGCGTGCGCGGCGTCGACGTACGCCATCGCGATCGGCTTGCCGAGGGTGGGGGAGGGGGCGCCGGAGGTGACCTCGCCGACCACCTCGCCGCCGGCGACGACCGCGTACCCGGCGCGCGGCACCCGGCGGCCCTCGGCGACGAGCCCGGCCAGCACGCGCGGCGGATTCCGCTCGGAGCGGGCGGCGGCCTCGCGCAGGGCCTCGCGCCCCACGAAGTCGCCCTCCTTCTCGAACTTCACCACCCGGCCGAGCCCGGCGTCGAAGGGCGTGAGGGAGGTCGACAGCTCGTGCCCGTACAGCGGCATGCCCGCCTCCAGGCGCAGCGTGTCGCGGCAGGACAGCCCGCACGGGACCAGACCGGCGCCCTCGCCGGCCTTGGTAAGGCCCTGCCACAGCTCGACGGCGTGTTCGGGCTTCACGAACAGCTCGAAGCCGTCCTCACCGGTGTAGCCGGTGCGGGCGATCAGGGCCGGGACCCCGGCGACCGTGCCGGGCAGCCCGGCGTAGTACTTCAGACCGTCGAGGTCGGCGTCGGTCAGGGACTTCAGGATCCCGGGCGACTGCGGGCCCTGTACGGCGATCAGCGCGTAGGCGTCCCGGTCGTCGCGCACCTCGGCGTCGAAGCCGGCGGCGCGCTCGGTCAGCGCGTCCAGGACCACCTGGGCGTTGGAGGCGTTCGCGACGACCATGTACTCGGTGTCGCCGAGGCGGTAGACGATCAGATCGTCCAGGATGCCGCCGTCGGCCCGGCAGATCATGGTGTAGCGGGCCCGGCCCGGCTTCACGCCGCCGATGTTGCCCACCAGTGCGAAGTCGAGCAGGGCGGCGGCCTGTGGGCCGGTGACGGTGATCTCACCCATGTGGGAGAGGTCGAAAAGGCCGGCCTTCGTGCGCACGGCGATGTGCTCGTCGCGCTCGGAACCGTAGCGCAGGGGCATGTCCCAGCCGGCGAAGTCGGTCATCGTCGCGCCGAGCGAACGATGCAGGGCATCGAGCGCGGTGTGACGGAGTTCTCCTGTACTGCTCACGGTCGGTCGTCTCCCAGGGGCGATGGGGTACCTCCCGCTCGAGCTCGTTCGAGCGTGGGGGAGGGCGAGGGCGTTCCTCCCCATCTGTCATCGGAACCTGAGAGGTTCGCCATGACCGCGCCGGTCCATGGCTTGCACCTTGGGTGGGACCACGCCCTGCCCGAGACAGGGGGAGGCCCGCTTTTCAGATGTGCCTCGCCCGCGCGGTAACGGGGCCTGAGAGATTCAAGGGAGGGACTTGCTCCTTCGGCGCCCCAGCTCTTGCGGTGCTGGAGACTCTCCCGCGCGGATTCAAACGGCCGGTATGCAGTTGGCGCGCACATCATTGCACGCATCCTTCGGGCGCGGCAGGGGGACCTTTCACAGTGAGTGCACGAGTCCGCCCGCCGGACACAGCGACCTGTAGCAGCCCTGTTGCAGGACAAGAACGTAAATGAGGGGCCTGCGGCATTACCTTCTCTTTACACTCAGCGGGGATGGGACTCCGTACCTGGCCCCAGGGGAGGACATCACGGTGAACAGGACCACCGCGTACGCGACGACGGGCATCGCGCTGCCCGAGCAGCCGGCCGCCGCTCCGGTCCGGGCGGTCCGCGCCCCGGTGCCGGTGCCGGTCGTCCGCGATCTGCGCGAGCGCCCCGGGTGCGGCCCGCACGCGCTGTTGTTCGGCCCTCGCGACCTCGTCGTGGTCACGGGGCTGCCAGGCAGCGGCAAGTCCACGCTGATGCGGCGCACCGTGCCGGGCGGGCGCATCGACTCCCAGGACACCCGCGACCGCTGGGAGCGCCGCATGCCGCGCGCCCTGCCGTACGCGCTCTACCGTCCGCTCGTCCGCCTCTCCCACTACGCCGGGCTGCGCCGCGCCCTGCGCACCGGGGAGGCCGTCGTCGTGCACGACTGCGGCACGCAGGCCTGGGTCCGCCGCTGGCTCGCCCGTGAGGCCCGCCGCCGGGGGGGCACGCTCCACCTGCTCCTCCTCGACGTCACCCCCGAGCAGGCCCTGGCCGGCCAGCGGGACCGGGGCCGCGGCGTCTCGCGCTACGCGTTCCTGCGCCACCGCGCGGCAAGTACCCGCATCCTGCGCGCGGTGGAACGCGGCGACCTCCCCTCCGGCTGCGGCTCGGCCGTCCTCGCCGACCGCGACGCGGCGAACGCCCTCCACAGAATCGGCTTCACGGGCTGAGCCCACGCCGTCGTCCACACAGAGTCGGCTTCGCGGGCTGAGCCCGCGCCGTCGTCCACAGGGCCGTATTCCCCATGCCCCGCGGAGTCCGGCAGCCGTTAGCCTGTGACCCACAGCAGTGGTTCCAGGCAGGCGGTAGGCAGATGGACATCCCGGCGGGCTTCTCCGCGGACTTCCCGGCGCAGACGCAGACCCACCCGCACGGCGGTTGGCCCGGCAACGAGCTGGAGGAGGTGCTCTCGGCCTCCCTCGGCGCCGGACCGGCGGCCGGCGGGCGGATCGTCGAGGTGCTCGGCCGGAGCTTCGTGTGGATTCCGCTGCCCAACGGCGGCGGCCCGCACAGCGGCCCCCTCGACCTGCCCGGCATCGAGATCGACGGTCAGGCGTTCGTGCCGGTGTTCAGCTCCGAGGAGCAGTTCCGCCAGGTCGTGGGCTCCCACATGTCGTACACCATCGCGCCCGCCGTGGAGTTCGCCCGCGGCCTGCCCCCGCACGCGGGCATCGCCATCAACCCGGGTGGTGTGGTCGGCATCCCGCTCCCGCCGCCCGCGGTGGCCGAGCTTTGCCGGGCCGGCCGGACCTCGCTGGACGGTCCCGCGAGCGGCGGCCGGGTCCGCCTCTTCGAGCCCGACTGGCAGGAGGACCCCGTGGACTTCCTCGCCGCCGCCTCCGCCGAGTTCGAGGCGACCGGTGTCGTCGTCACGGCCCGGCGCTGCCTCGCGGCCATCGAGACCGCCGACCCCGTGATGTTCGTCGGCGTCGAACTCTCCCAGTGGGAAGGCGACCTGCGCGCCCTCCCGCTGGACGCCCTCACCCGTGCCGTCACCGCCGTCCCGGCCCCCTGGCCGGTCAACCTCGTCCTCCTGGACGTGGCGGAGGACCCGGTGGGCGTCTGGATGCGGGACCGGGTCCGGCCCTTCTACCAGCGGTAGGGCAGCCTGCTCAGGGGCGCGAGGAACGGCGCGATCAACCACACACAACCCGCACCCGCCCGACGGCGTCAATCCCCGGGGGATCCCCCGCGGGCTTAAGCTAGGGCACCGTTGAGGCGTTGTACGAAGGGGCGGTAAAGGTGAGCGCGAGCGGCACGGCCGCGGCCGGACAGGTCGAGCACATGCTGCGCCAGGTCACGCCCGGGCGTTACGACGCCTACGAGGCTCTCCTGCGCGCGCTCGCGACCCCGCACACCGGCCAGATCTGGATGCTCCTGTGGCACGGCCAGGCCGGCTCCCCGGACGCCCAGTACGGAAACATGGACGTCGACGGCCACGGCTACGCCCCCTGCGTGACCTCCGCCCAGGAGCTCTCCGCCAGCGGCTGGAACCGCTCCTACGAGGTGGTCGACGGCGTCGACGTCGCCCGCGCGCTCTACCCCGACCACTACGGTCTCTGGCTCAATCCGCACGCCCCCGGCGGCGGCGTCGGCATCCCCTGGCTCGACCTGCGCCGGATCGCAACCGGCCTGGACCGCCAGCCCGCGGGCCCCCTGCGGCTGTCCGAACCCGCCATCGAGGTCCCGCAGTTCTACGCCCTGCTCGCGCAGAACGCCCACCGCACCCCGGCCGTCCGCTCGCTGCGCCGTGCCTGGGTGCAGCCCGCGCTCGGGGCGCCGTACCTCGCCATCGGACTGGACGTGTACGACACCTCGCCGCCGGCCGTGGACTCCGTGCGCGCGATGATGCAGCAGTCCCTCGGCGCCGTGCCGGACGGGCTCCCCGTGTCGACCGTCGCGATGTCCGACGAGCACGACCCGGTCGCCATGTGGCTCCGCGCGAAGGCGCGCCCCTTCTACGACCGCGAGGCCCACGCCACCGCCCCCGTTCAGGCCCCGGCCTCCGGCTACGGATACCCGCCGGCCCAGGGCAGGTACTGACCCGGACCGGATCGGCCGTCGCCACAACGGCCGTTGCCGCGTCGGCCGTTGCCGCGTCGGCCGTCCAGCCGGCGGGCGACGGGTGCTTTGCGCGCGATATGCAGGTTTCAACGCCGTATCGTCCGGACCACGTGCTCGCGTGTCCGGATAACGGAATCCCCCAGTCGGCATCACGGTTGCGCATACTTTCTCCACCAGGCCTGGCGTGTGATCGTAAGCGCGTTGAAGACTCGCCTCTCAGGCGCGAGGCCGTCGATCCTGTGAGCGCTACCGAGCGAAGGATCGGCCTGACGGTGGCCGTACCATCTGCGGACGCCACGCCATCGCCACAGTGGATCAAGCCGCCGACAATGGTGGGCAAGGGGGCCGGTGACCACCGGCGAGAAGGGGCAGGGCACTTGTGACGGCACCGATCGAGACCACCGGATCGCAGGCCGAGGCCCAGCCGGAGGCCGTGCTGGCGGGTGTGAAGTCCCGGCACATCGAGGGACGGTCTCTCGGGCAGATCGCCTGGACCCGTTTCAAGCGCGACAAGGTGGCGGTGGTGGGTGGCATCGTTGTCGTGCTGCTCATCCTCGTGGCGGCGCTGTCCCGTCCGATCCAGGCGCTGCTGGGCCTCGACCCGAACGCCTTCCACCAGGACCTGATCGATCCGAACACGTCCCTGCCCAAGGGTGACTTCGGAGGGATGAGCTGGGACCACCCGCTGGGCGTCGAGCCGAAGTTCGGCCGTGACATCCTCGCCCGCATCCTGGAGGGCTCCTGGGTCTCCCTGGTCGTCGCCTTCGGTGCGACGCTGCTGTCCGTCGTCATCGGCACCGTCATGGGCCTGGTCGCCGGCTACTACGGCGGACGGGTCGACACCGTCGTCAGCCGGCTCATGGACACCTTCCTCGCCTTCCCGCTTCTCCTCTTCGCCATCGCCATCTCCGCGACGCTCCAGGGCGGTGCCTTCGGCCTCGAGGGACTGCCCCTGCACATCTCAGTGCTGATCTTCGTCATCGGCTTCTTCAACTGGCCGTACATGGGGCGCATCGTGCGCGGTCAGACCCTGGCCCTGCGCGAGCGGGAGTTCGTCGACGCCTCCCGGGGGATGGGGGCCGGCGGCCCGTACATCCTCTTCAAGGAACTGCTGCCCAACCTCGTCGCGCCGATCGTCGTCTACTCGACGCTGCTCATCCCGACGAACATCCTCTTCGAAGCCTCGCTGAGCTTCCTCGGCGTGGGCATCCAGCCGCCCCAGGCGTCCTGGGGAGGAATGCTCAACCAAGCCGTCGACTTCTTCGAGGTCGACCCGCAGTACATGATCGTTCCCGGCCTCGCGATCTTCATCACGGTGCTGGCCTTCAACCTCCTCGGTGACGGCCTCCGGGACGCACTTGACCCCCGCAGCCGCTGACGTCCGCGGCTGCGACGCCCGGCTGCGTCCCGAACGTCCCGCCCAACTGTCCAACTACGAAGGGGAATCCGACCATCATGCGAAGGTCAGCAATGGCCGCGGTTGCGGTCGCCAGTAGTGCCGGCCTGCTTCTTGCGGGCTGCAGCAAGGCCGACGAAGGCTCCGACACTCCCAAGGGCGCCGGTGCGAACGCCGCGACCAAGGGAGTGGTGAACACGTCCACCCACAAGGGCGGCACGGTCACCTACGCGAGCTCCGACGCTCCCGAGTCCCTGGACCCGGGCAACATGTACTACGCCTACGGCTACAACTTCAGCCGTCTCTACGCGCGTCCGTTGATGACCTTCAAGCCCGGTCCCGGTGAGGCGGGCAACGAACTCGTCGCGGACCTCGCCGAGGGCAAGGGCACGCCCAGCGACGGCGGCAAGACCTGGACGTACAAGATCCGCCAGGGCGTCAAGTACGAGGACGGGACCGCGGTCACCTCGAAGGACGTCAAGTACGCCGTGGAGCGCTCGAACTTCGCCCGTGACGTGCTCTCCCTCGGTCCCAACTACTTCCAGCAGCTGCTGGACGACCCGGACAAGTACGAGGGCCCTTACAAGGACAAGAGCGACAAGGGCCTCTCGTCCATCGAGACCCCGGACGACCACACGATCGTCTTCCACCTGAACAAGCCGTTCTCCGAGTTCGACTACCTGGTCAGTGCCCCGCAGACGGCCCCCGTGCCGCGGGCCAAGGACACGGGTGTGGACTACACCAAGAAGGTCGTCTCCTCCGGCTCGTACAAGTTCGAGAAGTACGAGGAGGGCAAGCAGATCGTCCTGGTCCGCAACCCCGAGTGGGACGCCAAGACCGACCCGCTGCGCAAGCAGTACCCGGACAAGATCGTGGTGAACCTCAAGGTCAACAAGGCCACGATCGACAAGGACGTGATGTCCGGGGACACCATGATCGACATCCAGGGCACCGGTGTCGACGCGCAGACCCAGGCGCAGATCCTGAACGACAAGGCCGAGATGGCCAACACGGACAACGCGCCGGGCGGTCGCCTGATCTACGCGGCGATCAACACCAAGCTGGCGCCGTTCGACAAGGTCGAATGCCGCAAGGCCGTCGAGTACGCGATCGACAAGACCGCCGTTCAGACCGCGATGGGCGGCCCGATCCGCGGTGACATCGCCACCACCGTCCTGCCCACCGACGTCACGGGTTACGAGAAGGCCGACCTGTACGCCACCAAGGACAGCAAGGGCGACGTGGCCAAGGCCAAGGAGCAGCTGAAGGCCTGCGGCAAGGAGGGCGGCTTCAAGACCTCCATCTCGGCCCGCACCGACCGGCAGGGCGAGGTCGACGCGGCCACCGCGATCGTCGGCGCGCTGAAGAAGGTCGGCATCCAGGCGGACATCAAGCAGTACCCGTCCGGCAAGTACTTCTCCGACTACGCGGGCGTGCCCAAGTTCGGCGAGAAGAACAACATCGGCCTGATGATGATGCAGTGGGGTGCCGACTGGCCGACCGGCTACGGCTTCCTGCAGCAGATCGTGCACGGCAAGGCCATCAGCCAGTCCGGTAACAGCAACCTGTCCCAGCTGGACAACCCCGAGATCAACAAGCTGCTGGACGACGCGATCGGCAACACCGACGAGGCCGCCCGCACCAAGGCGTACACCGAGGTCGACAAGAAGGTCATGGAGCAGGCCGCCATCGTTCCGCTGACCTACTTCAAGGTCCTGCTGTACCGCACCCCGCACGCCACCAACCTGGTGTCGTCGTCCGCCTGGAGCGGTCAGTACGACTACCTCAACGTCGGTACCGCCGAGAAGTAGCCCCGGAAGGCAGGTGAAGGCATTGGCGCCCGCGGAGTTCGTCCTCCGCGGGCGCCGGCGCCGGTCCTCGTGATCTCGTACATCATCCGCCGGACGATCGCGGCATTGCTCCTGCTGCTCGTCGTCACCGCGGTCACCTTCGGCATCTTCTTCATCCTGCCGAAGCTCGCAGGGCAGACCCCCGACCAACTGGCGCAGCAGTACATCGGCAAGAACCCCACCCCCGAGGACATCGCGGCGGTCAAGCGGAACCTCGGGCTGGACCAGCCGGTCTACGTCCAGTACTGGGAGTTCATCAAGGGGATCGTCTCCGGCGCCACGTACGACCTCGGCCCCAGCACGGTCCGCTGTGACGCCCCCTGCTTCGGCTACTCCTTCAAGGACCACATCGAGGTCTGGCCCCAGCTGACCGAGCGACTCCCGGTCACCCTCTCGCTGGCCGTCGGCGCCGCCGTGCTGTGGCTGGTCGGCGGTATCGCGGCCGGAGTGGTCTCCGCGCTCAAGCCGGGCTCGTTCTTCGACCGGTCCGCCATGGGCGTGGCGCTCGCGGGCGTCTCCCTGCCCATGTTCTTCACCGGTCAGCTGGCCTTGCTGCTGTTCAGCTACAAGCTGGAGATCTTCGGCAGGACGTATGTCCCCTTCACCGAGAACCCCTCCCAGTGGGCCAACACCCTGTTCCTGCCGTGGTGTTCGCTGGCCCTGCTCTACTCGGCCATCTACGCCCGGCTGACCCGCTCGGGCATGCTGGAGACAATGAACGAGGACTTCATCCGAACCGCCCGGGCCAAGGGCCTGCGCGAGCGCAAGGTCGTGGTCCGACACGGTCTGCGGGCCGCGCTGACGCCACTGGTGACGGTCTTCGGCATGGACATCGGCCTGCTGCTCGGCGGTGCCGTCATCACCGAGACGGTGTTCTCCCTGCACGGCATCGGTGAGTACGCGGTCCAGGCGATCACCGCCAACGACCTGCCCCCGATCCTCGGGGTGACCCTGCTCGCGGCGTTCTTCGTCGTCTTCATGAACCTTGTGGTGGACCTGCTGTACGCCACGATCGACCCGCGGGTGAGGCTCTCGTGACCGAACTGTCCAAGACCGAGGCCGCCGTCGGCGAGCCCACGCCCGCAGGCGGGACCCCCCGGGCCTTCCTGGACGTGCGCGACCTCAAGGTGCACTTCCCCACCGACGACGGCCTGGTGAAGTCCGTCGACGGCCTCTCCTTCCAGCTGGAGAAGGGCAAGACCCTCGGCATCGTGGGCGAGTCCGGCTCCGGCAAGTCCGTGACCTCGCTGGCCGTCCTTGGTCTGCACCGCCTGGGCAACCGGGGCAAGAACGTGCAGATGTCCGGGGAGATCTGGCTCGACGGCAAGGAGCTCGTCTCGGCGAGCCCCGACGAGGTGCGCCGGCTGCGCGGCCGCGAGATGGCGATGATCTTCCAGGACCCGCTGTCCGCGATGCATCCGTACTACACGGTCGGCAACCAGATCGTCGAGGCGTACCGCGTCCACAACAAGGTCGACAAGAAGACCGCCCGCAAGCGTGCCGTCGAACTGCTCGACCGGGTCGGCATTCCCGAGCCTGCCAAGCGCTTCGACAACTACCCGCACGAGTTCTCCGGCGGTATGCGCCAGCGTGCCATGATCGCCATGGCCCTGGTCAACAACCCGGAACTGCTGATCGCGGACGAGCCGACCACGGCCCTCGACGTCACCGTGCAGGCGCAGATCCTGGACCTCATCCGGGACCTGCAGAAGGAGTTCGGCTCCGCGGTCATCATCATCACGCACGACCTCGGCGTGGTCGCCGAGATCGCCGACGACATCCTCGTGATGTACGGCGGGCGATGCGTGGAGCGCGGCCCGGTCGACAAGATCTTCTACGAGCCGCAGCACCCCTACACCTGGGGTCTGCTCGGTTCGATGCCGCGCATCGACCGGGCGCAGACCGACCGGCTCATCCCGGTCAAGGGCCAGCCGCCCAGCCTCATCAACGTCCCGTCTGGGTGCGCGTTCCACCCGCGCTGCCCGTACGAGGACGTCCCCGAGGGCGGGGTCACCCGCACCGAGCGCCCGGAGCTGCGCGAGGTCGGCGGCAGGCACCACGTCGCCTGCCACCTGTCGCAGGAAGACCGCAGCCGGATCTGGACCGAAGAGATTGCGCCGAAGCTGTGAGCGAGACTGAGACCCGGGCCGGGACGTCGGCCGCGCGGACCGAGAAGCCGGCCGCAGACGAGAAACCGCTGCTCAAGGTCGAGGGACTGGTCAAGCACTTCCCCGTCAAGAAGGGCCTGCTGCAGCGGCAGGTCGGGGCGGTCAAGGCCGTGGACGGCATCGACTTCGAGGTCCGCCGCGGCGAGACCCTCGGGGTCGTCGGCGAGTCCGGCTGCGGCAAGTCGACCATGGGCCGTCTCATCACCCGGCTGCTCGAACCCAGCGGCGGGAAGATCGAGTTCGACGGTACGGACATCACGCACCTCGGCACGAGCGGGATGCGCCCGTTGCGCCGCGACGTGCAGATGATCTTCCAGGACCCGTACGGCTCGCTGAATCCCCGGCACACCATCGGCACGATCGTCTCCGCGCCGTTCAGGCTCCAGGGCGTCGAGCCGGAGGGCGGGGTCAAGAAGGAGGTCCAGCGCCTCCTGGAACTGGTGGGTCTGAGCCCGGAGCACTACAACCGCTATCCGCACGAGTTCTCCGGCGGTCAGCGTCAGCGCATCGGCATCGCCCGGGCGCTCGCACTGAAGCCGCGGATGGTCGTGGCGGACGAGCCGGTGTCCGCGCTCGACGTGTCGATCCAGGCGCAGGTCGTGAACCTGATGGACGACCTCCAGGACGAGCTCGGCCTGACGTACGTGATCATCGCCCACGACCTCTCCGTCGTACGCCATGTGTCCGACCGCGTCGCGGTGATGTACCTCGGCAAGATCGTCGAACTCGCCGACCGGGACGCGCTCTACACGTCGCCGATGCACCCGTACACCAAGGCACTGATGTCGGCGGTGCCGATCCCGGACCCCAAGCGACGTACGGCGAAGAGCGAGCGCATCCTGCTGCGCGGTGACGTGCCTTCACCGATCGCCCCGCCGAGCGGCTGCCGCTTCCACACCCGGTGCTGGAAGGCGACGCAGATCTGCACGACGACCGAGCCGCCGCTGGCGGAGCTGCGGCCCGGCCAGCGGGTGGCGTGCCACCACCCGGAGAACTTCGAGGACCAGCAGCCGCAGGACACGGTGCTGCTGTCCGTGGCCAAGGAGGCGGCGGCACTGGTAGCCGACGAGGTGCTGGCCGAGTCGGCGCAGACGTCGGCGGCGGTGGCGGCGGAGCGGGAGCCGGAGGCCTCCGGAGAGGCTGCCGAGACGGAGGCGGAGGCCTCCGCGGAGGAAGTGACGAAGAAGTCTGCCTCCAAGGAGCCCGAAGGCAAGTGACCCGGCCCTGCCGGAGCGCCTCTGCCTTGAGAATCAAGGCAGAGGCGCTCCGGCAGGTAAAAATGTTCGGGTGCTCCAGCAACTCTTCAGCCCGTCCGTCCAGCACACGCTCGACCTGATCGGCATCTTCGTCTTCGCGATCTCCGGCGCCCTGCTGGCCGTGCGCAAGAACTTCGACGTGTTCGGCATGGCCGTCCTCGCCGAGGTCACCGCGCTGGGCGGCGGGCTCTTCCGCGACCTGGTCATCGGAGCCGTACCGCCCGCCGCCTTCACGGACCTGGGGTACTTCCTCACCCCGCTGCTCGCCACGCTCCTCGTCTTCTTCCTGCACCCGCAGGTCGAACGCATCCAGGTCGCGGTGAACGTCTTCGACGCGGCCGGCCTCGGCCTGTTCTGCGTCGTCGGCACGATCAAGGCGTACGAGTACGGGCTCGGCCTGACCGCCTCGGCCGGACTGGGGCTGACCACCGCCGTGGGCGGCGGTGTACTGCGGGACGTGCTCGCCAACGAGGTGCCCTCGCTGCTGCGCTGGGACCGCGACCTGTACGCCGTCCCGGCCATCGTCGGCTCGGCCCTCGCCGCCCTGTGCATCCGCTACGACGCCCTGAACCCGCTCACCAGCTCTCTCGCGGTGATCACCGCCTTCGTACTGCGCCTGCTCGCGATGCGGTACCACTGGCGAGCTCCGCGGGCGTGGCACCGGCGCTCGACGGTGAGCGAGGAGGAACAGCCCGTCCTGCCGTGACGGGCCGGGCGTGAGTCGGACACTCACCGAAGATGCCCCGTGTCTCACCAGGGTGACCAGGCATGATCAGGCACGCCTCAGGGCATGCGTCCAGGCAAAGCTACCGCTTAGTAGTGACATCTTGTACTGTTCAGCCATGCCAGAAGCAGCCACCGCCCCGGCCACCCGGGCCATGATCGGCGACAGCGAGTTCGACCGCGACACCGCGCTCACCCGCCGCGCACCCGGCGTCTACGACATCGACCTCTCCGCCGGCTGGACGATCATCAGCGCCGTCAACGGCGGCTACCTGCTGGCCGTCCTGGGACGCGCCCTCGCGGACGCCCTGCCGCACGCCGACCCGTTCACGATCTCGGCGCACTACCTGACCGCGTCGCAGCCCGGCCCGGCGGTCGTCCGCACGGACGTCGTCCGCACCGGCCGCACCCTGTCGACCGGCCAGGCCTCCCTCTTCCAGTACGACGACGAGGGCCGCGAGGTGGAACGCATCCGCGTGCTGGCCTCCTACGGCGACCTGGACACCCTGCCCGACGACGTCCGTACGACCGCCCGGCCGCCCGTGATCCCGCCGATGGAGCACTGCTTCGGCCCGGAAGACGGACCCGCCCCGGTCGACGGCAGCTCGGCCATCACCGACCGGCTGATGCTCAAGCTCGACCCCTCGACCCTGGGCTGGGCCCTCGGCCAGCCCTCCGGCAAGGGCGAGATGCGGGCCTGGTTCGGCCTCGCGGACGGGCGCGACCCCGACCCGCTCTCCCTGCTGCTCGCGGTGGACGCGCTGCCGCCCACCGCCTTCGAGATCGGACTGAAGGGCTGGGTCCCCACGGTCGAGCTGACCGTGCACGTGCGCTGCCGTCCGGCGCCGGGTCCGCTCCGGGTGTCGATCACCACGCGCAACCTCGCCGGCGGCTTCCTGGAGGAGGACGCCGAGGTGTGGGACAGCGCGGACCGGCTGGTCGCGCAGTCACGCCAGCTGGCGCGGGTCCGGCTGGGCTGAACTTTCCCTCGCTGCCGGGCGGTTCACAGGGCGGTCCCAGGGTCGGCCCGTACGGTTACGGCGCTGGTTGAGTGCTGGCCTCAGGGCTCCCTCGGCCTGGGCACGGCAGGGGCGGCGCGTCCGGCGAACGGGCGCGCCGCCCCTGTGCGTCGTGTCCCGTGCGTCGTGTCCCGTGCGTCGTGTCCTGTGTGTCGTGCCCTGCGCGGGTGCAGATGTGGGTGCGGGTGCGGGCGTGCGGGCGCGTTGCGCCTTGCGCCTTGCGCCTTGCGCCTTGCGCGAGGGTGTCAGTCCAGCCAGTGCTGCCGGCCGAGGCCGATCAGCCGCATCTGTCGGGTCGCCAGCTGTGTGACGTGCCGGGTCCGGTCCGCGCGCTCCTCCTCCGGCCCCTCCAGAACCTCCAGGAACAGCGACGCCGTGCTCAGCATCTGGTCGACGTAGAGGTGCGCGAGCATCAGCAGGTCGCCCTCGCCCCAGCCGCGCGACACCGGGTCCTCGGCCAGCTCGACCTCGACCTCCTGGGCGAAGCGGGCCAGTTGCTCCCGTATCGCCTCCCGGACCGGCTGGACTCCGCCATGTCGTTCACGGGCGATGAACCGGACATGGGCGGGGTACCCGTCGACGTGACGGGCGATCAGGTCGATGGCGCGCGCGACGCGTTCCTCCGGGTCACCCGTCGCGGACACCGTCGTCCGGATCATCGGGTGCAGGCTGCCCAGCGCCTCCTCGACCAGGGCCACGCCCAGATCCGCCGTGGAGCGGAAGTGGCGGTAGAAGGCGGTCGGGGCGACACCGACGGCGCGGGTGACCTCGCGCAGTCCCAGGCTGCTCAGGCTCTGCTCCTCCAGCAGCGCCAGGGCCGCGTCCAGGAGTGCCTGCCGGGTCTTCTGCTTCTGGGCCTGCCGGATGCCGAGGGTGTGACTCATGACATGCAGTTAACAACCGTTCTCTGGAATTGGAAAGTCATGAGAAGCGTTAGACTGGGAAGTCAGTGAACAAGTGTAACCATAATCGTTCACCGAGACTCTGGGGGCTGTTTCCCATGCTGTTCATCGTCGCCGCACTCCTGCTGCTGGGGGTCGTCCTGGGCACCGTGGCCCACGCGCCGCTCACCTTCTCCCTGGCCGCAGGCGCCGCCATCGCCGTCTGGCTCGGCATCTTCGCGGTCCGCGAGCGCGGCCGCCGACGCCACACCCAGGCCCACTGACACCGTCCGCCGCCCATCGAACCGACTCCGGGAGTCGATCATCATGCAGCTCACCGCTCCGGCCTCGCACCGCACCGGCATCCGTGACACCGACGGCATGGCCGTCGCGTCCTTCGTCCTCGGCCTGCTCGGTCTGCTCGTGCTCAACCTCTTCCTCGGCCCGATCGCCATCGCGCTGGCGAGCGTCGCCCTGTGGCGCGGCACCGAGCGCCGCGGCCGCGCATGGCTCGGCCTGGGCCTGGGCGTCGCCGACCTGCTGGTCCTCGCTGCCTTCATGGAGTTCGACAGCACGATCTCGTGGAGCTTCTGAGCCGCCGTCGGACTACCGTCCGCCGGTACGCCGCGGCCGGGCCCGAGGGCGACGTGCCGTCGCCGCGCCGGAAAGCGGTTCACGTTCGGCCAGCCTTGCTCTGAGGCCGGTCGAAGGGGAGCCGTAGAATCGGGCTCACCATGGCTTACCTCGACCACGCCGCGACCACCCCGATGCTCCCGGAGGCGGCAGAGGCGCTCACCGCGCAGCTGGGTGCCACCGGCAACGCGTCTTCCCTCCACGCATCCGGCAGGCAGGCCCGCCGCACCGTCGAGGAGGCCCGCGAGACTCTCGCCGAAGCCCTCGGCGCCCGCCCCAGCGAGGTCGTCCTCACCTCGGGCGGCACGGAGGCCGACAACCTCGCCGTCAAGGGCCTTTACTGGTCACGCCGTGACGCCGACCCGGCCCGTACCCGTGTCCTCGCCAGCCCCGTCGAGCACCACGCGGTTCTCGACGCCGTGCACTGGCTCGGCGAACACGAGGGCGCCACCGTCGAGTACCTCCCGGTCGACCCCCACGGCCGCGTCCACCCGGACACCCTGCGCGAGGCGATCGCCCGCAACCCCGACGACGTGGCCCTCGCCACCGTCATGTGGGCGAACAACGAGATCGGGACGATCCTGCCCGTCCGTGAACTCGCCGACGTAGCAGCCCGGTTCGGAGTGCCGCTGCACTCGGACGCCGTCCAGGCCTTCGGCCAGGTCCCGGTGGACTTCGCCGCCTCGGGCCTCGCCGCGATGACGGTCTCGGGCCACAAGATCGGCGGTCCCTACGGCATCGGCGCGCTGATCCTCGGCCGTGAGCACACTCCCGTGCCGGTCCTGCACGGCGGCGGCCAGGAGCGCCATGTGCGCTCCGGAACCCTCGACGTCCCGGCCATCGCCTCCTTCGCCGTCGCCGGGCGGCTGGCCGCCGAGCAGCGCGAGTGGTTCGCCCGCGAGATCGGCGCCCTGCGCGACTCCCTCGTCAGCGCGGTCCGTTCCGCCGTGCCGGACGCGATCCTCGGCGGCGACCCGGACCCGCAGGGGCGCCTCCCGGCCAACGCGCACTTCACCTTCCCCGGCTGCGAGGGCGACTCCCTGCTGCTCCTCCTCGACGCCCAGGGCATCGAGTGCTCCACCGGCTCCGCCTGCACCGCCGGCGTCGCCCAGCCCAGCCATGTCCTCCTCGCCACCGGCACCGACCCCGACCTGGCCCGCGGCACCCTGCGCTTCTCCCTCGGCCACACCTCCACCGAGGCCGACGTCGAGGCCCTGGCGAAGGCCATCGGCCCGGCGGTGGAACGGGCGAGGGCGGCGGGGCTGACCTAAGGGGCTTCAGGCAGCGGGCCCCTGCGCTCAGGCCGGTGTCGCGCGCGCCCGGCGCACCAGGCGCATGTACTTGTCCCAGTCCCAGTGCGGCCCCGGGTCCGTGTGGTCCGTGCCCGGGACCTGCACGTGGCCGATGATGTGCTCGCGGTCGACGGGTATGTCGTAGCGGGCGCAGATCCGGGCCGTGAGACGGGCCGAGGCCTCGTACATCTCGTCCGTGAGGTCCTGCGGGCGGTCCACGAAGCCCTCGTGCTCGATGCCGACACTGCGTTCGTTGTAGTCGCGGTTGCCCGCGTGGTAGGCCACGTCCAGCTCGCGGATCATCTGCGCGACGTGCCCGTCCTGGCGGACGATGTAATGCGTGGCCGCCTTGTGCCCCGGGTCCCGGAAGGCCCTCACAGCGCTGTCGAAGCTGCCCTGCGTGACGTGGACGATCAC
>NZ_POUC01000540.1 GCF_002891435.1 Streptomyces cahuitamycinicus
GTCCCCGGCCCCGAGGAACCCGGCAGCCCGGCGCCCGCACTCTCCGACGCGGACCCCGAGGCGGTCGCCGTACTGACGGCCCTGCGCCGGGTCGACCCCCGCCTCGTCCTCTCCGCGCAGGAGGCGGCCCGCCTGGCTCCGGCCGTCGCCGAGTGGCTGGCGGCCGGTGTCGGGCCACGCGAGATCACCGAGCTGCTGACCGTACGGCTCCCCGACCGCTTCCGGGTCCGCCCGGCGAGCGTCCTGGCCTTCCGCCTCCGGGAAACCCCGTTGCCGTTGCCCGCCCCTGCGCCGCTCCCGCCGAGCGTCGAGCGCCCGGCCGTACTGCCCTTCCAGACCTGCGACGGCTGCGAGCGCGCCTTCCGCGCCCCGGGGCCCGGACACTGCCGGAGCTGCCGGGACCGCCTGGGCGAGCAGGGCCTGCGTGCGGCCGGCTGAGCCGGTGGGCGGGTGTGCTGTCCACCCCTGAGTGGCAGGTCGACTCCGTGTTCATGCACCTATTTGATTCCTGGCTCCGCGTCGGGCCGCCTCGGCCCAGTGAACTCGTTGCCGGCGCAGCAGCAGCTTCGGCGGGGGCGGGTCCTGTCGCAGGAGTAGGACCTTCACCGCTACTCGCCTCACGCGATAGAAATCAGAGCGCAATCAGAGTACAGTCTGAGCATGAGCATCGCGCCCTCGGCATTCGAATCGGAGTCTGTCTCGTTCACCGATCTGTCGCGGAACCCGAAGGCTGTCGCGGCCAGGGCCGCCGCCCTGGGATGCCTGCGTGTCACGCACCGAGACGCGCCCGACATGGTGTTGACCACGGCCATACATGCAGAGCGCGCCGAGGAGAACCTGGCCACGGCGTCCCGGCTGTTCCTTGCACTGCTGAAGCAGGACGACGGTGCCAAGTCGCTTTTGCTCGCGCTGCCCGAGGTGTTCCCGTGGGTGCGCCACCTGGACGCCGAGGAAGTCCGGGAATTCACTGTTGAGCTTCTCGAAGCGCTGTCCGACGCTGCTGAACTGGGCGCCAGGGAGGCTGTGCACCGGGCGATCGTCTCGTGGCGGGCAACCGCCCGCATCAACGCCGACCCTGACCAGCTCAGGGAAGCGCTCCGTCCGCTCGGTGACGTCGACCTCGGCCCGGTCGAGGTGCACGAGTGAGCCCGAAGAAGGGCGATCGGGTCAGCGTCCCCCCGCTGAGCGGCTGGAACGTTGTCCATGGGACGACGGAGGCCGCGACCGGGTGGGAGGAGTTGTGTCGGGTGGCGCTGCCGAACGCGCATCGCTGCCTGGAAGCCCTTCGCACAGACCCGCTGTCGCGGGCCAACTGGAACCGCCAGCACCAGCTCCGCGGCAGGCATGCCACCAGGGAATGGAAGGGCTCCGAGCTGGAGCAGTGGGAGTACGAGATCACCAGCGGCGGCCGCGTTCGCTACCTGGTCAGCCCGGATACCTCGACTGTGATCCTGGTGTACGCCTCCCCGCGCCACCCGAAGGACACCGAGTAGCCTCCGTCGCTACAAGTTCCTGCAAGAGGGGTAGTCAGCGGAGCCCGGCAAGTCGCTTCACGGCCTCCTCCAGCACCCCCGTCCGCTTGCAGAAGGCGAACCGTACGAAGGGTGCGCCCTGTTCGCGGTGGTCGTAGAAGACCGCGTTGGGGATGGCGACGACTCCGGCGCGTTCCGGCAGGGCGCGGCAGAAGGTGAAGCCGTCCGTTTCGCCGAGGGGGCGGATGTCGGTGGTGATGAAGTACGTGCCCGAGGGGCGGAAGACGCGGAAGCCCGCCTCCGCCAGGCCCGCCGCCAGCAGGTCCCGCTTGGCCAGCATGTCGGCGCGGAAGTCGGTGAAGTACGACTCGGGCAGCGAGAGCGCCTCGGCGACGGCGTACTGGAACGGGCCCGCCGAGACGTACGTCAGGTACTGCTTCGCCGAGCGCACCGCCGTGACCAGCTCCGGGGCCGCCGTCACCCAGCCGACCTTCCAGCCGGTGAACGAGAACGTCTTGCCGCTGCTTGAAATGGTGACCGTGCGCTCGCGCATCCCCGGGAACGTCGCCAGCGGCACGTGCTCGGCGTCGTCGAAGACCAGGTGCTCGTACACCTCGTCCGTCACCACCAGCAGGTCGCGCTCCACGGCCAGCTCGGCGATCGCGGCCAGCTCCTCGCGGGTGAGGACCGTGCCGGTCGGGTTGTGCGGGGTGTTGATCAGCAGCAGCCGGGTGCGGTCGGTGACGGCGTCGCGCAGCTCGTCGAGGTCGAGCCGGAACCGGCCCTCGTCCTCGTGCGCCCGCAGGGTGACCGGCACCCGGCGCCCGCCTGCCATCGCGATGCACGCCGCGTAGGAGTCGTAGTAGGGCTCGAAGGCGATCACCTCGTCCCCCGGTTCCAGCAGGGCCAGCAGGGCCGCGGCGATGGCCTCCGTGGCGCCGGCGGTGACCAGGACCTCCGTGTCGGGATCGTAGGACAGTCCGTAGCGGCGCTGCTGGTGGGCGGTGACGGCGGTGCGCAGCTCGGGGACGCCGGGGCCCGGCGGATACTGGTTGCCGCGGCCGTCCCGCAGGGCCCGTACGGCGGCCTCCCGGATCTCCTCGGGGCCGTCGGTGTCGGGGAAACCCTGCCCGAGGTTGATGGCGCCGGTGCTCAGGGCCAGGGCGGACATCTCGGCGAAGATCGTCGTCCCGAACTCGGCGAGCCGGCGGTTCAGGAGGGGGCGCGCGCTGGAGGTCATGCCGGTCATCCTGCGCCGAAGCTCTGGAGTTCCTCAACTTTGTGTTGGGCTGTTCCGGGCCCGGGCATCACCGCTGCACGCAAGAGCGAGGCGCCCACGGGGGGCCGCTTCGGGGGAAGGAAAGGAGGGTGACGTCATGATCGTCGGCATCATCCTGGCGGTGGTCGGAGTCGTCCTGATCGGGGCGCTGGTGTCCAAGGCCCGCGGGGGCGGCTCCAGCCGGACGGCGCGTCGCGGGGCGTGGGCGTCCAGCGGTTCGAGCGGTAGTGGCAGCAGCGGCAGCGACAGCGGCAGCAGCTGGTGGGTCGGCGGGGGAGACTCCGGTTCCTCCGGCGGCGACGGACACCACGGCGGGCACTCCTGCGGAGGCGGGTCGTCCTGCGGGGGTGGTGGCGGTGGGTGCGGCGGCGGAGGTAGCTGACTGACGTCGGCCGTCCTCATGACGGGGGCCGCATCCACCGAACGCGGGGTCCGCACCTGGGCGGGCCCCGCGTCGTCCTGTCCGGAGTGGCCGGAATGCCTGGAGTGCCCGGACGGACGATCGCTCGAACGGCTGTCGGTCGGCTTCGGGTGCCTCCGGGCAACATTCCATGCCTGTAGGACAACCCGCGCCGTGCCGACCGAGGTTCGGGCGCAGCCTTCGCAACGGCGAGAGACGGAGGGCGATTTCGGGCGGTCGCCGGAATCCCGGGCTCCCGTCCGCCCCGGCTCCGAGGCGTGAGGCAGGGCGCACCGGCGCACGCCTCGCCGGTACCGGCGCACGCCGTAGTTGAACAGTTGAGCTGGGGAGCCCTCTGAGGGATGGAAACCCTACGAACTTGGGTAAAAACGCTGTGGCGACGCCACCGTTCATGATTCCCTCTAAGCCACCGACGCAGCCCCTCGGACGTCCTGCGGACACCTTCCTGAAACCGGCCGACCGGGCTGACCGGGCCGACATCCCCCGGCGCGACCGGGGCTCAGCGGACCCATCTCCCTCTCCTTGTGTGCTTGCGGAGCCGATCCATGCTCACGACCCTGAACACCTCCTACACCGATACGCGCGCGGCCGATCTCGCGTGGGCCCTGGGGCGCGAGCCGCTTCCCGCACTGGCCGCGCTCGATCTTGAACTGGCGGACACCAAAGTGCAGTTGCGGCTCCTCGGCGCGTCCCACCAGGTCCTGCTGGAGGAGGAGCGGGGCGTCTGCTCGGAGACGGTGGCGTGCATCGCGGGCAGCAGCACTCCGCTTCCGCTCGGCGTCGCCAAGCGCGTGGACGACTGGGAGTACGAGTTCGCGGCCCGGGTCGAGGTCCTCTCGCCCGGCTCCTTCGAGGGCCGCGCACAGGAGTTGCTGGCCCTCGTCTCCGACCATCCGCACGGCCTCGCCGGCGTCTTCCCCGGCAGCCCGTACGCCTTCACGGCTCTGCTCGCCCAGCACCACGAGGGGCAGGTGCAGTGGCGTACCTGGCACGCCTACCCACAGGACGGGCAGTTGGTGGCGACCCGCACGAAGGTGGGGGTCCGCGTTCCGGCCGCGGTCTTCGCCACATGACCCGGCTGACCGTTGCGCGGGCGACCGTTGCCCGGCCGACCGTTGCGCGGCCGTCCGTTGCCGGGCCGTCCGTTGCGCGACCGTCCCTTGCCCGGCCCACCGAACCGCACCGCCGCGAACCGCACCCGCCGAACCGGATCGCGTACCGGGATCCGGCCTCTGTAAACCAGCACCACACGTGTGGGTGACAAACCGCAGTCGAGGCGTGACGTAACGTCGCAGCGTGATCGAGCCGCACGCGCCCGCCCCGCCCGGTTG
>NZ_POUC01000541.1 GCF_002891435.1 Streptomyces cahuitamycinicus
TCCCCCCGCCCGAGGCGCAGGCGTACTACGACTTCGAGGCCAAGTACATCGACTCCACCCCGGGTCTCGTCCCGGCCCCCCTCACTCCCGAGGAGACGGCCGAGGTCCAGCGCCTGGCGGTCGACGCGTTCGAGGCGGCGTCCTGCGAGGGCCTGGTCCGCGCGGACTTCTTCCTCACCGAGGACGGCGAGTTCGTGATCAACGAGATCAACACGATGCCCGGCTTCACGCCCATCTCGATGTATCCGCAGATGTGGCAGGCGAGCGGGGTGAGCTACCCGGAGCTGATCGACCTGCTGGTGCGGGCGGCACTCCGGCGGTCGACGGGCCTGCGCTGACCCCACTCTCAAGGGGCGCGGGGAACTGCGCGACCAGCCACACACGGCCCGCAGACTCAAGACAAGGGCACCATCACGGCGCTCAGGAGGCGATCCCCTCGGGGATCGCCTTCTTCACGGCCGCGGCCAGATCGATCAGCACACTCGAACTGTCCACGCCCTCCGGCGCCCGGACCTCGACGTAGGCCTCACGGTTGGCGGTGGTGAACACGTACCCGTCGTCGTCCTGCTTCTCCATCAGCCAGTCCACGCCGTTCACGCCCCCGGCGACGGCATCGGGATCGTGTCCGTCGGCGACCTTGGGATCGACCATCTTCGGCGGCTGCGGCACACCGCAGCGAAGTATGATCGCCGGGCTGCCCCAGCTCGCCGTCAGCGCCGACGCGGGCTCGGGATCCTCACGGCGCTCACCGTTCACCTTCGCCGGCAGTACCTTGTCCAGGTTCCGGCACAGTTCCGCGACCTTCGCGTCCGGACTGGGAACCGCCGCCGACGCGCTGTCGTCTGCTGAGGAGCAGCCCGCAACAGTGATCAACAGCGCGACAGCGGGCAGGCGGAACACGCGGAGGACACAAGGGTGCCGGTGACGCAAAGAGTTCACCGGCACAGGGTAGACGGGGGCTACAGATGGACGACCGGACAGGTCAGGGTGCGGGTGATGCCGTCCACTTGCTGGACCTTGGCGACCACCATGCGGCCGAGGTCGTCGACGGTGTCGGCCTGCGCCCGCACGATCACGTCGTACGGTCCCGTCACGTCTTCGGCCTGGATAATCCCAGGGATCTTGCTGATCGTTTCGGCGACGGTCGACGCCTTGCCGACCTCCGTCTGGATCAGGATGTACGCCTGTACCACGGAACCTCCAGGGCGGCCACGAGGATCATGTGGGGAAAAGGAACGCCACGGTATCGCGTCGCCGCTCGCCGCGGGGAGACCTGCGGGGACCGGGTCTTGCGCGCCGAGGTGCAGGTCCGGCAGAACGTGCCGGTCACTTCGACCGTAGCGAGGACTGAGATGCCTCGCGACCGGGCACGGACAGGGACAGAAGGGGAGAAAGGGCAATGAAGGGCACTGTTGGTGAGCTCGGTGAGTTCGGGCTCATCAGGGAGCTCACCTCCCGTCTGACCACCACCCCGGCGGTCCGGGTAGGCCCCGGCGACGACGCCGCCGTGGTGGCCGCGCCCGACCGCAGGGTCGTGGCGAGCACGGACATCCTGGTGGAGGGCCGGCACTTCCGGCGTGACTGGTCGACGGCCTACGACGTGGGCCGCAAGGCGGCCGCGCAGAACCTCGCCGACATCGCCGCCATGGGTGCCGTACCGACCGCGCTCCTGCTCGGCCTGGTCGTCCCGGCCGAACTGCCGGTGACGTGGCCGAGCGAGCTGATGGACGGCCTGCGCGACGAATGCCAGGTGGCGGGCGCCGCCGTGGTCGGCGGTGATGTCGTGCGCGGCGACTCGATCATGGTGTCGATCACCGCGCTCGGCGATCTGCGCAACCAGGAGCCGGTGACGCGGGCGGGCGCCCGGCCCGGCGATCGCGTCGCGGTGACCGGCTGGCTGGGCTGGTCGGCCGCCGGGTACGCGGTGCTGTCGCGGGGGTTCCGCTCGCCGCGGGCGTTCGTGGAGGCGCACCGGCGGCCCGAGCCGCCGTACCACGCGGGTCCGGCCGCCGCCGGGCTCGGGGCGACCGCGATGTGCGACGTGAGCGACGGGCTGATCGCCGACCTCGGGCACATCGCCGAGGCGAGCAAGGTGCGGATCGACATCCGCTCTGGGGCGATCGACATCCCGTCCCAGATGAACGACATCGGCCAGGCCGTCGGGGTCGACCCCATGCAGTGGGTGCTGACCGGGGGAGAGGACCACGCGATCGTGGCGACCTTCCCGCCGGACGTGAAGCTGCCCGCCCGCTGGAAGGTCATCGGCGAGGTCCTCAACCCCTCGGCGCTGCCCCAGGTGACGGTCGACGGGGCGCCGTGGACCAGCAAGGGCGGCTGGGACCACTTCGGGGACATAGAGTCATGATCCCGGGTGTCCTGACGGTGGCGGGCTCCGACTCCGGCGGAGGTGCGGGCATCCAGGCCGACCTCAAGACGATGCTCGCGCTCGGTGTGCACGGCATGAGCGTCGTCACGGCGGTGACCGCGCAGAACTCCCTCGGCGTGCAGGGGGCTTGGGAACTGCCTGTGGAGGCCGTGCGGGCCCAGTACCGCAGCGTCGTCGACGACATCGGTGTCCGGGCGGTCAAGACCGGGATGCTGGCCTCCGCGGAACTCGTGGAGGCCGTCGCCGAGTTGATCGCGGAGACGGACGCCCCTGCCGTGGTCGACCCGGTGGGGGTCTCCAAGCACGGCGACGCCCTGCTCGCCGCCTCCGCGCTGGACTCCGTCCGTACGAAGCTGCTGCCGGTGGCCACGGTCGCCACACCGAACCTCGACGAGGTGGCCCAGATCACGGGCGTACGGGTCGAGTCGGAGGGGGAGATGCGGCGGGCCGCTGCTGCCGTCCTCGCGTACGGACCGCGCTGGGCGCTGATCAAGGGCGGGCACCTGCCGGGCGACGCCGTCGATCTGCTCACGGACGGATCCGAGGAGCACTGGTTGCGGGCGCCCAGGCACGACAACCGCCACACCCACGGCACCGGCTGCACCCTCGCCTCGGCGATCGCCTCCCAGCTCGCCAAGGGGCAGTCCGTGCCGGAGGCGGTGGCGGCGGCGAAGGAGTACGTCACCGGGGCCGTCGCGGCCGGGTTCGCGCTCGGCGGGGGGATCGGCCCGGTGGATCACGGATGGCGCTTCCGGGCGGGGTCCGAGCGCTGACGTGCGAGAGCTGAGCGCTGAGGGGCGGGACCTGAGCGCTGATGTGCGGCATCTGAGCGCTGACGCGCGGGGATCGAGCGCTGATCTCCGGCATGGCAAAGAGCCGGTCCACCAGAGGTGGACCGGCTCTGCAGCGAACCAGCAGTGGCCGCGCGCTAGCTGAGCGTCAGCGCGAGACCTTGCCGGCCTTGATGCACGAGGTGCAAGCGTTCAGGCGCTTCGGCGTCCCGCCCACCACGGTACGCACACGCTGGATGTTCGGGTTCCAGCGACGGGGCGTACGGCGGTGCGAGTGCGAGATGTTGTTGCCGAAGCCCGGCCCCTTGCCGCAGACGTCGCAGTTGGCAGCCACGGGTCACTCCAAAGACTTCAGATGCACTTACGGTTGATCCCGGCAGGCCGGGATCAAGATTCTCGGGCTTTGCGAAGCCGGTCGAAATCTGAGTGGCGTTGCCAGGGGGAAGGCCCGATCAGATCGGGCAACCGGAGCAGCATACAACGGCTGCACCCGTAGAACGAAACTACCATGCCAGCTCAGGGGCCCGGTCCCCTCCCTCTTCCGGTGAACACCGCCCCTGGGTCTACGCTGCGAGCCACGTCCAGCAGCTCAGGGAGGCCTAGTGGCGCAGGTGCCGCAGACACTCTTCGATGCTCTCGCGGTGCGCACCTGGTGCGGTCTCGCGCTGGAGACCCTGGGGCGGGCGCGCGAGGAGATCGACGCGATCAACGTCTACCCGGTGGCGGACGGCGACACCGGCACCAACCTGTATCTGACCGTGGAGTCGGCGGTCGCTGCGGTCGAGGCGGTGTTCGCCGGGCATGCGGCGGGGTCCGGCCCCGGCGGGCCGACGCTCGCCGACGCCGCCCGGGCGATGGCGCACGGGGCGCTCATCGGAGCACGCGGGAACTCCGGGACGATCCTCGCCCAGCTGCTGCGCGGCATGGCCCAGGTGCTGGCCGACGACGACCCCGCCCACGCGGACGGCCAGGGCCTGCGCCTCGCCCTGCGGCAGGCGGCCGACTCCGCCCGCCGGGCCGTCGCCCATCCCGTGGAGGGCACCGTCCTCACGGTCGCCTCGGCCGCCGCCGACGCCGCGGACGGTGCGCGGGGCGACTGCGGGACCGTGGCCCGGGCGGCCTACGAGGGAGCCAGCGCTGCCCTCGCCGCGACCCCGGGCCAGCTGCCCGTCCTGGAACGGGCCGGAGTGGTCGACGCCGCGGACGGTGCGCGGGGCGACTGCGGGACCGTGGCCCGGGCGGCCTACGAGGGAGCCAGCGCTGCCCTCGCCGCGACCCCGGGCCAGCTGCCCGTCCTGGAACGGGCCGGAG
>NZ_POUC01000542.1 GCF_002891435.1 Streptomyces cahuitamycinicus
GCGTAGGGGGAGGGCCCGGCCGCCGGGAACCGAAATACGGGTGCGTGCGCGTGCCGGGGCACCCATGATCGGTGGGTTGTCCTGTCGCCGTCCGCAGATCGGAGACCTCACATGATCCGCCGCGTCACCGTCCCGGCCCTCTTCCCGCCTCCCGCCTACTCCCACGTGTCCGTCGTCGAGGCCGGCACACGGCTGGCGTTCCTCGCCGGTTCCGTCCCGCTGGGCCCGGACGGCGCTCTCGTCGGGCCGGGGGATCCGGTGCGGCAGGCCGAGCAGGTCATCGCCAACCTGCGGGAGCAACTGGACGCCGTGGGGAGCGATCTGGCGCACGTCGTGGCGACCGACGTGTACGTGGTGGGCGATGAGCCGGCCGTACTGTCCGCCGTCTGGAGTGTGGTCGAGGCGTCCGGCCTCAGCGCGGGTCCGCACTCTTCGACGCTGATCGGCGTGGCGTGCCTCGGGTATACGGGGCAGCTGGTGGAGATTACGGCGACAGCCGTCGTTCCCGAGTAGGCGAGGACCGCCATGTTGATCGAGCACCGCGGGCGGCGTCCCGTCGTCCCCGAGTCCGCGTACGTCGCCCCGACGGCCGTCCTGTGCGGGGCCGTCGTCCTCGGTGAGCGCAGCCGGGTGCTGCACGGGGCCGTGCTCACCGCGGAGGACGGCGAGGTGCGGGTCGGGGCGGACGTCGTCGTGATGGAGAACGCGCTGGTGCGGGGGCGGTCCGCGCACCCCGCCGTGATCGGTGACGCGGTGCTCGTCGGCCCGCACGCCCATGTCAACGGGGCGACCTTGGAGGACGAGGTCTTCGTGGCCACCGGCGCCTGCGTCTTCCCGGGTGCCGTCGCGGGCGCCGGTTCGGAGCTGCGGATCCACAGCGTGCTGCACGTCAACTCCGTGCTGCCGCCCGGCACCGTCCTGCCCATCGGCTGGATCGCGGCGGGCGCGCCCCGGGCCCGGCTCTTCGCCTCCGGGGAGCACGACGAACTCTGGCAGATCCAGGAGGCGCTGGACTTCCCCGGCACGGTGTACGGCATCCCACGGGGCACGTCGATGCGGGAGGTGATGGCCCGGCAGGTGGCGTTCTACGGAGCCCATCACGACGACGTCACCCTCGACGGCCCGGCGTGAACTACCGCCCGGCGGGCCTGCCCCACGCCCTCGGTTTCGGGAGCGGTTCGGCGTAGCTCCCCACCCGGCTCGTGGTCAGCCCCAGTGCCACCAGGGACTCCGCCAGTTTGACCGCCGCGGCGACCCCGTCGACGACCGGCAGGCCCAGCTTCTCCCCGACGGCCCGTTGCAGCCCCGTCATGCCGGCGCAGCCGAGGACGAGCACTTCCGCCCCGGCCGCGCAGGCCCGTTCGGCGGCGGCCAGGAACGCCGTCTCGGTGCGTTCGTCGTCGCCGAGGTCGAGCACGTTCAGGCCCGTTCCGACGACCGCCGCGCAGTTCCGCCTGACGCCCGCCGTCTCCAGGCTGTCCTCGATCTGGCCGCACGAGCGCTCCAGCGTGGTCACGACGCCGTAGCGGCGGCCCAGCAGGCAGGCGAGGTGCGCGGCGGCCTCGGTGATGTCGACGACGGGTACGTCCACCAGTTCCCGCACGCCCTCCCGGCCGTGCTCCCCGAATCCGGCCATGACCACGGCGTCGTACGGCGCTCCGTCATAGGTCCGCAGCGTGTCCAGGACGGCCGCGGCGGACAGGTAGCTGTCGAGCCAGCCCTCCGCGGACGCCGGTCCCCAGGCGGGGGTCAGTCCGGTCACGGTGGTGCCCGGCCCTGCGGCGGCCCGGGCACCTCGTACGATCTCCTCGGTCATCTCCTGCGTGGTGTTGCAGTTGGTGACGACGATTCGCACGTCTCTCAGACCTCCGCGGCAGGGCGCTCGGCGGTACGTTCGCTGCGGCACAGGGCCGTGTAGAGCCCGGCCGCCAGGGCCGTGCCGATGAACCAGGAGTACGGCGCCACGTCGCTGAAGGTCTTCACCAGCGCGAGCACGGCGGCGACACCGGCCGCGGGCAGGAACGCCCACAGCGCCTTGGGGTTGACGCCCTTGCGGTAGTAGAAGCGGGAGCCGGGGGTCGCGTCGAACAGCTCGTCCACGTTCACACGGCCCCGCTTGACCCAGTAGTAGTCGACCATGATCACGCCGAACAGCGGGCCGAGGAAGGCGCCGAGACCGCCGAGGAAGTAGTTCACGACGGTCGGGTTGGAGAAGAGGTTCCAGGGGGTGACGAGCAGCGCCGCGACGGTGCTGATCATGCCGCCGACCTTGAAGGTGATCTTCTGTGGCCACACGTTGGCCAGGTCGTACGCCGGTGAGACGAAGTTGGCGACGATGTTGACGCCCATGGTGGCGATGGCGAAGGTCAGCGCGCCCACCACGAGCACCCAGGTGTTGCCGATCTCGGCGACGAGGTAGGCCGGGTCGGTGATCTCCTTGCCGAAGACCTCGAAGGCGCCCGCGGTGACGATGACCGACACGATCACGAAGGCCGTGGAGTTGATCGGCAGGCCCCAGAAGTTGCCGCGCCTGACCGACTTGTAGTCGGGGGCGAAGCGGGAGAAGTCGCAGAAGTTGAGCATCAGTGTGCCGTAGGTGGCGAGGACCAGGCCGATCGCGCCGAACCACTGGCGCCACTGCTCGCCGACGGAGACCGGATGCGGGGTGGAGGTGAGCGAGATCGTCCAGCCGGCCTTGTAGAGGATCCAGACGGCCAGCGCGATCATCACGAGCCAGATCGCCGGGCCGCAGAAGTCCTGGAACTTGCGGACCGATTCCATGCCCCGGCTGATGATCGCCGCCTGCACCAGCCACAGCGCGATGAAGGAGACCCAGCCGAGCGCGTCCAGGCCCAGGAAGGAGTTGTGTGTCCACGACTCCAGGCTCGGCCAGGCCGCCAGCAGCATCACGTTGACGGCGACTGACGCGAGGTAGGTCTGGATGCCGTACCACATGATGGCGATCACGGCCCTGATCAGCGCCGGTATGTTGGCGCCCCAGACACCGAAGGCGATCCGGCTGACCACCGGGAAGGGCACGCCGTGGCGCTGGCCGATCTTCCCCATCCAGTTCATGCCGATGTAGATGATCACGAACCCGACGAGCAGGGACGTGAAGATCTGCCAGACGTTCATGCCGAGGAAGAGCAGTCCGGCGGCGAAGGTGTAGTTGCCGAGGTTGTGGACGTCGGACATCCACATGGCGAAGAGGTCGAAGACCTTCCAGTTGCGCTTCTTGGCGGGCGCGAGGTCTTCGTTGGTCAGCCGGGGATCGGGAACGAACGCTGGGGTGCCGGTCTCTGCGGCACGGTCGGCGAGGGACACGGGGCCTCCACGAGCAAGGGGGACGACGGAGGACTGCTCCGCAGGACGGTGAGGGGACGCCCCGCGAGATGTTTTGGTATACCAAACTGCGCCATGGTCTCCTCGTCAACCGTTCTGACCGATGTCGCTCTCGTTAACGCTGCGTAAAACACACCTCGCGTCGACGAAGATGGGCTGCATGACGAAGATCGAACCCCTCGGAGCGATACGCGAACGCGTCACGGCCGATCTGCGCCAGGAGATCATCGCGGGCAGCCTCCGTCCCGGCGACCGCCTGGTCGAACGCGAGCTGGCGGAGCGTTTCGGTGTCTCGCGCGTGCCCGTCCGGGAGGCGATCCGGGCCCTCGTGGCCGAGGGCTTCGTCCACTTCGAGACACCCCGACGCACGGTAGTACGCCGTCTCACGCCGACCGACGTCAAGGAACTGTTCGAACTGCGAGAAGCCCTGGAGGTCTACGCCGCCGGACTCGCCGCGTCCCGCGCCACACCGGAGGACCTGGCAGAAGTCCAGGAACTCGTCGACCGTGCGGCCACCGCGACCGAGGCCGGGGACGCCGAGGTGATCACCGACGTCAACAGCCGCCTGCACGACCGCATCATGGCGATGGCGGGCAACAGCCTGCTGACCGAGGCCCTGGAACCGGTCGCCGGCCGGCTGCGCTGGATGACCCGGCGCAACGAGGAGTGGCCGCAGCTCCTCGTGGAGCACCGCGAGCTGTACGAGGCGATCGCCTCGGGCGATCCGGACCGGGCCCGCGCTCATGCGCTGACGCACGTACGGACCAACTACCGCTCCACGGTCCGCCACCTGTTCGGCGAGGAGGCTCCCTAGGGAGTGCCGGCGGACAGGCCCGCCGCTCGCCCCGCCGTGCGCAGCACCTCGCGCAGCATCGTGGGGGTGAGCCGGCCGGTGAAGGTGTTGCGCTGGCTGACGTGGAAGCAGCCGAAGAGTTCCAGGCCGTCGAGGGGGTAGCGGGCGCCGTGGGAGAAGGCGGGGCGCGGCCGGGGCACGGACCAGCCGGCTGCGGCGACCGCGGGCAGCGCGGCCTGCCACCCGAAGGCGCCGAGTACGACCACGGCCCGCAGCGTCGGGCGCAGCAACCGCAGTTCCTGCACCAGCCAGGGGCGGCAGGTGTCCCGCTCCTCGGGGG
>NZ_POUC01000543.1 GCF_002891435.1 Streptomyces cahuitamycinicus
GACCGAGGCGGGGCTCGGTTCCGCGGGGTGACTGACGTGAGAGGCACCGGGGCGTGCGTCATGCCGTCGGCACGGCCGCTCGAACGCCCGTGGACGTTCGCTTATGCCGCCGCGCCGTTCGGCCATGGTCACCGTGCTCGTACGGGCATTCACTAGGGGCGAGGAAGGGTGCCGGGCGGGATTCCGGCTGGACGGCGGGAGAGAGACATGATCGACGGACCATACTTCGTGCTGACGGTGCTGGGGGCGCTCGGGACCGGTCTGGTGGCCGGGGTGTTCTGCGGGTTCTCGACCTTCGTGATGCGGGGCCTGGGCATGCTGCCGCCCGCGCAGGGAGTCGCCGCGATGCAGGCGGTCAACGTGGCGGCGGTGGCGCCGCCCTTCATGATCGTGTTCCTGGGGTCGGCCGTGCTGTGCGCGGTGATCGCCGTGGTGACGTTCGTGCTGTGGCCGGCCGAGGGGACGGTGGAATTGCTGGTGGGCAGCGCGCTGTACCTGTTCGGGTCGTTCGGGCTGACCATGGTCGCGAACGTGCCGCGCAACGACGCCCTGGCCGGGCTGGAGCCGGGCACTCCGGAGGCGGCGGCGTACTGGCCGGTGTACCTGCGCGAGTGGACGCTGTGGAACCACGTCCGCACGGCGGCCTCGGCCGCGGCGGCGCTGGCGTACGTGCTGGCGCTCACCTGACGCCCGTGCCACGCGGCGGACGGGCACCGGCCGGGAGGCGGACGTATCGTGGCGAAAGAGTGCCGCCGACGAGTGAAGATGCCGCCCGACGGCACACGGCCTGTCCCACGCGCACGCAAGGAAGACGGCCATGGCCGATCCCAAGGGTTTCCTGACCACACCCCGCCAGGACTGGCCGCGCAGGCCGGTCGAGGAACGGGCGCGGGACTGGGCCGAGGTCCACGTCCCCGGGGCGCTGCTGCCGATCATCAGCAAACAGGCCGACCGTTGCATGGACTGCGGCATCCCCTTCTGTCACGACGCCTGTCCGCTGGGCAATCTGATCCCCGAGTGGAACGACCTGGTGTCCAGGGAGGACTGGCGGGCGGCCGCCGACCGGCTGCACGCCACGAACAACTTCCCGGAGTTCACCGGCCGGCTGTGCCCCGCGCCGTGTGAGGCGGGCTGTGTGCTGGCGATCAACCAGCCGGCCGTCACCATCAAGAACGTCGAGTGCGCGATCGCCGACCGGGCCTGGGAGGAGGGGTTCGCGCCGCCGAGGCCGCCGGAGCGGCTGTCCGGGAAGACGGTCGCGGTGATCGGTTCGGGCCCGACCGGGCTGGCCGCGGCGCAACAGTTGACGCAGGCCGGGCACACGGTCGCCGTGTACGAGAGGGACGACCGGCTCGGCGGGCTGATGCGGTACGGCATCCCCTCGTTCAAGATGGAGAAGCGTCATCTGGAGCGGCGGCTGGAGCAGATGCGGGCCGAAGGGACGAAGTTCCGGACGTCGACGGCGGTCGGGCGGGACATCGGGGCCGACGAGCTGCGGACCCGCCACGACGCCGTGGTGCTGGCCACGGGGGCGACCGCGTGGCGGGAACTCCCGGTGCCGGGGCGGGAGCTGACGGGCATTCACCAGGCGATGGAATACCTGCCGCTGGCCAACCGGGTGCGCGAGGGTGATCTGGAGACGTCCCCGCTGTCGGCAGCCGGTCAGCACGTCGTCATCGTCGGCGGCGGCGACACCGGAGCGGACTGCCTGGGCACGGCCGTCCGGGAGGGCGCCGCATCCGTGACCCAGCTGGACATCTACGCCCTGCCGGACGCGGAGCGCGACGAGGACACCGAGCCCTGGCCGACGTATCCGATGCGGATCTACCGGCTGTCCGCCGCCCATGAGGAGGCGCGTGACCTGCGGACCGCCCCGGTCGCGGACGCGGATGCGCGGCTGTTCGCGGCGTCCACTCTGCGCTTCGACGGCGACGCGCAGGGGCGGGTGCGCTCGCTCCACCTGGTCGAGGTGGACACCCGGCGCCATCCGATGGAAGGCACGGGGCGGACGCTCCCCGCCGACCTCGTGCTGCTCGCCCTCGGCTTCTCCGGGCCGGACCGGGAGGACGGGCTCGTCGACCAGCTGGGGCTGGAGATGGAGCCCCGCGGGACGATCGCGCGGGACTCCGGGTTCGCCACGAACGTGCCCGGGGTCTTCGCCGCGGGGGACGCGGCCCGGGGGCAGTCGCTCATCGTGTGGGCGATCGCCGAGGGGCGGGCGGTGGCCGCGGCCGTCGACCGCTATCTGACGGGCAGTGCGAGGCTGCCGGCGCCGATCGGGCCGTACGACCGGCCCATGGCGGTGTAGCGCCCTGCCGCCGTGACCACCGAGCCGCCGGAACCGCCCGGACCACCGGACCACCGAGCCGCCGGACCACCGGACCGCCGGGACCGCCGGGAGCGCCAGGACCGCCAGGACCGCCGGGACCGCCAACGGATGTCATCGATCGTCCGTCCCCGCGACCTTCCCCGTCGACAGTGCCAGCCGGTTCCAGGTATTGATCGCGCAGATCAGGGCGAGCACCTGGGCGAGTTCCCGCTCGTCGAACAGTGCGGCGGCGCGCGCGTACACCTCGTCCGGGACGCCGGCGTCGGCGATGAGGGTTACCGCGTCGGTGAGGGCGAGAGCCGCCTGCTCCCGTTCGGTGAAGAAGTGACGGGCCTCGCGCCACACGGCGACCATGTGCAGCCGGTCCTCGCTCTCGCCGGCCTTGCGGGCGTCGTTGGTGTGCATGTGCAGGCAGTACGCGCAGTGGTTGAGGTGCGAGGAGCGGATCTGGATCAGCTCGACGAGGGCCGGGTCGATGCCTTCGCGGGCGGCGGCGTCGAAGGCGATGAGGGCCCGGAAGGCCTTCGGGGCGGAGGCGCCGAACTCCGGCCGGGCGGACGTCGGGTGGGTGCTGCTCGTGTTCACGGTCGTCGTCATACCCTTCAAACTACGAGCTGGAAAGACCCGCTGTAGGGTGCACTCTCATGGTGACATCGTGGGTCAATTCCGCGGAGCGGATCGGGTCCGACCTGCATCTGGAGCTGACCGGGCCGGGCGGCCGGCGGGCGGCGCTGATCAGTGCCCTGCGCGAGGCGGTGCGCAGTGGGCGGCTCGCCCCGGGCACGCGACTGCCGCCGTACCGCTCACTCGCGGCGGACCTCGGAGTCGCCCGCAACACGGTGGCGGACGCGTACGCGGAGCTCGTCGCGGAGGGCTGGCTCACCGCCCGGCAAGGGTCCGGCACCCGGGTCGCGGAGCGCGCCGAGCCGCTGCGGCCCGCCGCCCGCGTGCCCAAGAAGGCACCGCCACGCGCGCGTGGCCCCCGGCACGATCTGACGCAGGGCACACCGGACGTCTCGGCGTTCCCGCGCACCGCCTGGCTGGCCTCCTACCGGCGGGCCCTGCAGCAGGCGCCCAACGAGGTGTTCGGCCCGGGCGACCCCGCCGGCCGGCCGGAACTGCGGGAAGCGCTCACGGAGTACCTGGCACGGGCGCGTGGCGTGCGGACCGAGCCGGGCCGGATCGTGATCTGCTCCGGCTTCGCGCACGCGCTGCGGCTGCTGTTCGGCGGCGTCCTGCGCGGCCCCTTGGCGGTGGAGGCGTACGGGCTCGGGTTCCACCGGCACGTCCTGGCCGCGGCCGGAGTGCGGACGGTACCGCTCCCCCTCGACGAACACGGCGCGCGGATCGACCGGTTGGCGCGCGAGCGGGCCGTGCTGCTCACGCCGGCGCACCAGTTCCCGACCGGCGGCCCGCTGCACCCCACGCGCCGGGCCGCCGTGATCGACTGGGCACGCGCGCGTGAGGGTCTGGTCCTGGAGGACGACTACGACGGGGAGTTCCGCTACGACCGCAAGCCGGTCGGCGCCGTCCAGGGGCTCGACCCCGAGCGCGTGATCCACATCGGTTCGGTCAGCAAGAGCCTGTCGCCGGCGGTGCGGCTGGGCTGGATGGTGCTGCCGGAGCGGTATGTCGAGGCCGTTCTGGCCGCCAAGGGCGAGCGCGAGGCGTGGGCGAGCGTCCTCGACCAGCTGAGCCTCGCGGACTTCATCGCTTCGGGATCGTACGACCGGCACATACGCCGGATGCGGCAGCGCTACCGCGGCCGCCGGGACCGGCTCGTCGCGGCGCTCGCCGAGCACGCGCCGCACATCGAGGCCACCGGCATCGCGGCCGGGCTGCACGCCGTGCTGCGGCTGCCGCCCGGCACCGAGGCGTCCGCGGTCAAAGCCGCCGCCTGGCAGGGCGTCGCCCTCGACGGCCTCGCCGCGTTCCGGCACCCGGAGACGGACATGCCGGTGGGCGACGGGCTCGTCGTGGGGTACGCGACCCCCTCCGAGCACGCCTACGGGCCGGCCCTGGAGGCGCTGTGCGGTGCGCTGCCGCCCCCGTGACCGGCCCGGGGCCTCCGTGAGTGCTACGGCTTGCGCCCCACCGCCCCGTACCCCGGGA
>NZ_POUC01000544.1 GCF_002891435.1 Streptomyces cahuitamycinicus
TCACCGGCCCGCCCGGTGCAGGCGCAGGGCGCACCGCCCCCACACCAGTCCCGGAGAGCACCGGGACGTCCCGAACGAAGGAACCCCCGTGATCACTGCCACGCAGCGCGCCGAAGCCATGGCGCAGCAGATCCTGATCTCCGCCCGCCTCCACAACGACCGCGTCGTCACGCACGATGAGGTGGACGCCGTCATGAGTCGCGACCACGACAAGGAGCAGGGCAAGGCGAACAAGGAGATGGTGCGCCGCATCATCCGCAAGCAGGCAGCATCGGAGTTCGTCCGGGTCATCTTCACCGAGGATGAGCGGTACTGGGCCATCCGCGAACAGCTCCACCACATGAGCGCCGACGCGGTGCACGCGCTGCGCGACGAGATCACCGATGGCGGCGACGACGACCCGCGCGGCTGGGACAAGGCCCTGACCAACGCCATCTCCGTCCGCCTGTCCAACCGCCCCATCCCGGCCCGCCTGTGGGGCTGCAAGCCGGTCTCCATCCGCCTCTGGCGTGAGCCGCGCCCCCGGCCGGCCGCCGACGAACGCCCGGCCACCGACGAGCGCAAGCACGTCCGCATCGTCAACGGCGGCACCCGTCACGTCATCCCCACCCGCGACGCCCTCACCGAGATCAACGCCGCGATGATGCAGCCCCTCGTCAAGCGCCAGGTCCGCGAGATGTCCGCCGCCCGCTCCAGCGCCCGCATCGTCTACAAGGACGAGCGGGGCACGGTCGTACTGCGCCCGGCCACCGAGGAGGAGATTGCGGCCGCCGACCGCCGAACCGCCGCAACGCCGTTTGCTGCGCTCGCCGCGTACGAGGCAGCCACTCACGCCGCACTCGGCTCCGCCCCCCGCGACCTCGCCGACCTCGCCCGGCACCTGTTCACCCTGGGGAAGTTCGCGCCCCCGGAGCACCACCTCGAAATCGTCGAGACGCACAGCGCCGTCGAGGAGGCGTGGGACGCCCTCCGCAGGGCCCGGTGCCTCATCGACCGCAACGCCGCCCACGACAAGGCGCGCGCCGCCGTCGAGCGGGCCCGCGAGGCGATCGTGGCCGTCGCTTCCCGCGCGCACCGCATGCACGGCACGGACCTGCCCGGCACCGCCGAGGAGATCCGCAACGCGGCCCTGGGGTACAACGCCGTCGACGCCACGTCCGAGGAGCTGTCCGCCGTCACGACCGGCACGCCCACCGTGCGCGTGCACTGCCGCAGCGACTCCGGCACCGGATGGACCGTCACCGCCACGATCACCGCCGGGGTTGACTCGCCCATCGGGCACATCCCCGCTCACCCGCCCATCGCCCTGACGTTCCGCAAGCGCGACGGCCGCCACGACGCCGCCGAGAACACCCGCCGGATGTTCGGCCGCCTCTTCCGCGTTGACGTTCCTGTCACGTACGACCTCGACCCCCGCCCCTGAATCCCCCGCGCCGCCCGGCCGAACGGGTCGGGCGGCGCATCCCGGGCTCATACGCGCACGCGCGCGTGTGGACGGTCCCAGAAGTCCCAAAACCCCGCCTGTCTGCTCTGTTGCCGCTGTTTCGGCGTCCGGGTCCGCCCGTGGCCTGTACGCCGCTCCAAGGGAGGTTTCAGCTCCATGCCGCTGCCGTCTTGGCTCCAGTCCCACCTGCCCGCCCCCGAGTCGCCGAGGTGGACGTTCGAGTCGTTCACGGACGAGGTGGCCCGTCTGCTGGGTCTGCCACCTGCCCGGCCGTGGGAGACGTGGGAGCGGAACTACGACACTGACCGTCTCTGGATGACGTGGAAGGCCAACCGGAGCGGTGCGAGCCTCTGCTTGGACCGGCCGCACGCGGAGCTGCGCGAGTACATGGTCATCAGCGTTGAGTGGCACCAGTCCCCGGCCCCGGCCGACGTCGCCGCGATGGTCCGGGCGTACGAGCGGCGTAGCCGTGTCCAGTCCCTTCGGTCCCTGCTGGCCCGGGTGCTGCGCCGCGGCTGAGCCCCAGTCCTGCCCAGGTGTCTGGGCGTTCGAGTGTGCCGGTCGCAGCCCGCGGCCGGCGTCCCCGCGGCGGAGAGCACCGCCGCATCCCGAAGGAAGGAACAGCGCGTGAGCGCGTACGTAGAGATCCCCCGCCCGTACGAGTCGGGCCCCGACCGGTTCACGGTGGAGCTCCACTTCCCCGCCGCGTCGAAGCGCAGGGCGAAGCAGCACCACGACGTGGCGTGGCACCTGGCCGACGTCCACGGCGTGGAGGCGTCGACGCCGTACAGGGTGAACCCCCGGTGGTCGATCTACGAGGAGAACTGGGGGAACCGGGAGCGGCACGGATGGCTGGACGAGCGGCGCTTGCGCGTCGACGGCCCCCCGCGCGCCCTGGCCCGGTACCTCGCGGCCCTGACGCGGGTCCTGGACGCCGTGGAAGGTCTCGCCACCCGCGCGGTCCGGGCGTTCGGGGCGTGGAAGCGCTCTGTGGCCGTTGAGCCGCACTTGGAGTACGAGGACGCGTCCACCATGCGTATCCGGTCCCGGGAGTTCCGTGCTGACGCGCTGGGCGCCCTGGTGCGGGGTCTCGCCGGAGCCGTGTCGGACAGTCCGGTGCGCGACAGCTCCCGGCCGCTGTGGGAGCAGTACGGGACCGTGGCGGCCGAGGTGTGGGCGGACGCCGGCGGGGTCGACCTGGTCGAGGCGCCGGAGGAGGACGTCGCCGCGCACCTGGCCCGGATGCTGCCCGAGGAGCCGGAGCAGGGAGAGCTGTTCGCGGCCGAGGACGTCACCGTGCAGCCGCGGCCGGCGTCGACGTCGAGCGCGGGGGCCGTGCCCGTCCCGGTGCCTGTCGTTCCCGTCCTGACGGGCGTAGGGAGGGACGATCCCGGGCGGTACGGCACCGCAGCCTGACCGGCCCCACGCCCACCCACTCCCCGCGAGTCTCGGAACAGTGCAGCTCTGAGACTCGCGGGTCTCATGTATGGCCTTTTTCCTGGGTTTCCCTTCCCTGACAGTCTCATTGCTGTACTATTCGAGGTGTTGGCGGAGAGCACCGCCAAAGTCCCGAAGGAAGGAACACCGCCATGACCGCTGTCCTCCTGGCCGTGAAGCCCACGGAAGAACTGGCCGAGCAGTACGGGCCGATGCGCACTCTCCTGCACCACGAGAAGCCCACGCAGCTCACCGTCGAGCAGTGCGACGTCTATGAGTGGAGCATCGCGGCCGGGGAGACGCTGCGGGAGTCGACCATCGACGGCACTGACGGCACCGCGGACCTGATCATCCGGTTCGTCAAGTACGTCGACCCGGTCACCCAGTGGACCCGGTACGCCGTCGACTACTGGTCCATCAAGGCGTACTGGGCGACCGACCACCACGTCCGTGCCGTGGCCGAGTCCGCGTACGTGGACGCCGTGCGCGGCGAGTTCGCCGAGCCCACGCTGACGCTCCCCGGGGAGCGGTTCCGGTTCTCGCGGGGCCTGGCCAGCTTCTACGACGTCACCGACGTCATCTGACCGGCCGGTCCCCCTCGCCGGGGCGCGACCGTACGCGCCGCGCCCCGGCACCCTCCCCCAGCTCGCCAGACTTCCCCGAGGAGAACTCCGTCATGGCCACGAAGACCGGCATCGACACCGTCCCCACCAAGCCGCAGGCCGATTTGCTGATCGCCGCCCTGGACGCCGAGAACCACCGCATCCCGTCCACGGCCACCGGCCGCACGCTCGACATCATGCTCCGCCGCCAGTGGGTCAAGGAGTACACCGCGAACGGGCGCCTGGCTTCGACCGTCCGGGACTACCCGGGCTTCACCCACTTCCGTCTCACCCACCACGGCGTCAACGCGGCGAAGAAGGCGCGCGCCGCCCGTGCCGCAGCGGCCGAGCGGGGCCCGGCGACCCTCGACGTCGAGGGCATCGGCTGGACCTGCGTGGAGGCGGGCCGGAAGTGGGCCACGGAGTACGAGGGCGTGAAGTTCGAGCTTGAGCGCCGCACCGCCAACGCGCTGGACGGATGCCCGGACACCGGCTGGTACCTGTACGGCGGTAGCCACTTCGGCGAGTACATGGGCGCGCGCTTCAAGGCGGCCGCCGTGGAGGCGTTCCCCTACGTCTGCCCGAAGGACGGGCACCCGCAGCCGGAGACCGAAATCAAGGACTCAAGCCAGCTCGCCGAGGGCGACATCGTTCGCGAGCACGGCATGCGCGTCCGGCTGGACAAGCTGACGACCGTGGAGCGCCAGGGCCTCACCGTCTACCACTGGGCGGGCACCGTGCTGAACATGCCCGAGGTGCGCGAGGCGAAGCACGTTCCCCTGTCCTTCCTCCGCACGCAGAAGTGGGAGCCCGGTCAGGGCTGGGTGACGGACCGGGAGGACTACTGGGCCGTCCAGGGCAACAAGCTCGCGACGTGGGCCGTCGAGGTACCCACCGACGCGCCGGCCCCGGCCTAGCTCCCCCGGCCGGGGCGCGCCCCAGAGCTGTCTC
>NZ_POUC01000545.1 GCF_002891435.1 Streptomyces cahuitamycinicus
GCACAACCCGGAGAGCACCCCGTGAGACGCCCGTCCCTGCTCGTCGCCCTGCTGGTCCTCCTGCTCGCCGCCTGCACCCAGGAGCCCGGCCCACATTCCGACGCGGGGCCCGGCCAGCCGGACGCCGAGGGCCGCGACCAGGCCGGCGGTCGCCGTCGCCGTGCACACCGACGGCAGGCGCAGCACGACCTCGCCGGGGTGGACGGTGAGGACGGCGTGCATGATCAGGTAGTAGAGGCCGTGGACGGCGTCCACGTCGTGCAGCAGCCGCCAGATCTGCGGGACCGTGCGCTGCGCGACCTGGAAGGTGACGCTCTCGTCGCCCCACATGCCGCCGCGGTCCAGGCCCCACAGCCCGATCGCCAGCATCACCGCCATGGGCACCGCCACGGGCACCGCCACGGGCACCGCCACAGGCACCCGCCCCGCGCCGAACCGGCCGCTCCCCCTCGACTGTCCGCTCTCCACGGCCCGATTCTGTGCTGAATCAGAGGCATCAATACGGTTTGATGGTGTGTTAGCACTTTCATGTCATTCGCCCGGCTTACCATCCGCCGTGATGAATGCCGAGTGTGAGACCGAGAGGGACACCCGGAGACCGCTTGCCCGGGTCGCCGTCGTGGTGATCGGTTACGACGACGCCGCGCATGTGACGGACGCCGTGCGGTCGGCGCTCGCCCAGGGACCGGCCGTGCGCGAGGTGGTGGCCGTCGATGACTGCTCGACGGACGGCAGCGCCGCGTTGCTCGACCGGCTCGCCGTCTCGGAGCCCCGTCTGAAGGTGATCCGCCGCCGGGCCAACAGCGGCGGCTGCGGCACTCCGCGCAACACCGGGCTCGACGCGGTGACCTCGCCGTACGTAATGTTCCTGGACAGCGACGACTTCCTGCCGCCCGGCGCGGTCGAGGCGCTGCTCGAAGCAGCCGAGGGTGCGCACGCCGAGGTCGCGGGCGGTCTGTGCGTACGCCGCGAGCTGCCATCGGGGCGCGAAGTCCCCTGGCAGGCGCGTCTCTACGCGCTGCACGCCGTGGTGCCGCACCCCGCTCGGCGACCGCGCCTGGTCCACGACACGCTCTGCGTCAACAAGCTCTACCGCACCGGCTTCCTGCGGGCGCACGGCGTCCGCTTCCCCGAGGGCCGCTTCCCGTACGAGGACGTCGTCTTCACCGCGCGCGTCCTGGCCGCGGCTCCGCGCATCGCCCTGGTCCCGGACCGGGTGTACGTCTGGCACGTGCGCCGCTCGGCCGGGCGGCTGTCCATCTCCCTCGACCGGTCCGGCGTCGAGAACTGGAGGGCCCGTACGGAGGCATGCCGGCAGGCGTACGAGGTGCTGCTGGGCGCCGGGCAGAAGGAACTCGCGCGGGCCGTGCGCGCCAAGTTCCTCGACCACGATCTGCGGATGTACATGCGTGAACTGGGGTTGCGGGACGCCGCCTACCGGCGCGCGTGGTGGGAGCTCACGCGGGCGCACCTCGCGGAGTACGACGCCGACGACTGGGCGCGCAACCCGGCCGCTCCCGGCCGGCTGGCCGGGCAGATCGTCCTGGCCTCCCCGGAGCCGTGCGACCTGCCCCGGCTGCGGGAGCTCGCGGCCCGCCCGGCCCGCCTGTGCCCGCCGTACGCCCGCTCCGCGGACGGCACGCCGGTCTGGTCGGACGTCCTCCCGGTCTCGTTGGAGCCGCTGCGGGCGCGGCCGGTTCGCGCGCTGCCCCTCGCCGTCGACGCGGAGCTGCGGCCGTGCGCGCGCGGCACCCGGCTGCGGCTGCGCCTGCACGAGCTGTACGGGCGGGTGGCGCAGGCGGGGCCGGAGAGGGTGGAGGTGGAGTGGCTGCACCGGGACGACGGGGACCTGGTGGTCCGGGACAGGGCCGTGCCGCTGACGCCGTGCGCGAGCGGTCCCGGGCCTGCCGGGACCACCGGGACCGCCGATTCCGGAGCCGTGGCGCTCGCGCAGGACCCCGAGCCCGCCGCCAGGACCACCGACTCCGGGACCGTAGCGCTCGCCCGGGGCTCCGGTCCTGCCGGGGTCGCCGGTTCCGGTTCCGGTCCTGCCGGGGTCGCCGGTTCCGGTCCTGACGGGGTCGCCGGACCCGATCCTGCCGGGGTCGCCGGCTCCGGGGCCGTGGCACTCGGACCTTGCGCGCAAGGCTCCGAGCCGGCCGGGACCGCCGGTTCCGTCCGCGGCGGCGCCTGGTCGGCGGAGGTGACCATCGACCTCGCCGCGCTGTCCGCGCTCGGCGCGGCCACCTGGGACCTGCGCCTTCGTATCCGCTTTCGCGACGGCGTGAGCCGCGACGTCTCGGCACACGCGCTCACGGGCGCCGGTCTGCTGCGCCGCAGCGCTGTCCCGAGCGCTCGGCACGGCGTGGTACTCGTACAGCCGTACGCCACCCACTCCGGCGCGCTGGCACTGCGGGTGGCCCCCGGCGTACGCGGCGTGCTGTCGGTCGCCCGCGCACGGCTGCGCCGCCTGCTTCACTGAGAGCACCGGACCACGACGGACCAGCGCACCGCACCACCACCACGGGCCAACTGACGAGGGGACGGCCGCACATGACCTGGTTGATCACCGGCGGCGCCGGTTACATCGGCGCGCACGTCGTACGGGCGATGACCGCGGCTGGCGAGCAGGCGATGGTGTACGACGACCTGTCCACCGGCATCGCCGAGCGGGTGCCCGACGGGGTGCCGCTGGTGGTGGGCTCGACCCTGGACGCCGAGCGGCTTGCCCGCACCCTCGCGGACCACGCGGTCACCGGCGTCGTCCACCTCGCGGCGAAGAAGCAGGTGGGCGAGTCGGTGGAACGGCCGCTGCACTACTACCGGGAGAACGTCGAGGGTCTGCGGATCCTGCTGGACGCCGTGACGGCGGCGAAGGTGCCGTCCTTCGTCTTCTCCTCGTCGGCGGCGGTGTACGGCATGCCGGACGTGGACCTGGTCACCGAGGAGACGCCGTGCCTGCCCATGTCGCCGTACGGCGAGACCAAACTCGCCGGTGAGTGGCTGGTCCGCGCGACCGGCCGGGCGACCGGGCTGTCGGCCGCGTGCCTGCGCTACTTCAACGTGGCGGGCGCCGCGGGCCCGGAACTCGCGGACACCGGGGTGTTCAACCTCGTGCCGATGGTCTTCGAAAAGCTCACCGAGGACGCGCCGCCGCGCGTCTTCGGCGACGACTACCCGACCCCGGACGGCACCTGCGTGCGCGACTACATCCACGTGGTCGACCTGGCCGAGGCCCATGTCGCGGCGGCCCGGGCCCTGCGCTCCTCCCCCGGCCGCGATCTCACGCTCAACATCGGCCGGGGCGAGGGCGTCTCCGTCCGCGAGATGATCGACCGCATCAACGCCGTCACCGGGTACGACCGCCCGCCGGCCGTCACCCCCCGCCGCCCGGGCGACCCGGCCCGGGTCGTGGCCTCCGCCGACCGCGCCGCCGCGGAACTGGGCTGGAAGGCCCGGCTCGGCGTGCAGGACATGATCAGGTCGGCCTGGGAGGGGTGGCTACGGCTGCATCCGGAGGCGGGACGGGGCTGATCCGCCCACGCGCCACGACGAGCCCCGGCGCGCCTGCCGGGCTCAACGCGTGGGCGCACACTCGGGGCCCACGCACGGGGCGCACGCACGGGGCGCAGACGTGACGGCCCCGTGCCGGTCTACAACGCCTTCAGCCCCTGCGACGTGGCGCGGGCCAGCGCGCCTAGATACCCCTTCGGCAGCTTCGAGCTGCGGATGACCACCGAGCGCCAGTAGAGCGGGCCTGAGATCAGGTCGAGCGCGAGGTCGTGGTCGATGCCCTCGCGGAGTTCGCCGCGGCGTTCCGCCGCCGTCACGATGCCGGTGGCGACGCCGTCCTGGCCCTCGCGCAGGGCCTTCTGCAGGGCCTCGGCGATGTCGGGGTTGCGGGCCGCCTCGGCCTGGAGGTCGGGGATGACCTGCGAGGCGACGGGGTGGCGCAGGGCCCGGGACGTCACCTCGTAGAGGAGCCGCAGGTCGCCCTCCAGGGAGCCGGTGTCCGGCGCGGGCAGGCCCTGTACGGCGAGCGCCGAGACGATGTCGAGGACCAGGTGCAGTTTCGAGCGCCAGCGGCGGTACACCGCCGTCTTCCCGACCCCCGCGCGGCGCGCGATCCCCTCGATGGACATCCGTGCGTAGCCGACGGCCGCGAGTTCCTCGAAGACGGCCGCCCGGATCGCTTGCGTCACGTCCTCCCGCAGTACGGCCGCCCCCGCGGGGGCCCGGCGGCGCGGGGGCTGCTGGGGCTCGTCGGGCTTCGTCGTCATGGCGACAGCATAGGGCGTGACGACGAAACGGTTGCGTTCCGACGTTCGCCCGACGTACGCTCCCGTTACGACGATACGGTCCCGTCCCGACGTAAGAAGTCGTGAAGAGTCCGGTAAGAACAGCTCTCCCCCCTCGCTCTTCACC
>NZ_POUC01000546.1 GCF_002891435.1 Streptomyces cahuitamycinicus
GTCCAAGCCCCGTCCCGGCGTCAACGGCACGGACCCAGCCGTGGGCCCCGCTGTCGCCGCGCCCCCGGACCCGGCCGCCCCGCCGGAGCAGGCCGGCGGCTGGCGGCCCTGGCGCTTCCGCATGTCCAACGACGTCTGGGGCACGCCCTCGGTCGCCGACGACCTGGTCTACGTCACCTCCTTCGAGGTGCACGCGCTGGACGTCGCCACCGGCCGCCGCCGTTTCAAGACCCGGGACGTCGCCTGGTCCATGGGGGTCGCGGACGGCCGTATCCACGCCTCCGACGGGCCCACCCTGTTCGCCCTGGACGCCCGCGAGGGCGGCGACCTGTGGCGGCTGCAGACGGACGCCTGGGTCTACTCGCTCCAGGCCGGCCGCGGCACGGTCGTCACCGGCACCCGCGGCGGCGGCGTCCAGGGCTGGGAGGCCTCCAGCGGCCAGAAGCTGTGGGAGGTCACCGGCTGCCAGTCGGACTTCGAGTCCCCCGAGGCCGGGCCCGCCCTGCACGACGGCACGGTCTACGTGTGGCAGGACGCCCGGCTGCGCGCCCTGGACGCCCGCACCGGCGACGAGCGCTGGGCGTACCCGATCGGCGACGCGGCCTCCTGCGGCGGCGTCCCCATCCGGCTCACCCAGGCCACCGACGGCTACGTCTACGTCTGCGCCGGCACCCGCGTCCTGGCCCTCGACGTGGCCGCAGGGCATGTGAAGTGGCACTTCGAGGCCCCGGCCGTGTTCCTCTGCCCGCCCACCTTCGTCCCCGGCCCGGCCGTGACCGGCGGCGGCATCTACCTCGCCGACTACCTCGGCACGGTCTACGCCCTCGACGCCACCGACGGCCGCGACCGCTGGCGCATCGCCACCGAGGCCCGCTCCTGCGTCGACCCCGTCCTGGTCGCCGCCGGACATGTCCACGTGGGCAGCGGCAAGGGCCTCTACACCCTCGACGCGGTCACCGGCACACCCAAGTGGCGCTTCCAGGCGGGCGGCGACATCGTCGGCGCCCCCTCGGTGGCCGAGGGCCGTATCCACTTCGGCTCCACCGACCACCTGCTCTACACCCTGAAGGCCGACGACGGCCGGCTGCGCTGGAAGCTCGCCACCGGCGGCGAGATCACCGGCTCCCCGGTCGTCCGGGACGGGGTGGTGTACGCGTGCAGCAAGGACCGCTGCGTGTACGCACTGGACGCGGAGAAGGGCACGGGCACGGCGCGCACGGCCTGACCCGCCCGGGACGGCCGTCGTACCGGCGTACGGAAGGGGTGCTCCGGACGGCGGCCGCCGTTCTGCGTGGGAGTGGCCCGTTCACCGCTCCCACCCAGGACGCTACGCCGGGTACGGGCCGGTCGCCACGCAGTGACATGCCCGTGACAGATGATCACTAGGCTGTCCGCCATGCAGACACGGGGGCGCGGGCTCAGGTTCACGGCGGTGCTCGTGCTGGTCGTACTGGCACTGACCGGATTCTCGTCCGGCCGGGGCCGCGGCGGCAGTCACGGCGGCAGCGGCTCGGGCGGCGGCGGGTGCAGCAGCTCCAGCCAGGACCACGACAGTTCGAGGTCGTCGACGTCGAGCGGCGGCTCGTACGGCTCCGGCGGTTCGAGCGGTGGGTCCTACGGCTCCGACGACGATGACCACGCAAGCAGCGGCGGCGGCAGCTCCTACACCCGCAGGCCCAACTACGGCTCCACGCCGACCTCGTCCTCCGGCAGCGGCAGGGCCCTGAAGGACGGCACCGCGAGGCTGATCGGCTGCGCGACCCCGGCGGCCCCCTACGCGACCGTCGAGGTCGAGAACCCCAACGGCCGCAAGGCCGCCTTCTCCGTCTCGGTCACCTTCGAGGACGCCCAGGGCATCACCGTCGTCGACCGGTACGGGGACGTCACGGTCCCCGCGAACGGCACGGCCACCGTCGCCGTCCGGGTGGGCGGCGGTTCGGGCCTGGTGGACTCGGTCGACCACTGCGAGGTCGACCGCCGGGCCCTTGTCGACGACTGACGGGACGGGTGACCGGCAGGGGCGTCAGCCCCGCAGCTCCGTCAAGAAGTCGATCAGCGCCTCGTTCACCTCGGCGGGCCGCTCCTGCTGCGTCCAGTGGCCGCAGCCCGGCAGGACGAGCGGCTTGCGGCGCAGGTCCGGCATCAGGTCCGGCAGCCGTTCGATCAGTTCCGGCGTCCCCGGGAAGGCCGGGACCATGTCGCGGTCGCCGTACATGTACAGCGCGGGCGGGGAGACGACAGCGCCCTGCCAGGGGGCGGTCAGCTCCCAGTTGCGGTCCAGGTTGCGGTACCAGTTGAGCGCGCCGGTGAAGCCCGGCTCGAAGCTCTCGGTGAGCACGTCGAGGTCCCGCTCGGTGAGCCACCCGGGCAGCACCTCGGGGTCCGGCGCGTCCGTGAGCCAGCCGCGCTCCAGGTCGACCAGGGCCTGCTCGGGACGCCCGGCGCCCGGCGCGTCACCGGACGCGGAGTACAGCAGCCTGCGCAGCGTCGCGCGGGTGTCGGCGGCGAACTCGGCGTCCGCGGCCCCCGGCTGCTCGAAGTAGTTCCAGTAGAAGCGGCCCTCGAACCGCTCCCGCATGGTCTCCAGCGGAGGCCGGTTCCCACGGAACGGCGGCGGCACGCTCAGCCCGGCCACCCCGCGCACCACGTCCGGCCGCAGCAGCGCGGTGTGCCAGGCCACCGGCGCGCCCCAGTCGTGCCCGACGACGAACGCCCGCTCCTCGCCCAGCGCGTGGACCAGCCCGACCACGTCCCCCACCAGGTGGAGGATGCTGTACGCGGCCACGTCCTCGGGGCGGTCGCTGCCGCCGTACCCGCGCTGGTCGGGCGCGACCACCCGGAAACCGGCCTCGGCCAGCGGACCGAACTGGTGCCGCCAGGAGTGCCAGGACTCCGGGAAACCGTGCAGCAGCACCACGAGCGGGCCCTCGCCCTGCTCCGCGATGTGCAGCTGTATGCCATTGACGTCGATCATCCGATGCTCAACCACGCCCCCGAGCATACGGGTGTAGGGGTAAACGACTTCACTCGCGCAACCGGTACTCCCGCGACCGCCCGGCGAACAGCCGGGCCTGCCGCTCACCCGCCGCGTTCCCGAGTGCGATGAGATGCGGAGCCTGTGCGAACCCCTGTGTCCGGCCCGCCTCACTCGCGGCCCACAGCGCCCGCACCGTCCCCTGCACGGCCTCGGTCGGATACCCGGCGAGAACGGCGGCGCAGGCCGTCGCCGCCCCCAAGGCCTCGCCCTCCGGCACGAGTTCCGACACCAGTCCGATCTCGTGGGCCCGCCGGGCGGAGATCCGCTCCGCCGTCCCCATCAGCGCCATCCGCGCGACCTCCCCGTAGGGCATGCGCTGCGCCATCAGGACGGACTCGTAGGCGCTGACCATGCCGTAGGTGGTGTGCGGGTCGAAGAAGGTGGCGGTGGAGTCCGCGACGACGAACTCCGCCTCGCCGAGCAGGTAGAAGGCTCCTCCGCAGGCCATGCCGTGCACGGCGGCGACGACCGGTTTCCACAGGTCGTTCGCCTTCGGCCCGATCCCGAGCAGCGGATCGTCCTGCGCGTAGGGCGAGTTCGGCTGCGGCACGACGGCGTCCCGGTCGATGCCGGTGCAGAAGGCCCGCTCGCCGGCCCCGGTGAGGACGATCGCCCGCACGGCGTCGTCGAACCGCAACTCGTGCCAGGTGGAGGCCAGTTCGTCGGCCATGGCGAGGTCGACGGCATTGAGCCGCCCGGGCCGGTCCAGCGTCACGACGGCGACCCCGCTGTCCCGGTCGGCCCGTACGAGCACACTGCTCATGACCGCTCCGGGACCCACTGGGGAAGCCCGTCGTGGAAGACGGCCCGCACCCGGGCGCCGATGCGCATGCTCTCCGGCGGCAGGGAGCCGAGCGGCTGCCCTGCCCCGGCGACCAGGTTGCCCACCAGCCGGATGCGGGGCGCCTCGTCCAGCTCGACGACGACCACGTTGTACGGCGCCTGCGCGGCGTAGTCGGGCAGCAGCGGCGGATGGGCGACGACGTACGACCAGACCCGGCCCCGGCCGGACACCGGCCGCCACTCGCTCTCGAAGGACTGGCAGTGCGGGCAGCAGGGCCGGGGCGGGAAGCGGAGTTCACCGCAGGCGGCGCAGGCCTGGACGCGGAGTTCACCCCGGGCGGCGTACTCCCAGAAGGGGGCGCCGTCGGCGTCGGTGACGGGACGCAGCATGGTTGCTCCTCAACTCCTCAGCAGCAGGGCGGAGGTGGGAACGCCCTCACCCGCCGTGACCAGACAGGTGGAGGCGCCCGGCACCTGCGCGGTACTGGTGCCGCGCAGCTGTCTGACCCCTTCGTTGATGAGGTTGAAGCCGTGCACGTAGGCCTCGGACAGCCCGCCCCCGCCGGTGTTCAACGGCAGTAGCCCGCCGGTCTCCAGCGC